>JAHBWW010000003.1:0-349126 GCA_019636795.1 Phycisphaeraceae bacterium
TTGGATCAGCGGGCCGCGCGACGAAGACGGGCCGGACAACGAAGTCGGCTACGCGGGGTATCGGTTCAACTGCGAGGAGCAGATCTACTGCGTGCGCTTCAGACACTACAGCCCACGGCTGGGGCGGTGGCTGGAGAGAGATCCGGCGGGGTATGTGGATGGGGGGAGCCTGTATGAGTATGTACGGTCAAGCCCGGTTCGTTACAACGACCCGTTCGGTCTAGAGTGTTGTGACTCTGTTCTCGACCGTATTTGTAATGCACAGGAGGCGGTACGCAACAATTGCGGTCCATTTATTGCTGATGTTGATGACCTCCTTATGCAGATATCACTCGGCCTACTGGCGGCTGGAGTTGGCACTGAAGGAGGACGATACTTGGGCGACAAAATTGGGAAAGCGGCGGCAGATAAGTCTGCAAGAGTTAGGCCTGATTTGAGGGAAGGAATGTCGTCCATCGAAAAATCTATTGCAGATGGTGATTTGAATGCAAAGGGAAAGTCACTTCAGAAAGGTGCAAAGGCAGCCAAGGCAGCTGGCAATGCTATTGGGGCTGTTGGAGTTCTCCTTGATACCGCGATCGGTGTTGATGCAGTGATCGAAGGTGACAATGAAGGAGCCACATCCGCCTTTTCATCTGCCGCGTTGGGCATCTTGGCATTTACGAACCCTGTTGCTGCCGCAGCTGCTGTGGGTGGTGCTGCGGGACTTTACTGGATTGACCGAAATGTACTAGGTCCTGCAAGGAATGCAGATGAACAGTCAAGACGTAGAACGTGCGCTTTAAATTTACAGGGGCTCCTGAATCTCCTCGGAGAGCATCCGGAATGCGCTGAAAAACTTGGAACCTGCCCATGAGCCTGTTCTTTTCCGACAATCATGATGAAACGGCTGCTTGGACTGGCGATTTCGCAAAGATACCTCTGGGTTCTAATTTTGCGTTGAATTTCGACAGCGGTGCTCTTGGCACATATCACATAAAAACTCAAGGGCTGTACTACACAATTATTTACGCAATCCCAGGCATTGTCCTCGTCGGGTTTGCGATTTATGCATTCTTGACGCGAAGTAACACCGAATCATTTTCTACTTTTTTATCGTTATGCGCTTTGGGAATGGCAGGTGTAATCTATGGTGGCTTGCAGTATTTGTGCTATGATGATTTGGTCTTTGATTTTCAGGCAAACATTCTGACATGGAAACGACGAACACTGAGAGGTCGTTCTGAATTTTTTAGTCAATTGGAAGATGTAGTCATATTCCCATGTCGATTCATAAATGTGAAATCTGGATTTAAGCCCATTGTGGGAATGGCTGTGGTAGTATCAGGTCGGCCAAATTTGGCGCTGCTCTTTGCGACTCGGCGAAGTGACGCATTGAAAAGGTACTGCGATCATCTTCCGTCTGAGGTTCAGCCGTTAATTAAAAACGACGAGACGATGCCAGGGGTGTTTGTATCCAGAATGTGCGGCCTCTATTTTTAGCGTATTTCGTTGCCAGTCAGATTCCAGCCGCCGCTGGAGTATGTCCACGACGCCTGGAACCGGCTTGTGTCGATCACGCGGCAGCCGGGGTCGGTGCTGCGCGGGTCGTACGAATACAACGGGCTCAACTGGCGGACGCTGCGACGCTACGACTCGGGCGCGACGCAGGCGACAGCGGTCGATGACGAGCGGATCTATTATTACTCGGCGGCTTGGCAGGTGCTCGAAGAACACGTCGATGAAGATTTCGGGACCTCAGCGGGAACGGACCGGATCGTCCAGCAGGTCTGGGGCGTGCGGTACATCGACGACGCGGTGCTGCGCCGCCTGGACCGCAACGCCGACGGCGACGGGATCGGCTGTACCAAGGCTATAAAAGGCGTCAAAATCATGGTGCTGGTCGATGCACGAGGCATGCCTGTTGCGGTCGATACCGCGTCAGCAATCCCCGTGAAAGCAAGCTCGTGCAAGGTCTGTTTGATTTCATCCTCACCCGGGTGACGCCCGATCGGCTCATCGGCGACAAGGCCTACGGCAGCGATGCGCTCGATGACCAACTCGCGGCTGAAGGCACCTATCTGTTTGTGCCGCACCGCAGGAATCGCAAGCCGGAGCATGTCACGCAGGACGGGAGAAGCCAGCGACGGTATAAACGCAGATGAACCGTGGAACGCACGATCGCGTGGTTCCAGATCTATCACCGACTCTGCACCCGAAATGAGAAGTCTGCCACGCTGCTTCTTGGACTCCTCCACCTCGGATGCTCAATCATTCTCATCAAACAGGCTCACGGATGGGATTTAGTTACTGAGATCGAGCCTTGCCCGTTGACTGTCGACCGCCGATGGCTGCGTTGCTTCCTCCCGATGATCGATCATTCGCGATGAATAGCACCCGCTCCAGCAACCTAATTGCCTCCTTCACCGGAGGCCTTTGAGCATAGTTCCCATGCTTTCTGACACTGTGTCGCGTCCGCGAGCGGTTGTCTGGACAGCCGGGACCCAATGTATGCACCCTCATTGCTAGCTGATTCGACATGCTGAGCGCCAAAATGCTGCATACTCTGGCGTGAAGTCACATGGACTCGCATCACGTCGCGTACGCGCAAGGAGGCACACAGCCATGAAGTTGGTCAATACGAACTCAATCGAAGCCACGTACAACGCCATGTTGGAGATGATGAGTCTCGCGGAGATCGTGGCGGCCGAGATCCATCAATGGGAGCAATTGGCCGCAAGCGGCGCTGTCCCGACGGAGTTGCAAAGAGCATATCTGTTCGACTGGAGAAACCCTGAGGTCTATCAGCGCCAGTTTGAGCAGCTTCGGAACCGAGGCCTTCCAAATCCGGTGCTCAATCTGGCTGCTGTAGTGAAGTCGCTCCGAGGCAATGTACACGCACTCCTAGAGCAACTCAAGTACGCAGCCAGCATGATGGACGATCCAGCCGACCCGCTGCCGAAGCGCTGGTCTGTCCGTGTTCGAGAGTGCTGCAGCGCACTGCTTGGGACCTTGCTCATCGGGCAGGAGCCGCAGTTTCCGCTGAACAATCTGCCATGGCCGGATCAGGGGATCAGCGAGAAACTGCAGAGGCTCATCTTTGAGCTTGACAGGCTTTGGCAACCGCTTAAGTCGTGTCGGAACCACCTGTCCGATGCGGAGCAGCTCGCTGAAGACGACTTCAATGGAGACCCTTCTGGCAGCGAGGGCGACGAAACTGACGGACAGAGCCAGCGTCTTCCGACGCTTCCGCAACTCGGGCCGCACGACAGGCGCGCGTATTTGCTTTACATCACTGGCATGACGCAAACTCGAATTGCTCAGGAGCTTAACAAGGAGTACAAAACCAACTACACCCAGCCCAGAGTCTCCGAGATACTCACGCGAGTAAAGCTTCACGCGGAAGCAGGCGGCGTCTTGGACGAACTCGAGAGTGTGCGTCCAAAATACGAACGCCTTCGAATGAACACCATGGACCCTCGAAACATCGATCAGGGAGGTCGATCAGATCGTCGTTCGCAGTATCTTCTCGTTCGGGAGAGACAGGGTGCCTTCGATAACAACTAGCAAAATGGGGCACTATCGGGCCAGAAAACACTGATTATCAAAGCATATCGGGCAGTATCGGAGGTGATTTTGGCGATACCGCGACGGGAATCCATGAGGGCATATTGCCCGATTTTGGAGTCCCGCCATGAGAGCACCAAGAGTCTTTGAGATCCCGTCACCTTCACCTCAGGTACAGCGCTGGCGACATCACGCTGCGAGCCGCTGGTCTGAGCGTGCATGCACGCTCGGTCCCATACCCAAGCCGGTGAGAGAGGACTGGACCGGCGACAAACCCGGCCCCTTCCAGGCTAATTGCCAGAAGGGGGTGGGCAATGCCTGATCAACTCCCCGCAATTCTGGTCAAGCCCAAGTACATAGAAGACGCACTGAGCATGTGCTCACGCACTGTGTGGGCGCTGACTCGCTGCGGCGCGATCCCTTCTTATCGAGTTGGGCGCAGCATCAGGTACTCGCCCGATGAGGTCCAAGCGTGGGTCCGCGCTGGGTGTCCGACTGAGCCCGGCTCGGGAGCCAAGGTGCGGGCGGGCCTCCATCGGAAGGAGTCCAAATGACAACGCCGACAACTGCCCAATCCTCGACCACGACGGAATCGAACAAGGCCGACGCCCCTGATGGCTCACACCTCACCTCCACGTCACGCTCATTCAACCCCGTCCAGAGAATCCTCGATGCCCTCCGAGCGGCCGGATCCGATCCAAAGCCAAGCGGCGATGGGTGGATTGCGAAGTGCCCAGCCCACGAAGACTCAACGCCTTCACTGAGCATTGCGACAGGCGATGACGGTAGAGCGCTCGTGTTCTGTCATGCGGGGTGCGAAACTGCGAGTGTGGTAGCTGCCATCAGCCTCACGGAGCGTGATCTCTTCCCAGAAGGATCACTCAAAAAGCCAAGCCACCGTCCTAGGACATTCTGGAAATCGCTCGACGATCTTCTAAATGCGGCCAAGCCAACACGGCACTGGGTGTACCGCACCGCAAATGGCGAAGCCTGCGGGCTTGTCCTCCGGTTCGACAGCGCCACAAAAAAGCGGATCCTCCCAGCAAGTGAGTCTGCACGCGGATGGTCCTTTGGAGCAATGCCCAAACCGCGACCGTTGTACAAACTGCCCGCCCTGCTCAATGCTGACCCCTGCGACACCATTATCGTCGTAGAAGGTGAAAAGGCGGCGGACGCTGCGGCGGCCTGCGGTTGGCTCAGTACAACGAGCGCGGGCGGCGCGAAGGCGGCGAAGCACAGTGACTGGTCCGCGCTGGCCGGTCGTGAGGTCGTGATTTTTCCAGACAACGACGAGTCCGGAGAGAACTACGCAACGATAGTCGCGAAGCTAGCGATGGCTGCGGGTGCACGATCGGTGCGCATCATGCGCCTAGTGGAACGCTGGACCCAGCTTGCCAAGGGTGGCGACATTGCTGACATTCTCGAAACCGAAGGCGGCGACGCTGAGAAGGTTCGGGTGATGGTGGACGAACTGATCGCCAAAACACCACCAATCCAACCGTCTGACGCATCGCTGGCTGGCGATGGCGAAGTGCACTTCGACCTCGAAGAATCCTCCGATCGCGAGGCTGCGAGGCTGCGCGTGGTCAGGCTGGCCATGCAGCGCTATCGATTCGGCCGCGACGAACGGGCTGAGCCCTTCGCCGTCGAGACTTCCGGACCAAATCTGGCTCTTCCACTCGACTCTTCTGCATTCCGAGACCGGCTCGCTCGCGCCTATTTCGAGGACTCGCGCATCAGGGGCAAGCCGGAAGCACTGAGCGTTTCAGTCTTGGCTGATTCGATGTTGACGCTCCGAGGCCTGGCATTGGATCATCCCGCTCAGCCGCTCGCACTTCGAGTCGCTGCTTTCGAATCTGGGGTCGTGATTGACCTCGGCACCGCAAATGGCGCGGCTGTCCTCGTGCAACAGACGCAGTGGCGTGTTGTGCCGCGATCTCCAGTGCTGTTCCGCCGCACCGAACTCTCAGGGCAACTACCGATGCCTGAGCGCGGCTCAGGCATCACCCTGTTGCGTAACCTGCTCAACGTGAGCGAAGAGACGTGGCCACTGCTCTTGGGCTGGATGATCGCGTCCTTTCTCCCAGACATTCCGCACCCGATCTTGCTCGTCGGCGGCATGCAAGGTACCGGGAAGTCCACCGCGGCGAAGCTGGTCTTGCAGCTCATTGACCCCAGTCCGGCCCCATTGAGATCGCAGCCCTACAACCCCGAAGCATGGGCTGTCGCATGTGCAAACAGTTGGGCGTTCGCCGTTGACAACGTCAGCAAGATACCCGATTGGTGGTCCGATGCACTCTGCAAGTCATGCACTGGCGATGCCTGGGTGGGTCGAAAACTCTTCACCAACGACTCCGTGGCAGTGATGGCATTTCGGCGTGCCGTGGTACTGACTTCGATTGACACTGGTTCATTGCGTGGCGACCTCGCCGACCGACTCGTCATGGTCGATCTGGAGCCCATCTCAACCCATCGCCGACAGCCTGAGAAAGGGCTGATCGCGGACTACAACCGACTCCAGCCGAAAATCTTCGGAGCCCTGCTCGACCTCATAGCCACGGTGTTGGCTGCGTTGCCAAGCGTGGAACTCAAGGAACTGCCAAGAATGGCAGATTTTGCCCGCGTGTTGGCCGCCATGGATAGCGCGATCGGAACGCGAGCGTGCGAGATCTACGCCCGACAGTCGGATCGCCTGGCTCAAGATGTCGTCGAGTCGAGCGAAGTCGCCATCGCCCTCCTGGAGTTCATGCGTGAACGTACCGAATGGTCCGGCACCGCTGGTCTGTTGTTGGAAGAACTGGCATCAGACGATCGATCCAAAGACTGGCCTCGATCGGCTCGCGGCATGGCTGGCGCCTTAAAGCGTTTGGCACCCGCCCTGTCGGCCCATGAACTTGATGTGCATCCACCGTCCCCGACGGACAAGCAGCGCATCTGGCGGATTTCAAAACGAACCGCCCGAGCCGCCCAACCGCCCGAGGAAGCACGAATTGACTCTGCCATCTCCATTCGAGAGTCGGGCGGTGAGTACCTTCCAACCGCCCAAGGAGCATAACACCGCCCACGAACCGCCCCATCAACAAGCCGCCCAGACCCCTTGAAAGCGATGCCTTGGGCGATTGGGCGGTTCGGGCGATTGTCTCTCCACGCGTGTGAAACAAGCACAACAACTCCAGCATTCGGTATACTGGCCGAAGCGACGAAAGGACCCGACGATGAGTAAAACGAAGCAATCTCGAAGGCAAAGAACCAAAGGAAGCGGCTCGCTCTTTCGCAAGACCGAGAACGGATCTTGGATCGCACGCTTTTGGGATCATCGAGGCCTGCGACGCGAGCACGCGACACGCACAAGCGACAGACAAACCGCAGAGCGGATTCTGAACCGACTGATCGCTGAAGACCGACTCCGTCGAGACGGCGTGATCGACCCGCGGCACGACCGTTTCGCAGCCGAAGGTCGCAAGCCAATTACTGAGCACATCTCGGCGTACATCGCTCACTGTCGCCATGCTGGCCAATCTCCACATCACGTGGCCCAGAAAGAAACGCATCTCGAAGCCATCGTCGCAGGCAGCAAAGCCAACCGGCTGACCGAACTAACCGCTGACTCACTGGAAATGCACCTGTCTTCGCTCAAGGAAAGCGGGCGCTCTGCTCGGACGATCAACTTCGCCCGTCAGATCGCCGTCGCTTTCTATGCCTGGTGCGTCAAAACCGGCCGGGCGGAGGCGAACCCCCTCAAAGTGGTTCCGAAGCAAGATGAATCGCGTGATCGGCGAAGAGTCCGCCGTCCGCTCACAGTTGATGAACTGTCGCGGCTACTCGAGGTCGCACGCGTTCACGGGCGTGAAGCCTGGTACTTGGCGGCCGCACTGGCTGGATTGCGCAAGGGAGACATGCGGCGGCTGCAATGGAGAGACGTGGACTTCATCAACTCGACCTTGACAATCCGCCATGGTAAAGCCAAACGACAAGACGTGATTCCGATGCACTCTCAACTCGCCGAGGCATTGCGTCAGCGCTTCAATGAACAACCTGCGCTCCCAACTGCTCATGTGTGGTCAACCACGGTCACTGATCAGACTCGCCAAAAGGACTTCCTGCGAGCCGGTATCGCTCGTCGCGTGGTTGTGCTCGATAACGATGGGCAGCCGGTCAAAGTGGGCTCTGGAAGTCGAACTCGAGTGAAGACTCGCATAGTCGCTGAGGATGAAGAGGGCCGGGTAATCGACCTGCACGCACTACGAACAACACTCGGCACCCAACTTGCCCGCGCGGGAGTGCCGCCACAGATCGCCCAGCGAATCATGCGTCACAGCGACTACCGCACAACGCAGAAGCACTACACGGTCCTGGGATTGACCGATACGGCTGCGGCTGTCGAACGGCTTCCTGCGATCTCAATCGGGCAGCCCACGATGCGAGCAACCGGCACTCTCGCAGCGGATCCAAGTACCCCCCCACCATTCTGCCACCCTATGGGGTGCAAAACAGCGCCAAATGATGCGTCACGGTGCGACAAAGCCTCGCCGACTGCCGCTCGCTCAGGAAGCACAAAACCCCTGCAAATGCAAGGGTTTTTTCGTGCAACTGCGGAGATTTGTGCAAAGCGGGCGAACGGACTCGAACCGTCAACATTCAGCTTGGAAGGCTGACGCTCTACCATTGAGCTACGCCCGCAAGGTCGGGTCCATTGTATCCTGTTGCTTTCCCGTCGCCAACCGGCGGCGATCACACGTGTTCGCGTCGAGGGCCGCACCATGTTTCATCGAATAACCGCCCATGTCTTGGCTGTCCTGCTCACAGGTGTTCTCGGGGTCGCCGCCTCGGGTCGGACGGATGCGTCTGCCGTCGAACCGCCTGTGACGGTGGCCGAAACAAGCGACTTTGCCCGCACCGGTCGCTACGACGATGTGCAGGCCTTTCTCGCGGCGCTCTCCGAGCAGTCTCCTCTGATTCACCTCGACTCCATCGGCACGACCAACGAAGACCGTTTGATTCCGCTGGCGATTCTTGCCGATCCCCCTGTCACATCGCCCCAGGATGTCGGCAACCGCCTCGTCGTCCTTCTCTTTGGCAACATCCACGCCGGAGAGGTCTGTGGCAAAGAAGCCCTGCAGATGCTCGCCCGCGATATCGCACTCGGCGACGAAGACCGACGCGCCATCCTCAAAGATCTGGTGATCTGCTTCGTACCGATCTACAACGCCGACGGCAACGAACGATTCAGCCCGACCAACCGCCCCGGCCAGGTCGGACCCGAAGAAATGGGCATCCGCGCCAACGCACAAGGCCTCGACCTCAATCGCGACTATGTCAAACTCGAAGCGCCCGAGACCCGCGCTCTCGTCCGATTCTTCAACACATGGGATCCCGCCGTTGTGGTCGATACGCACACGACCAATGGCTCGCGGCATCGCTACACACTGACCTATCAGGGCCCCAAGCACCCCGCAGGCGATGCAGCGATCATCGAGTATGTGCGCGACACGATGCTGCCCGCTGTCGACAAGGCATTTGAAGAGAAAACCGGATACCACGCGTTTTACTACGGCAACTTCGCCGAGCAGCACACGAAGTGGACGACCTACCCCGCCCAGCCTCGCTATGGTGAAGGCTACCTGGGCGTGCGCAACCGGCTCGCCATTCTCTCCGAAGCCTACTCCTACGCGCCCTTTGCCGACCGCGTCAAAGCAACATACGCCTTCTGCGACGAGATCCTGCGGTTCTCAGCCGTGAACGCCAGGCCGATCCGCGATCTCATTCGTGCTGCCGATCGACGCACCATTGATGCCGGTCGCCAGCCGGACGGCTCGTCCCTTGTCTCGCTCGATAACAAACCTGAGGCGTTCTCTGACAAAGTGACCGTTCTGGGCTATATCGAGCGCGATGAGAACGGCAATCGTATCGAATCGAATGAACCCTTCGACTACGAAGTCGAACTGATCAACAACTTCGTCTCGACCCTCGATGTCGCCCGCCCGTGGGCGTACACGTTCCCGGCGGAATACGAATGGCTCGCGACGCTGCTTGGGCATCACGGCATCCGCGTCGAAGTGCTGCGCGAAGACATCGAAGTCGATATCGAAGCCTACTCGATCGACGAGCACCAGAAGGCGACTCGCGCCTTTGAAGGCCATCACATGGTCCGCACTGTTTCTGTCAGTGCCGCTGCGCGCTCGCACAGGCTCATGGCCGACTCGTACATCGTCCGCACATCGCAGAAACTCGGCACGCTCGCGTCAATCCTGCTCGAACCGCAAAGCACCGATGGCCTGGTTGCCTGGAACTTCTTCGACGACGCGCTCGACTCAGGCTCGGAGTTTCCGGTCGTGCGCATCCCGAGTCGAGCGTATCTGACGCTACGCGACGCCCGCCCGCTTGCTGAAGATCGCACCATGGGACGGCGATTGTCGTACGACGATGTGCACGGCTCTGCACGCCTGAACCTCAGCGGCTCGGCGGTCAGCGGGTTGAGTTGGCACGATGATGAGCACTTTCTGCAGCGCAAGGATGGGCAATTGCTCAAGGTCCACGCCGTCACCGGCCGCGCCGAACCACATGAACTCCCCCCCACGGACGCCGTCGCCGAATCTCTCGCTGCGCTGCCCACCATCGACTCCAGGACCGCTGCCGATCTGGCGCGGCGGCACTTTGCGCGCATCGACGACAGCGAGGCGGGTCAGGTTTTTGAGCATCAGGGTGATCTGTACTTCGCCAAGCGCGACGGCTCGCACGCCATCCGCCTCACGGCTTCGCCCGAGCGGGAAGACTTTGCGCAACTTTCGCCCGACGGGCAGTTCGTCGCCTTCGTACGAAGCAACAACCTCTGGGTTGTTGATGTCATGACCGCAACAGAGCGAGCGATTACGACCGGTGGTTCAGACACGCTTCGGCATGGTCGCCACTGCTGGCTCTATTTCGAAGAACTCTACAGCCGCAACTGGCGAGCGTTCTGGTGGAGCCCCGACAGCCAGCACGTGGCGTACTTCATCACCGACACCGCCGCGCTGCCTGTCTTCACCATCGTCGATGACAACCCTCGTCCTCATCGCGTCGAGACGGAGCGCTGGTCTCGCCCCGGCGAACCGAACCCGCATGTCGAAGTCGCCATCGCATCGCGCGCGGGCGGCGAACCCCAGCGCGTCAATCTCTCCCACTATGACCATGGCTCGTATCTCGTCTCGTCGATACACTGGTCGAAATCTACGGGTCGCCTGCGACTCACCGTACAGGATCGCGTCCAGACATGGCTCGATCTGCTTGACGTGGCGCACTCCGGCGGCGAGCCGGTCACTCTGATGCGAGAAACCACCCAGGCATGGGTCGAGCCTCAGGGCGCACCGCACGAACTCAAGGACGGCTCATTTATCCTCCCCAGCGAACGCGACGGGTACAAGCATCTCTACCTCTTCAACAAGGATGCTTCACTCAAGCATCGCATCACTGAAGGCCCCTGGGAAGTGCGGCGCGTTGTGCATGTCGATGAGGACAACGCTGTTATCTACTTCGAAGGCACCGCCGACGCTTCGACCCAGATCCACTTCTACCGCGTGAATCTTGATGGCTCGGCGATGGAACGCCTCACGCCCGCTGGGGGGTCACACCGCGTGCAGATCAACCCCGCTGGCACGTACTTCATTGATACATGGTCCGACATCGACATCCCGACGCGCGTGACGCTTCGCGATGTGAGCGGCACTCTTGTCCGCACGCTCGACACCAACCCTGTCTATGAACTCGAAGAATGGGACCTCGGCCGCATTGAACGTGTGCAGGTCGCTTCGGCCAAGGGTAATGATCTGGAAGTTCGCATCACATACCCGCCCGACTTTGACCCATCCCGCAGGTACCCGATCTGGTTCCAGACCTATGCTGGTCCCGGCGCTCCATCCGTCACCGATTCTTGGTCGGGCGGGCGTCTTTCGGATCGGCTGCTGGCTCAACTTGGCATCATTGCTGTGCAAGGCGACCCGTACCCCGCCAGCGGCAAGGGTGCTGTGTCCGCATGGACCGCATACAAGCAACTCGGCGTGCGCGAACTTGAAGACATCACTGAAATCATCACCTGGATCACCAGCCACCCCTGGGCCGACTCAACTCGAGTCGGCATCGCGGGGCATAGTTATGGCGGGTTCATGACTGCGTTTGCCATGACCAATTCCACGCTGTTCTCGGCAGGGATCTCGGGCGCTCCCGTGACCGAGTGGTACGAATACGACTCCATCTACACCGAACGCTACATGCTCACGCCACAGATGAACCCCGAGGGCTACCGCCGCACGAGTGCCGTGCGTGCTGCTGGCAATCTCAGCGGACGCCTTCTCCTGCTCCATGGCATGATGGATGATAACGTGCACCTTCAGAATGCTGTGCGACTGACCGACGCTCTTGTGCGCGCCGACAAGCAGTTTGAGATGTTCTACTACCCCGGTCGGCGGCATGGCCTTTCCGGAAGGCACTATTCCCGCCTCGTCCACGATTTCATTCTGCGCACCATGACGCCCGAACTTATCGTGCCTGCTGAGTCATCGACGCATGAACGCGATTCAGAATCAGGTCTTGTCGATGAACCATCGCCTCTGGGCCCCTGATGTTCATTCGAGCACCTGTGCCAACGCCTCGATATTCTCGCGCATCACGCTCAGGTAGTCCCCACGCTCCGGCCTCGATTCGCACGGGCGAAACACGACGCTTCTGGCTCCGAAGCGCTGTGCAAACCCCCGCGCATTGGCTTCGCTCGGTTCATCTTCCCACAGCACGATCAGATGCTTGTCAGAGGTTGCCGCCAGATCCTCTTCGACGTGCTCCCAGTCGTGCGATGTGAGCACATCATCGGGCTCGATGCCGAGATTGATAACCTCCCAGCCGTAACGCCGACCAATGTAGTTGTACGACGGATGCGACGCAACGATGATCACCGAAGCCATCTTTGATGCGAGCGATTCAAGCGACGCATTCAACTCGATGAGGTCGCGACGCAGTTCGCCGGCGTTGCGCCGAAACTCGGCATCGTGTTCCGGCCACGTATCGACCATCGCTTCAAGAATCGCCTGCGACTGCTCGATCGCATTGATCGGATCCAGCCATGTGTGTCCGTCGATTCCTTCATGCGAGTGCTCCCCGCCGGGTCCGTGGCTGTGAGTCACAGCGTTGGCATGCACAATCAAAGGCGAAGTCAGTCTTGCCGTCGTGTCCACGATGCGACTGCGCGGCAGCGGAGCCGTTCCCACCCACTCCTCAAATGACGCACCATTCACAATGATGAGCGACGCTGACTGCATTGCCTCCATCGCGGAGCGATCGGGCCTCCACGACGCCGGATCTTCGTCATCGGGAAGGAAGCACCGCACTTCGACCTTGCCCCCCGCGATGCGTTCGGCCCAGTACTGCGTCGGATAGAACGTCGTCACCACTCCGGTCGAGGATGCGGCCGATTCAGGTTCCTTCTGCACATCAGAAGGCGCAGGCTTTGAGCACGACAGCATCGCAAGCGATCCTGCAACCAGCAACCCGCTCAACACCGTACGACGATCAATCATGGCTACCCCCGAACTGAAATTGTTTGCAATCCATTCGTCACAGCAGCGCAATAATATCCGGAGCTCGCAATGCCAGCCCCGCCGCGCACACAACCGCGAGCAGGAGCCCTGCTGCCACCAGGCTCGCAATCTCAAGCCCGAATGTCATCGGAACAAAGAATCTATCGCACCCGATGCGGTGCATCGTGAGCCATTCGCGCTCGCGCGACCGCACCGAAAACATCACGATCAACCCCATCAAAAACACGCTCACAACAATCAGTACCACTGACACCGCATCAATCACCGACTTAATCCGAAGTACATATGACAACAACTCGTCAATCACTCGGCTCGGCACCACCATTTGCTCTGTCCGAGACAGATTGACCTGAGTCGAAAGGATTGTCGCCGACTTGGCATCACGCGGCACAACAATCACGCTCGTCAGTGGTAGATCCTTCGGATTCGCATGCAGGTGATACGCAGCAACTGTCTCCTCCGTCACTTCGTTGTACTCGATCATCGCTCCGCTCACAGCAACATGAGACCCATCACGTTGAAGAATCATTCGTGTATCCCGAATCTCTCGCGGATTGTCGTGCCCGTGAATGATGCCTGATAACAGCCACGATGTCGCGATATCCACGATCACCGCGTCATCATCGGGTGTACCAGCGCGCTCAAGCACCCCCACCACGCGCAGTCTGATGGCTGGGGGCCTGGAAATATCGAAGGCTTCCATCTGATCTGAGTAGATCGTGTCGCCGACATCCAGTTTTTCGCGTGCTGCAACGGATGCCCCAAGTACAGCCTCGCCCAATGCAAGTGGCCACGTTCCCGCCGCCACACGCAGCCGCCGCAGTTCCCGGTATTCCGGACTCGTACCAACCACAGGATGCCCGCGTGCCGAGTACTCCGTGTTCATCGGGATCGCGATTCCCAGTCGCATCGCGTTAATCTCGTCAATGACCCCAAATCGCACCTGCGGCACCGGGGCTCGCCGAAAGTGCGTTGTCGTCAGCACAAGATCAAACCGCGAACCCCGGGCGCCCATCACGAGTGGCGTATCGACCGCGCGCTGCCGCAAGGATTGCTCATATCGATCCAGCAACAAATTCGTTGCCAGCGGCAGCCCCGCTGTCAGCGCGAAGCACGCGATGAGAATCGCACTCTGAAGCAGATTCGCACGAATATGCCGAATCGCAATGAACAACGCGCCTCTCATCGCGACACCGCCTGAGCATGCTCACTCAGATCGATCACTCGGTCGAACTTCGAAAGCACGCTGTGATCGTGCGTCACGACAAACAGGGATGCGCCTACAGCCATGCTCGCCGAGATGAGCAAATCGAGCACGGCCTTGGCGTTCCTGGGGTCGAGACTGCCCGTCGGTTCGTCCCCGATGACCAGCACCGGCTTCATGATGAGCGATCGACACACCGAAACTCTCTGCCGCTCACCCTGCGAGAGCCGGCGCGGAGGCCTTGCCAATAGACTCGATATTCCCAGCGACTGCGCAAGTTCGTGCGCGCGCTCGCGCACTTCCCGAGTCAATCTGAGTCCCCCGGACAATCTGAATGGGAGCAGGATGTTCTCAATCGCGCTCAAGTAGTCGAGCAGTTCGAACTCCTGAAACACCATCCCGATCTTTCGCAGCCGCGCCGCACGTCGAGCACTCTCTCCGAGATCCGAAATCCGTTCGCCATCGAGCTCAATCCATCCAGCGTCGGGTCGCAGAACCCCCGAAATAAGGTTGATCAGCGTCGTCTTCCCGCAACCGCTCGGCCCAACGCACGCCACACGCTCGCCGCGCGCGATCAACAATTCATCCAGCCTAAGCGCGAAATTCTCGCCGTACGCGAACTCGATCCCATGCGCCTCAATAACCGCTTGTCTCATATTTCCCCATCCGGAAACCACAGAGGCCTGGCTGGACCGCGGTTCTCAGGCATCACCGGATCGATCCGGTTCTGCTCCAGCACGCGATGCGAAAGGATGCGCCAGCCTCGCTCGCGATGCGCCACCACATATTCCGCAAGATACTCATTCGTTCTTCGGTGCGAGTGTCCAGCGTGATACACGACGCCATCGACCTGCCACCTCGCCCGCGCGGTGAACCCCGGCGTCGACCCCGCGAGCATGCCAATTGACAGAATCTCAGTTTCCATCAGCCGCACCGCCGACACACGACTGACCGCGCCGCCTTCTTCATACATAATCAGGCTGCGATAAATCTGGTCATACAGCGTTTCAAGCAGTTCGCCATCCACACTTCGCGCCAGGGCGTCGTAGATCTCGCTCTGCGTTTCATAATCAAACGCACGATAGATATTTCCATGTAGAGGCGTAAAGATCGCAACCGCTTCTGATTGCGTCGGCATCCCGTCGGAAGCGCCCGCGCCAAAATCCATCGATCCGCGACTGCCGATTACTGGCGCAGACGCAAAGCACGCAAGGGCCAGCAACATCCAACCGCGTTTGCGCCCCTTGCTGGCAAGCCCGACGACAAGTCCCGCGCAACCCGCAACTGCCGCACCCAACGCCAGCACCGGGATTCGCCGCTCCACTGCCTCATCAAACTCGGGCACAGTCTCGAAACGTTCCTCCCGTGTCAATCCAGTGCCATGCCATGTGCGCTCAGGCTCGTCCTGCGTGAACTCCAGAATGTCGACCAGCCCCTCGGCCGACAGTTGCATCTCCACCACAATCGGAGGAAGTGTTTCTCCGGGTTCCACATCCGCAAGCACATTGGGTGGATATCCGCTCCATTTGAATCGAACCGATCTCGGATGGCTCTTGGCGGGATAGGTCAACTCGATCCGCGCCCGTAGCAAGCCCCGCATGCCCGATCGCGGGAACAGTGGCAGGTTTTCCACCTCCGGCCTAAGCATCTCGAATCCCGCGATCACCGGCGACACTTCGACCCCGTCAATCTCCACGATTGTGCGATGCAGAAAGTGCTCGCTCAGCGAAAGTCGCAGGGCATCCTCTTCGACCTCGTGCACCGCGTCGGTCGATTCGCGATAGAACGGCATTTCCTCGTCGATAAACGCCAGATTGATCATGACGCCAATCCGCACGCCATCTTCGTCGATCACGATCCGAATGTCCGCATGCGGCCCGTCCTGTGGGTGCAGCAATGCCGCCTGCACGGGCAACTGGCCGAAGCACAACATCGCTGCAATGGCAATCAAGAGACGCACAGGCAAAGTCTATGGCCGGGCAAAGTTCGGGGTGTCATTGAGGAGCACCTTCAGATTCCTGTACTTCCCAGTTGCGGAATGTGGTACACTTTGCCGTACGTTTATCGTCCGGTCAACCGCTGAGTGCAAGGAGTGCTCTTCCGATGAGATTTTCTCGTGCCTTTTCATATGGTGTCGTCGCCCTGCTCGCCGTTCCCGCCTGCCTCGCAGCGGAAGAGAAGATCAGCGCCTCTCCGATTGCTGACGCTCTCCAGATGGTCTCTGAAGATGTCAGGATCTACAACGACCACCTGACGATTCTCGCCAGCCCGTACATGGAAGGCCGCGTCCCCGGTTCCAAAGGCATGGAACGCGCCATGGAGTATGTCGAGTACTACTTCAAGCAGTACGGCGTCGAGCCTGCCTTCCCCACCACCCGCACAGGAAGTGACGGCAGCGAGATTGTCACGCCGCGTTCGAGTTTCCGCCAACCCTTCCCGCTTGGCGGAACGACCGCCGTCACCAACCAGAGTCTCTCGATCAATGTCAACGGTCGCACGCTGACCTTCCGCGCCGATGAGGATTACTCCGTCACCGGGCTCGGCGCGTCGGGCGAGGTTGAGGCTCCGATGGTGTTCGTCGGGTACGCGATCAATGAAGGCCCGGATGGGTATTCGAGTTTTGCCGAGGGCGACGATCTGAGCGGCAAGATCGCGCTGGCCTTGCGGTTTGAGCCGGTCGATGCCGAAGGACGCAGCCGCTGGTCGGGCAATGCCGGCTGGAGCAATCGCGCCAACTTCGCGGCCAAGATGCGGGCGCTGGCCGCTCGCAATCCTGCCGGCGTGATCATCATCAATCCGCCGGGCACCACCGATCCGCGTGCCGGTTCGCTGATGACCATCGAGCAGACTGGAGGCCGAGGCATCGAGGTTCCGGTCATGATGATGACCATCGAAGCCGGGCAGCGTCTTGTTCAGGCTGCGGATTCTTCCGGGCGCACGCTCGATGACCTTCGCAAGCTTGCCGACGAGGGCCGCGCGATCATCGACCTCAACGGCAAGGCCAGTATGGCTGCAACGATCGAGCGTCAGTCGCTCATGGCCGAGAATGTCGGCGGGCTCATCCCGGGCAAGGGCGATCTCGCAGACGAGTACATCGTGGTCGGTGCGCACCTCGACCATATCGGCATGGGGTACTTCGGCTCGCGCTCGGGGCCGGGCGAAATGCATCCCGGTGCTGACGACAACGCTTCGGGTTCGGCGGCGATCATGATGATGGCCGACAAGATCAAGCGCGCATACGACGCCATGCCCCCCGATGCAAGTGCCCGTTCAATTCTCGTGATTGCGTTCAGCGGCGAGGAATCGGGGCTCAATGGCTCGCGTTTCTATGCCAACAACCCCATCGTCCCCATCGACGATCATGTGCTCATGATCAACTTCGACATGATCGGGCGCATCGTCAACGGGCGCCTGAGCGTTACGGGCTATCACACAGGCGAAGGTATGAAAGAATGGCTCCAGCCTTTCTTTGCCGATACGCCTCTCACCGTGGTTCAATCTGACCGCATGAGCGGCGCGAGCGATCACACGTCATTCGTCAATCGCCAGGTTCCGGTGCTCTTTGGCATCATCGCCGACTTCCATTCTGAGTATCACACCCCGCGCGATGTCAGTTCGATGATCAATCGCGTCGGGGCGGTTGATACGCTCAATCTCTTTACCAAGATCACTCTTGCCGCTGCGACCAGGCCCGAGCGGTTCTCGTTCGTCTCGACAAGCACCGCGCCGCGTGAGCGGCAGGGTGGCCAGGCGGCCGGCCCGCGTGTCCGTTTCGGCATCATGCCCGGCTATGTTGAGAATGACGAGATCGGAGGCGTGCTCATTGAGGATGTCACGGCCGATGGAACCGCCGACAAGGCCGGCATCAAGGCTGGCGACCGCCTCGTCCGCTGGGACGGGCAGAAGATCGCCGACATCTACGGCTGGATGGAATCGCTCGGCAAGCACAGCCCCGGCGACAAGGTCATGGTCGGCGTCCTTCGCGACGGGACCGAAATCTCGGTCGAAGTCGAGTTGCAGGGCCGTTGAGCCGCGACCGCGAGTTTGACTCCAATGCCCAGGGACTTTGGTCCCTGGGCATTTTCGTTCTTGTGGCGCTGAAACCGAAGACCCTACACTCCAAAACACCTGCCGCCGGCTTGTCGGCATCGAAAGGGGGCAACCGTGGATATCTGGAAGAAACTGCGCGGCGAACTCGTCGACATTATTCAATGGCCCGAGGACAACCCGCAGACACTGGTCTGGAAGTTCCCTCGCTTCAACGACGAAATCAAGAACGGCGCGCAACTCATCGTGCGGCCCGGGCAGGCAGCCGTCTTCGTCGATCAGGGATGCGTCGCCGACGTTTTCCAGAGCGGGCGCTACAAGCTCTCGACCGACAACCTCCCGATCCTTTCGACCCTGCGCGGCTGGGCGTACGGCTTTCAGAGCCCGTTCAAGGCCGACGTCTACTTCGTCGCCACGCGGCTCTTTACCGATCTCAAGTGGGGCACCATGAATCCGGTCATGCTCCGCGATCCCGAGTTCGGGCCTGTGCGGCTTCGCGCGTTCGGCACGTACTCGATGCGCTGCACGCACCCGAGCACACTCATCGCCGAAGTCGCCGGCGCGGGCACGCAGTTCACCGTCGATGGCATTGTCGATCAGCTCCGCAACATGATTGTGTCGCGTTTCAGCAGCATCCTCGGCGAGAGCCGCATCCCGATTCTCGATCTGGCGGGCAACTACGACGCGCTGGGCCAGTTTCTGTCCGAGCGCATCGGGCCTTCGATCGCCGAGCTCGGGCTCGAGCTGCGCAACCTGCTCGTCGAGAACATCTCGCTTCCGCCGAATGTCGAAGAAGCGCTCGACAAGCGTTCGGGCATGGGCATCATCGGCGACCTGAACAAGTACACGCAGTACCAGACCGCGCAGGCCATCGGTGACGCGGCCAAGAACCCCGGCGGCGGCATGGGCGACGCGATGGGGCTTGGCGCGGGCTTTGCCATGGCCCAGCAGATGGCCCAGGCGCTGGCGCCCAAGGCCGACCAGGCTGCACCGCCTCCGATCCCCGGGGCTCTGCACTTCCACATTGTCCTCAACGGGCAACAGGCCGGGCCGTTCAGTCTCGATGAACTGGGCGCTCATGCTGCGCGCGGCTCGCTCACGCCGGCGACACTTGTCTGGAAGCCCGGCCTCCCGCAGTGGACGCCTGCTGCGCAGGTTCCGGCCGTGGCCGCTGTGATCGCCTCGCCCCCACCCGTTCCCGGTTCACCGCCGCCGGTTCCTGAAGCCTGAATCTGGCGATGAGCACGGCCAGCGTTTCAACGCACGGTGAGCGACGCTTCCCTTGCACCAGTTGCGGGGCTGAGGTGTCGTTCGCGCCCGGCGTGTCGATGCTCGCCTGCCCGTACTGCGGCGAAACGACCGACATCCCGCTCGACGACGATGCGCGGGTCGAGGAGCTCTGCCTCGAACGCACGCTGCGAGAGCTCGATGAGTGCGCCGACACGGTCGATCGCATCGTCTCGCACTGCGACACCTGCGGGGCCAATGTCGAGTTCCCGGCCAATGTCACGAGTCATGCCTGCCCGTTCTGCGGGTCGAATGTGGTCGCGGTCGGCCGCTCGATCAAGCAGATCCTTCCCGGCGCGGTGCTGCCGTTCGGGATCGACCAGCCGCGGGCGATGGCGGCGTATGCGGCGTGGATCCGCAAGCGGCGCTTTGCCCCGCGCGATCTCAAGACGATGGCGACGCTCAATGCGCGGCTCACCGGCATCTATCTCCCGTACTGGACCTTCGACGCCGACGTCAACACCGACTATCGCGGCCAGCGCGGCGACGCCTACTACGTCACGCAGACCTACTCGACAATGGTGAACGGCAAGTCGGTGATGCGCACGCGGCAGGTCCGCAAGATCCGCTGGAGCAGTGTGCGCGGGCGGGTCTTTGATCGCTTCGACGATGTGCTCATCATTGCGGCCGATTCGGTGCCCCGGGCGACGCTTGAGAAACTCGGTCCCTGGCCGCTCAAGTCGCTTGTGCCCTACAACGATTCGTTCCTGGCCGGCTTCAGCGCCGAGAGTTACCAGGTGACGTTGCCGGTGGGCTTTGCGGCGGCGCGCACGCTGATGGAGCAGCAGATCCAGATCACGATCCGCCGCGACATCGGCGGCGACGAGCAGCGCATCACGCAGATGGTCCCGCACTACGCGAACATGACGTTCAAGCACATTCTGCTGCCCGTCTGGATCATGGCGTACCGCTACCATGACAAGACGTTTCAGGTACTTGTCAACGGCCGCACCGGCGAGGTGATCGGCAAGCATCCGTATTCGTGGTTCAAGATCTCGTCGCTGGTGGTGGTGATGCTGATCGTCTTTGCTGTCATCATTCTCATCATGTCCATGCGTTAGCCCAGCACCGAGTCCCCCCACTGTTCACCGGAGACCGCCATGACCCTTGCCCAGCTTCAGCAGCTCATCGCCGATCGCTACTCGGCCACCGACGCCGCCCGCGGCACGCCGGGCACGTTCATGCACTTTGCCGAGGAGTTCGGCGAACTGGCGACGGCGTTGTATGCCTGCAACGTGCCGGGCAAGCCGCCGACGGCGGCCGAGCGGGCGAACCTCGAGGAGGAGTTTGCCGACGTGCTGGCGTGGCTGGCGACGCTGGCCAACATCAACCGGGTGGATCTGACGGCGGCGATGGGCAAGTACACCGAGCCGGGGCGTGTGACGGGCGTGAAGGACTGAGCAGCGAAGTGACAAAAGCAACACGGCGGCCCCTCCGAGCCGCCGCGCTGTGAGTTCAGGTTTGTCGCCTGGTCACACTCACGCCGCGATGGTCAGGCCGCCTTGTGCCTGCTGCTGCTGCGAAGGAGTTCCGAAGAGAACCTGCCCGGGTTCGCTGGCGATGCTCATGCCCCCGACGCGTTGGGCGCGGACGCGATAGAGAGCGGTGGACAGGCCCTGCGGAACGTTCTGGTCGATGAACCTGCGTTCTTCGACGCTGGTCAGCAGGGTCCACGGCCCCTGAACCTGTCCAACGGGGGTGATGCTGCGTTCGATGATGAACGAGGTTCCGCCTTCGCGGCTGGCGTTCCAGCGGACTTCGACCTGCCCTTCATTGTTGATGGCGGCGGAGAGGTCGGTAGGCGTTGCGGGCGGTCCGAGCGGCGACGGTTCTTCGGGCAGAGGGATGGACGCTTCGGCGTAGATGTTGGGGTTGTTGGTGGCGGCGGCGTTGCCCTTGATGCGCAGGATGAGCGCGGCGCCATAGGCGGCGAGGGCATCGGCGGCGGTGTGGTAGGTGATCGTGCTGTCTTTCGCGCTGATGCGTGCAGAAAAGGCAGCGGACTGTGCCGTCTGTGCTGCGTTGATAAGTGTCGCCAGTTCCGAGACTTCGGCAACGGTTAAGCCGAGGGTCTGAGCACTGGCTGCCCAACTCGCTGCCCGCTGACTGAACCATTGAATCATTTCCTGCCGAGATTTCGGCACAACATTTGCCATTGTGGCCTCCAACTTTCTTCGGGCGTCTCTGCCCGCATTGATGATGCTGACGCGTGCCCCGCGCCCGTCCATAGGCGCGATCACACGGTCAGTGTCGTGTCCCATCGAACGATGCGGATGCAGATCTTTGAAAATGAGCGAGACGAAAAACTGAGGCCGCGAGCAGAAGGTTATCGGCGGGGCTCTCCGGCGGGTAGCACCGACCGCCACCGTTGATGCATGCTGCCCGTGCCACCGACCACGGCTTTGAGTGATCGGTGTGCCTTGGTTCCTATTGAACTGTACCACCGTTCAGGTGGCCTGATGGCACCGACCGCAATGTGTGGTCGGCCACGAACAACCGGGAGAAGATCGGCGATATGCACATGAACCCGATCGCACGGTGCGCGGCCCGAAGACTGGTCTGGTCGAGCGCCCGGTCGTTCCGCAATCCTCAAGCAGGACCGATCCGCATGGATCGTGTGCAGATCCCATCACGGTCGGAGCGCTGTCCGTCATGACCATGGAGAGCCATGGCCGGTACCCGGCACGGGGAAGAGCACGTCGGTATCGCTTGGATCGGAAGGCACGACCGACCACTCCGAGACGCGGATCGCTAGCATGGAGATATGAAACCTGCGATCATAGATGATGCCACCACGACGGTAAGCCACCGTCTGGGGCGAAGTGACACCCTGAGGCCCCATCCTACGGCCCATTGCACTACCGGACTTTCCTTCAGCCGAAGGTCACTGAACGCGCTTATAGTCAAAAAAGCATCGGTCCGTGACTCTAACTAAATGCTCTGGCTTGCCGCTGCCAACTGTCTTGCGTATGCATCTGCGGCAACGCGCACCCAATCTGTGTGGATCCGCACGATCCAAAAAACAGTAAGCGCAGAACCCAGAACGACCGCATAAGCGGCCGTCATAGTGACCGGCTCGTCACGGATGATCTCGAGAGTGAGTCGGCTGAGCCCGCCAGCGAACCCAAATGCTGCAAGCAAGATACCCGAGGGCTTCATGGCCCAGAGGTTCCGGCGATACCCGTAGTTGACATTCTCCTCAAACACCAAATTGAATTGCTCGCGGTCCCGTGTTCGGCTCAGCAGCAGTTCGTTGGCCGATTCGTACACAGCGTGCGCTCGGCCGGGATTCTCTGCCTCCTGCTCTGCGGTTTCAGGAAAACCGAGTGCCGGATCGAACTCCCTGAGCCGGGTGCCGTGGTCATGGCTCTGCATGGCCACGATCAGTGACCCAGACCGCCCATCCCCCACTGCCCACTCCGCGACGCTACGCAAAGTCGAGGCTCGGACACCCGGCCTTGACCTGGCCGCGATCCTGCCGCAGCCGTAGCGATCTCCGTCATGGCCATGCAGAGCCATGGCCATGGTACCCAGCGGCGTGTTTGACCGGATTATGGAAGGTATTTTTGCAAATGTCGCGATCGTGTGGCGATCTGCGTCGATCGTGTCGGCATGTCTGGGGGGTGCCGGTGAAACCGGTCTTCGGGAAGCCCGTCGAGGTCTTCTCGCAGGCCTCCGCGATCGTCTCGCAGCCCTCCGCGGTCCTCTCGCAGCCCTCCTTGATCGTCTCGCAGGCCTCCGCGGTCTTCTCACAGGCCTCCGCGATCGTCTCGCAGGCCGTCGCGGTTGTCCCGCAGGCCGTCGACAGTTTCTCGCAGCCCTCCGTTTCAACCCGGGTGGCTGGTGGCACCCGGCAGAGGAAGACTCGCGATGACGTACTCGCCCCCACCCCCGCTGGCCTGCGGGCCTCACTGCGGAATCATCACTCAGACTTGGTCGCTTCGATCGCCCCGCGCACGCCGCCGCGCACTGTCACTTCCCAGAAAGTGAGTAAGCCGCCGTACAAGCCGCGCCTGCCCTTGGGTTCGTACTCTGCCTCGGCCAGTTTGCGTAGCGTGGCCAGTGCTCCCTCGTGCTCCTGTCGCACGCTCTGCGCCGGGCGAATCGCGTTCAGGCCGCCCATGATGCTGCCGAAGACCCGCTCGCGGCGCGAGGTGTCGCCGTCGATCCAGACGTCGATCTTCCGCTGGTCGAGGCTGATGCGCACGGTCGCGCGGCAGTCCTGTTCGCTGAGCGTGAACTGATCGCGGAAGAGTTGCGTCTGCGGGTCGAGGATGTCGCGGTAGCGCCGCCCGATGAAGCGCAGCACCATCCACTCGGGCAGGTGCTCATACTTCGCGGCCCAGCATGTCGCGCCGTCGGGCTTGACAAACGGCGCGCGGCGGCGCTCCAGCAGATCGGGCACGAGCACCGCCCCCGACGGCCTGCCGCCCTCGCCTTCGATGTCGAAGATCAGTTCGCAGGCTTTCATGAGCTCGAGCACGCGGCGACGATCCGGCTGAGAAAAGGACAGACGCTGCCAGAGTTCGTCGGCATCTGCGTTGCCCGTGTCGCGCACAGGCAGCAGGTGATTGAGTTGCGCCGCCGTGATGACGCCGTACTCGTGGTCGCCCGTACCCGCGCGCACGAGTGTGTAGGCCGGACCCTTGACCCAGCGCGGATTGAACAGCAGGTCGGCCAGTTCGCTCGAGTTCCGCACCGTCGGGTCATCGCCGACGTAGTGCAGCACACCGAGGTTGCGCAGATCGTGCAGGCAGACGTCGCGCAGCGACGAGTGGAGGCCGTACTCTTCGCAGGTTCGCTTGTAGGCCTGCGTCGTGACGTACTTCTGACTCTTGCCGCTGTCCTGGCCGTGCGTGCCCTCGGGCGGGAACTCATCGTCGAGCCAGGCGGCCACCTCGTGAAAGGCTTCGGGATAGGGCGTGCTGACGCCGGGCAGGTGCGCGATGTGCCCGTCGATGATCGCGCGCAGCCGCGTGATCGCGTCCCGGTGCTCGCGCTCGCGCGCGGCTCGCTCGCCGCGCGAAAGTTGGTCATTCCATCCCATGCCATCGACGACCGCCAGGATGTTCAGGCCGGTCTGCTCTCGCAGCGCGCCGGCGGTCAGGGCTTCGAGCGGGCGCGGCTGTCCGGCCGGCACGCGATCGCAGCCGGCGATGACGACGATCACGGGCGGGCCGCCTGCGTTCCCGCTGCCGTCGCCGCGCCGCCCGGCTTCTTCGGCGATGGTGCGCAGCCAGTAGTCGAGATGATTCCCGGCGCGGCTGCGGGCCGCATCGACGACGACGAGGAACAGGTTGCGTCGGTCCGAGAGAAAGAAGCGGTGGGCGCTGTGCAGTTCGCTCTGGCCGCCGAAATCCCAGACCAGCAGCGTGACCCGTTGCGTGCCGCCCTCCCACTGCGCCTCCGTGGGCACGCGCAGGTGGGCGATATTGTGCGTGCTGGGTTCGTGTGCGTTGTAATACAGGGGATCGTCGCCAAACACACGCTCGCGCAGGTGCGTTTTGCCGAGGCGGCCATCGCCCAGAATGACGACCTTGGCCGCCCACAACGGTTCGCCAGCCTGCTCAAGCCAGCGCCGCATGAGGGCAGGGTCGTTGGTATCAACCACTTCGTCCGAGAGAATGGTGATGGGATTGGAAAACAGAAACAGTCGTTGAAGTGTGGCCAGCGGTCGGCCGGGCTGTGTCAGCGCGAGCAGGGCGCGGGCCGCATCGTCATCGAGGCCGTTGTTGCGCAGATCGAGTAAAGTCAGGCTTGTCAGACGCTCAAGCGCCAACGCGAGTGCAGACGCACCCTCCGGGCCCATGCAGTTATTCCCCAGATCGAGTACGTTCAGTCTTGTCAGATGTTTGAGCCCCGAAGCCAGCACTGCCATGCCTCTGGGGCCGAAGTCGTTGTAACTCAGGTAGAACCCGGTCAGGCTTGTCAGGCGTTCAAGCGCCGACGCGAGTGAAGCAGCACCACCCGGGCCAATACCGTTCTCAGTCAAATCGAGATCGATCAGGTTCGTGAGGCGTGCAATCGTTGGCGCGAGTTCGGCAACACCATCTGGACCGAGGCTGTTGGCACCCAGATTGAACCATTTCAGGCTCGTCAACTGTTCGAGCGCTGGCGCGAGCACAGTGGCACCCTCTGCGCCGAGTCGGTTGTCCCACACGTTGAGTGTGGTCAGGTGTTCGGCCAGCGCGGGCAGGCGAGAGGCGAGAATGGAAGCCTGTCTTCCCTCGAGTGTCCTACGCAGGTCAAGTTCCGTCGCCCGGTCCCGGGCGGCTTTGTCGAGCAGGGCGATGAGTTCGGCGTCGGTCAGTCTGGCCATGAGCACAGGATACCCGCAGTGTCAAGACCCCGGTGCGGCACGCTGGCCGGGAGGCGGAGCGCACGCATGGCCGGACGCGGACGCGGGGCGCGGTTGACCACATTGCTCCGTGGCCGTAGTGATGTCTGTCATAGCCATGCAGAGTCATGGCCATGGCACCCGGTCACGATTTCGGTGTCGGCGGGCGTCAACTTCAGCCGGATGGGTCTTCACCCCGCGTTGCGGGCCTCAACAACGCGGATTTTCGGCCCGTCAACCAATATCGGGGGGGGCGTAACCGAAAGCCCGACTCATGAGCCCGAAGGCTGCGCTCATGACTCCCGGAGCCGGGCGCTTGAGTCCGAAGACTGCGCTCAAGAGTCGCAAAGCCGGACTCATGAGACCGAAGGCTGCGCTCACGACTCCAGGTCTGGGACACCTGACGCCGAACATCGAGAGCATGCGTTCAGGAGCCGGGATCATGACCCGCTCCGTTTCGCCGCACGCGCACGTCCTCCCTGCCCTCGTCGTGATTGCTGCTGACTCACGGTTCGAGCGTCATCAAGGCACGCCGACCGCTGCGCGTCGTTCCGATCGAGGACCTGGTTGACTGGTGAGAGGCAGGAAAGGCACACCGACCGCTCAGAGCTGTTCCGATCGGGGACATGGATCGAACGGCACGGGCGGTGCTGCTCGCTGCCGCTCTCGTCAGCCCAGCGGCTTGCGTTTCGGTTCGCCGCTGGCTCTTGGGTACTTGCCCGGCGTCGGGCGGGACTTGTCGAGCACCACGATGCGGCCGGTCGGGGTTTGAATGACGCCGCCGACGCTTACGCATAGCGCGTGCAGCGCTTTGCGGGCCTCGGCCAGTTCTTCTTCGGCCCGCTCGCCCTTGGTCAGCAGCACCTGCCCGCCCACCGCCGCCAGCGGCACCGTCAGTTCGGCCAGCATCGCCACTTTCCCCACCGCGCGGGCCAGCACCGCATCGAACGCCGCCCGCCCCGCTCCCGCGCCGCCGGGCCCGTTTGATTGCCCATACGTCTCGGCCCGATCGTGGACCACGCTCACGTTGGCCAGCCCGAGTTCGGCCGCCGCGTGCCGCAGGAACGCTGCCTTCTTGCCGGTGGCGTCGAGCAGCGTGAACCGAAGATGCGGCAGGACGATCGCCAGCGGCACACCGGGCAGCCCGCCGCCCGAGCCGACATCGATCACCCGCGCACCATCGGGCAGTTCGGCCAGCAGCGGCAGCAGCGTCAGCGCATCAAAGATCAGTTTCTCCCACGCCTCGGCCGGGTCGCGCACCGCCGTCAGGTTCACCATCGCGCTGGCCGCCAGCAGCAGCCCCAGGTATTGCCCGAGGCGTTCGACCTCGCCCGGCTCGAAGACAATGCCCGCCTCGGCCGCAAGCTGGACGAACCGCTCGGTAGGCACCAGCGGCCGGGCCGCCGGCGGAAACACGATCTCAGCGCGTAAGGGCCCGCCCGCTGAATCCGGCGCTGCGTCCATAGGGCCGCGTGGCGTAGAAGAGTTCTTCATCATCATCAGCGTATTCAAACGAATCGCGGTACGGCGGACGCGGGCGGTGCAGCGCCACATTGACGATCAGCCCCGTCATCAGCCAGGTCGTGACCATGCTCGACCCGCCGTAACTCACAAACGGTAGGGTGATGCCGATGATCGGCAGCAGGCCGACGTTCATGCCGATGTTGATGATCATCTGCGCCGTGATGAAGCCCGCAAAGCCCACGCACACAATCCGCCCGAACGGCTCGCGGCACGAAGCCGAGACCAGCAGCGCCCCCGCGATCCAGAGCAGGTACAGCCCGATCACCGCGGCCCCGCCGACGAGCCCGAAGCGCGCCACGATCACCGCGTAGATCATGTCGTTGTGCCGCTCGGGCAGACGGTTGTAATGCACGATCGCCCGCGCCTGCGACTCGCCCAGCCCGCTGGCCTGCCCGGCCCCGATGAGCGTCTGGGCGCGGAAACTCTGGAAGTTGATGTCCTGCTCGCTCGAACGGTCGCCGCTGACCTGCTGAGCCATCGCGATCAGCCGCGTCTTCTGGTGCGGCTGAAGCAGCGGATACAGCAGCGGCGCCGTCGCCACCGTCAGCACCAGAATGAGCACCAGATGCCGCAGCCTCGCGCCCGCCGCGATCAGCATGCCCGCCAGCGACGGCACAAACAGAATCGCCGTGCCCAGGTCGGGCTGAAGCGTGATGAGCCCCGCAGGCGGGATCGTCAGCAGCCCCGGCACGATCAGCCCGCGAAACTGCCGATGCTGCGTGCGAAAGCGAAGATAGCGAGCAACCACCAGCACATACGCGATCTTGGCCAGTTCCGCCGGCTGAAAGTCGGTAAAGCCCAGGTTGATCCAGCCGCGGGCCCCGTTGCGCGGCGTGACGATCGACGCGGGCACGAACGGCAGCAGCAGAAACACCAGCAGGCCCAGCACCACCGCCATGCCCACCCACGACAGCAGACCCAGCACGCGATAGTGCGGAAGCGCGACCACCGTCGCAGCGAGCATGCCGATCGTGACGAAGACAATCTGCCGCCACGCCTCGCTGGCCAGATCCGCCCCGCCCGAAAGATTCTGCGCTACATCGATCGACGCCACCCCAAGCATCGACAGCGCCACACCCGCAAGCACGCACAGCCACGACGCATTGATCAGCCGCACACTCTGAATCACCGTGTCACGCGATGACGATGAGCCCTTGATCAGACTCGTCAGCGCGTGCAGGCCGTGCTCGGCGTCGAGCCGCACCATTACAGATA
The DNA here is from genome assembly GCA_019636795.1 of Phycisphaeraceae bacterium. Lineage (NCBI taxonomy): Bacteria > Pseudomonadati > Planctomycetota > Phycisphaerae > Phycisphaerales > Phycisphaeraceae > Phycisphaeraceae bacterium. The sequence goes on from JAHBWW010000003.1 coordinate 28,724, forward strand.
CCCCTCGGCCCGCAGAGCCCACAGGATCTGGTTCGTGATCGGCCCGCTCACCCGCCCGCCGCTGCCCGCGTAATCCATCACCACCGCGATCGCATAGCGCGGCCCCTGACCCTTCGGGCCCACCAGCACCACGAACCACGAATGATCGCCCGTGCGCACAATCTCGGCGGGCATCGGCCCGTCGCCATCGGGGTCGTAGCGCACGTCGGGTGCCGTCGCCGTGCCCGTCTTGCCCCAGACATCGACGCCGGGCATGTTGAAGATCGGCTCGCGGCGACTGATGCCGTTGGCCACGTACGTCAGATGATGCCCGGTGCCGTTCTGATGATTCACCGACAGCGACAGGCCTTCGAGAGCCTCGGCCACACTGCGCCGGTTCAGCCCCAGATCCACCGGATCGGACGAACCTTCATTGGCAATCAGCCTCGGCGCAATGCGGTAGCCCGCCCGCGCCAGGGTCGCGTACGCATCGGCCGCGTGCAGCGGCGTCCATGTCACAGGCCCCTGCCCGATGCCCATCAGGATCGCGTCCTGAATCCCAAGCCTCGACGCATCGACCGACCCGCCGCCCGCCGACATCGTGCCGATGCTCCCCGGCCACTCGGGCCCGGCACCCAGTCCCGGCGCCGTGCCCACGCCGAACTGCTCATACACGCTCGTCACCCCCCGAGGCCCCATCCGCTGGCCCAGCGTGTAGAAATAGATATTGCACGACCGCTGCAAGGCTTCGGGTGCCTTGAGCCCATGGCCGTCGGGGCTGTGCGTCGCGTTGTAGTGCTTGTAGATCCAGCAGCGAAACAGCGTCGGCTGATTGGGCAGCAGGTGGCCTGTGCAGGCGATGCCATGATCCAGATCCGCCCGCCCCATCGTGCTCGCCCCCACCAGCATCATCGCCTTGGCGATCGAACCCGGAGGATACGGCTTGGCAATCGCACGGTTCACATACGGCGCGTTGATCGCGATAAATCGCTCGTTGGCCGCCGCATCATCGAACCACATCCCCTCGCGCGGCACGTGCGGCGTGGACACCATCGCCAGCACCTCGGCCCGATCAATGTCAAGCACCACCGCCGCGCCATACAGCGGCGTCCCGATCGGTAACTCGGTGTTGGCGTGCCACGGCTGCACCTGCGCCAGCCCCACCGCCGGATCCATCAGCGCCTGAATCCGCGCCTGGAGCATCACATCGATCGTCAGATACACATCATCACCTGGCGATGGCGCCAGTTCATCGACCAGCCCTGTGTCCAGATGAATCGTCCGCAGGCCCCGCAGCCCGCGCAGCCGATGCTCGCGCGCACTTTCGATGCCCGCGATGCCCACCGCGTCGTTCGGGAAGTAACGCCCGCGATCAACCCCCCCGCTCGTCACCGACTGGGCACGCAGCGACAGATCGGAACTCAACGCCGCCTCCCGAGCCGCGATCTCCTCACGCGTCGGCTTAGCTCGCACCCGCCCCAGAAGATGCCATCCGACCCCGGTCGCGTCAATACTCACGCTGCCATCGCCTCGGATCGGCTCGGGCAGTGTCGAAAGCCCGATGTCCACCGCCACGCGATCAAACGGGTACGTCCGATCCGAGACATCGATCACCTCGAGCCCGGGTAGTCGAGGCACACGGCGCTCCTGCGTTCCGTTGCGGCTGAGCACCGGCACATCCTGCTCGGCCAGCCGCAGAAACCGAAAGCCAAGGTCGTCGGGAAGATCGCGCACGATCACATGCGCCGACTTCTGCTCGGCGATCGGTGCCAGGGCCCGCCGCCGGATGTCCGCGACAGCACGCTCATCGAGCACCCGGCCGCTCACGCGGTATTCATCGACCGCGCTGGCGATGCGACCCTCGACCAGTTGCTCATGCATGCGATCGACCCGTGCGACCGCCGCCGCCGCCGCCGCGTCGAGCACGCTCCGCTCGATCCCGCACTGGGCCGCGATGTCGTTCCACATCGCCGACACATGCTGCTCGAACTGGGCCTGGGCTGCATCGGTCAAACGCTCGCGCTCGCTGGCGCCGAGCAGATCCCACCGATCCACATTGTCGATGCGCGCCTGCGCCACCGCCTGCGACCGCGCCCACTCGCCGCTGAGGACCGCATACGACACCGCCAGAGCGTAACTCGGGCGATCGGCCGCCAGCACGCGACCCGTTCGATCGAGAATGCGCCCGCGCGTCGTCGGAATCCACGAGTGCTTGAGCAGCCTCGACTTGGCCTCGGCCCGCAATTCTTCGCCCTTGACCAGCGTCAGCCTCGCCGTCTGAGCACTCAGCACCGTCGCCGCACCGATCGAGGCCATGAACAGCAACGCCAGGCGACGGTGAAACATGCTCGGGATGAATCCTGTATTCGCCATGATGCCCCGGACTGGCACAACCTGTGCCCGATTCCCAACAACTCTAGAGACTCAATCGGTACGAACGTCGCGTTCTCCACAACTCCCGCGTCGAGTCGCCGCACCCCGTGAGCGCATGGTCTACCATGCCGTGAGCCGGCTTTCCCCGAGGCACCCCAGGTCGATGAACGTCGCAAACTTCTTCAACCACTGGAACCTCACCGAAAACCCCTTCAGGGGAGAGGAAGCACGCCACGACTCCGTCTTTGCCCGCATTGGGTTCGAGACTGCCGGAGCCCCGCCATCCACCCACTCCGACTTCGAGAAGATTCTCGGGGAACTTTCCCGACCCAGTACGTCCATCGTCTTTGGTGAAAAAGGCAGCGGCAAAACCGCGATCCGCCTCCAGATCGTCCACCGCGTCCGCGCCCAGAACGCCCAGCACCCCAGCCACCAGACCTTTCTTGTCTCCTACGACGATCTCAACCCGTTCCTCGAACAAATCCACTCCAGAATGGGGGGGAATGATCCCGCAGCCTCCCTCCGCGCCGTTCGCCTGATCGACCACCTTGACGCGATACTTGCTCTGGCCGTCACGGAACTGACCGACACGCTGACTGGAGCCGCGCGCACAGAATCGATCAACGCCCTTGGCCCCGAAGTCGCACGCACCGCACGGTCGTTTCCCCCTGCGGTAAAGAACGAGTTCCGCATTCTCCAGGCCCTGTACGACCAGAGAGACACGGACGGGCACCGCACCAGCCGCCTGCGTCGCGCGCTCAGAGTTGGCGGGGCCATGAGCAGTGTACTTCGGACCACCATCCTCCTGTTTGGGTGGGTGCCGAGTGTGGCGCTCGCTGGAGCCGTGCTCTTTGCCGAACTGGATGAGCAACTCAAGACGATTGCCGCGTATGCCGCGCTCGGGTTCGGGGTGCTGTATCTCCTGGCTGCGCTCAAACTGCTGTTCTGGAACCGGTTTCGGGTTCTGAGGCTCGCGCGACGGGTGCGTAAACACCGTCGGGCACTGCCCCGCGAAGAGTCTTCGTATGCGGCGAGTCTGGCGCAACTGCCGCTTGCTGTGCGCGCGCAGATTTCCCATGATGACAACGAAGCGTCACGCTACGCCCTGCTCGCCTCGTTGCATCGGGCGCTCGAATCGCTGGGTTTCTCGGGGATTCTGGTGCTGGTCGATCGGGTGGACGAGCCGACGCTGATCAATGGCGACACGCAGCGCATGCAGTCGATCATCTGGCCCATGCTCAACAACAAGTTCCTCCAGCAGGAGCGCATGGGGCTCAAGATGCTCCTGCCGATCGAGCTGCGCTACGCGCTGTTCAAAGAGTCGAGCGCGTTCTTTCAGGAAGCCCGGCTCGACAAGCAGAGTTTCATCGAGCGGCTCTCGTGGACCGGGGCGATGCTCTACGACCTGTGCAACGCCCGCCTCAACGCCTGCCGCCCGACCGACCTGCCCCCGATTTCGCTCCTGGATCTGTTCGCGGAAGATGTGACGCGGCAGGATCTGGTAGACGCCCTCGATCAGATGCACCAGCCCCGCGATGCGCTCAAGTTCCTGTACCGCTGCCTGAACGAACATTGTTCGAACGTGACGGCGGAGGACGGTTCGTGGCGAATCCCTAAACTGGTGCTTGACAACTGCCGCAGGCAGGAAGTCGAGCGGGTTCAGCAGTTGTATCGTGGGATCCGTCCGGCGTAGGTCTGGTTTGTCAAAGTTCGGCTTGCCTTTGGGCCGAACTTGAGGTAGATTGAATGGGCGGGGTGTATGATCCCCCAAGGTTCCGCTCTGACGGACCTTACGGATTTTCAGGCGGCCGAGTGATCGGCGAATCGAGCACCGGCTTCAACGCACGTATGAACACCGATCATTGGACATCACCGCACGAGCACCGCACCGACGAGAGTCGGGCTTTCGGCGGCAGCAACCCCTCGGCATGCCCATGATCGCGTGCTTCCCGATCCAGAATGGAGTTCAAGTCCGCGCAGGAGTGTTTCCTGTAGCGGTTGTTTTCGGCGCTTGCGGCGCCGTCGTGTCCTGAACAAGGAGATTTCATCATCAACGGCAGAAAGTTCTTCCGACCGGCCGGTCCCGTGCAGCGGACCCGCATGAACCACATGATCCGGATCAGCCCGGTGCGTGTGATCGGGCCCGACAACGAACAGATCGGGGTGCTCGAAACTCACGAAGCGCTCAAGATGGCGCAGGAGCAGGGGCTTGATCTCGTGGAGATCTCGCCCGATGTGCGTCCGCCCGTCTGCAAGATCATGGATTACGGCAAGCACAAGTACGAGCTGTCGAAGAAGCAGCAGAAGAGCCGCGCGTCGTCCAAGACGACCGAGATGAAGGAAATCCGCCTCGGGCGTTCGGTCAAGATTGACCCGCACGACGTGCAGATCCGCGTGGATCAGTCGCGCCGATTCCTGATGGCCGGGCACAAAGTGCAGATCACGCAGCGCTTCCGCGGGCGCGAGATGGCGCACAAGGAGATCGGCATCCAGCGACTGGCGGCGATCTGTCAGGACCTGTCGGACGTGGCCAAGATCGAGGTCGCGCCGCGCTGGATGGGCAAGCAGGCGAGCATCATCCTCGCGCCCGACAAGCACAAGGTCGAGGCGGTCAGGCGCAAAATGACCAAGGAGCAGCTGGCCAAGGAAGAGGAAGAACTGCGTGCCCTCGAGGCGCAGCACCAGGCCGAGCTCGATGCCGAACTCGAAGCCGACGCTCGCGACGAGGAGGACGATCAGGATCAGCCTCGCAAGAAGAAAGGCCCGGCCGACGATCGCTCGTTCAATCCCGTCGATGAGGAGATTTCAGATCTGCTCGGCGAATCATGAGCGCATGAGAATGCTGTGGCCCTGGTGCCGAGCGCTTCATCAACAACGCCAGCCCCACCCAGAGGAAGCCCGAGCGGGCTTCCTTTTTCGTGTCGATCGTTTTCAGGGCGACCTGATGCGTCCGTCGTGATGCGACTTCAGCGCCGACGGCGTGCGACCAGACCCAGAGCGACAACGCACGCCCCAGCCGATCCCGGTGCGGGGACCTTTGTGAGCGAGAGGTTGATCAGCAGAGTCGCCGACGTATTGCCCAGGACGGTGGGCGAGTTGTCCCATCCGCCGTGCTGGGCCCAGCTGCGGTAGTCGTAGGTGTAGAGTCCCGGCGCGAGCACGCCTCCGTAACTGAAGTTGTCGGTGTAGTTTCCGACGCCATTGAGCGCGAGCGTGCTGGTGTTGAGGAGGTAGGAGTTGTTGAACCAGTCGTAGAGCCTGATATGGTGGAAGGCTTCGCTCCAGCCGCTGGAGGCGGCATTGGTCGTGCCGACGGCCGTGCCGGAAATGGACCACGCGGTGGGCTGGCTGACGCTGAACTGGACCCAGCCGTAGGTTGCAGCACCGGCGTACTCGGCCCACGGACTTGCGGTGCCGGTGACATTCACGAAGTTGATGTTGACGGCGGTGTGCCCGAAGAAGACGCCGCTCAGGCCGGGGTTGGCAGGTGTGTAGGAGGTGTTGTGCAGCGATGTCCCCTGACCGACCCAGCCGCCGTAGGAGAGCGACGAGGTGATGCTGGCGTTCTGGTTGAGCCCGGTGTTGAGAGAAGTGAAGATCTGGTTGTCGTTGGTGAAGGTGGAATCGAAATCGAGCACCTGACTCCAGGTGTCGATGGCGACAGCATCGCTATGAAGGACCGGATTGCCCGACGCTGCCGACACGAGCATCGTTCCGCACACACTGATCGCGCCAACCGCAAGTTTGATCTGCACAGCTGTTTTCCTTTTGTCTGAACTGGCTCGGTGTTTCCGTTCGTTCGTCCGGCCGCAACGATCGCGCAAACGCCTGCGCTGTGCTCACGAACCACTGTTGAACGAGCGAAAAGTCCGACGCGTTGTCTGCTCCGGGTCTCGAACGAGATCGAGACCACTCCTATGGCGCGCACGGTACCAGAAACTTACCCTCGTGTCAATACCCTTGATGCGCGTTCGCATGGCGTGCGGGAGTTATGGCCCAAGGACCCGTCGGACCGGCAAATCCTCGTGCTGCGCACCGGCGAGCCTGTGACTGGTCGGGGAAATGGAGTAGTAAGCATTTCGGTGCCGAACGGAAATTCGAGTTTCACACGAGCCCTACCCGCGACCTACCGTATTCAACCTATGTCCGATCGCCTCGATCCCCTGCTGCTGCTCAGCGATGAACCGATCGAGGGCACCGGTCCCGATGACCTTGGGCGCGATGCCGACGCCCGACTGCTGGCCGAACTGGCCCTGGGCACACGCGGTCCGTTCACCGTCGGGGTGTATGGCAACTGGGGCACGGGCAAGACCAGCCTGCTGCATCGCGTGCGTGCGATGCTCGAAGCCCGCAGCGGCGAAGGTCACAACGGCCCGCGCCTCTACCCGCTGATCGTCACCGTCTTCTTCAATGCCTGGCAGTATGAACGCGAGGCCGAGCCTCTGGCGCACCTGACCGAGGCGATTCACGACGCGGTATCTCTGCGGCTCAAAGAACTCCAGACCATGCGCGGTGCCATGAAGGAGATGAGCATCGGCTGGCTGCGGTCGCTGCACACCGCCACCCGTGCCGCGGCCCGTTCGGCGGCGCACGGCCTGTCGGTCGGAGTAGCGGGGACTCAGATCAAAATCGGCGACGTGCTCGACCGATACGAGAAACTCATCAGCGAGCAGCAGAACACCGACAGCCGGGCGTGGAAGAAGCATGTGAGCGAATCGGCGACCATGGCCGCGCTGCGATCGCTGCGCGCCGAGGAGACGCTGCTGGGCACGGTGCAGCGCAGTACCGTGAGCGAAGTGCCGCGTGTGGTCGTGTTCATCGACGATATGGATCGGTGTGCCGCTGCTGATGCCTTCGGCGTGCTGCGCGGCATCAAGCTCGCGCTGGCTCAGCCCGGGTTCGTGTTCTTTCTTTCGCTCAACCCCGACACTCTGCGGCCATACATCGTCGAACAGACACGCAGCATCCGGGGGGGCGACGACGACGGCGTACCTCACGCAGCGGAGAAGATTTATCTCGACAAGCTGGTGCAGTTGCCGTACCCGCTGCGGCTGCGCGACGAGCAGTTCCAGCGTTTCGCCCACGCGGTGATCCATGAGCGTCTGGCCGACGTGGTGTCGACGGCCGAGCACGACGTGTTCAAGCGACTCTACGCGGCGCTGCGAGACAGCAGCGACCGCAACCCGAGAACGCTCAAGCGGCGGATCAACGCGGTGATCGTCGAATCGCGACTGGCTCCGCCGGCGCTGCTCGAACTGCTCTCGCCGGAAACGGAAAAGGCCCGAGGCCTGTTCATGGGCTTGTGCCTTCTCGAACAGACCGCCCGACACCTGGGCAAGCCGGACCTGCTTGATCGGCTGGCGCAGGATCCGCCACTGCGCGGACGCATCGCTGCCGAGGGCGTTCGGAGACTGTATCTTCTGCTGCGCAAGCTCGACAAGCGCCAGGCCGACACTGACGAGTTCGGCAGGCCAAGGGATGGATCGACGATCGATACGCACGATCAGGTGCTGCTCGCCGGGGCCGAAATGATCGAGGATCTCAATGCGGTGCCGCCGCTCGATCGGCTATTACGCGAGGAGTTTGGACGCAAGTGGTTGCTCGATGACCGCGTGCGAAAGGGGTTTGCCGAGTTTCTGGCGCTGCGGCCTGAGGGATATGGTCAGGAAGAAGACATCGGCATTGATGCGGCATCGACGCGCGACGAAGTGCAGGACGATGTGAGCGATGACGAGGCGTTTGAAGAAGATACCGGGAGCGATGAACCCGGGGGCGAAGCGCCCGAGAGTGATGCCGAAGACGACGAGGCCGACCTTCCAGCCCCGCGCCCCGGCCGCCAGCGCAAGCACAGTTTTCGCCGCGCGAGGATGGCGATTATGGACGCCGACCGCGCGATCATCGAACGCGCGGTACGCGAGTCGCTGGAGATTCTTGAAGATGAGGATCTGATGCCAGATGATTGGGCGCGCGTGGAACGGCTCAATCTGCAGAGCGAAACGATCAGCAGCGCAGGTCTTTCATGGTTGGCCTGGGGCGACACCGGTTTGACATCGCTCAGCGAACTCGACTTGAGTCATACCGAAGCATCGGATGACACGTTGGAGAGCTTTGCGAGCCGTTCGAGTGCGCTCACTGGGCTCAAAGTACTTCATCTGCGCTCATGCGCGATCGGGGACGCAGGACTCAGGAGTATCGCTGACCCCGATTCCTCACTGAAATCCTTGCGAGTCCTCGATCTCCATGGAACTCAGATGACCGACGCCGGCATTGATGCGCTGGTCAGTCCGAAGTGCCCGATCATGAGACTGGAAATTATCAATCTCACTGACACACAGGTATCGAGCGCGGGTGTCTTAAAGTTGAAGCGACGCTGGAAAGATCTTCAGGTCATCGATCTGATTGCGTGATTCTTCCCGTGAACCTCACTCACACCCCTGGCTGTACGCATTCAGATACGCCTGTACGTCGAAGAAGTCGATGAGGCCGTCGCCGTTGATGTCGGCGGTGCAGGCGGGCTTGCGATAGATCAGCAGGTCGGTCAGGATCAGGTCCTGCGGCGCGCCGTCGAGATCGGCAACGATGTCCAGTCGGCCCGTCGTCAGACCGTAGCGGAAGACGTGGCTGTCGCCGAAGACGTTGACCAGCCCGATGTCGAAGTCGCCGACAGGCTTGATGCCGGTCGCGTCGTCAAAGAACACGGTCTGTGCGTTGGTCGGCAATCGAGTCAGCACGGTATCGGCCAGCCCGTTGTCATCAAACGCGCGGCCGACGATGAGCCTGCGGTCGCCGCTGAGTGGGTCGATCTCCATGATGCCGCCGTCGTAGGCATCAGGCCCCAACTGAATCGAATAGCCGACGAGGATGCGCCCGCCCAGCACCATCACGCTGCGGCAGTTGGTGGTCATCACGGGCCCGCTGCCGCCGCCGAAGTCGCCGTTGCCGTCGCCAAAGACCTGCGAACCCTGATTGACCCCATCTACCCAGACCTGCCGCGTGAACGGCTTGGCAGAGAGGCGACTGAGGAACGCGCGGTCGCCGGTGTCGAGGTTGATCGAGAAGAGCCCGCGTCCGGTGCTGACGCCGTCGCCCAGGCCGCTCTCAGCGACGACGAGCGTGCTGGGCCCGATGAGCGCCCCGCCGCGGGCCTTGCGGATGTTGGGCCCGCTGCCGACAGTCTGGCTGGCGAGAACCGTTGTCTGGCCCGTCGTGACGTTGTAGCGGATGACGCGCGACATCGAGCCGCCGAGCGCGTTGAAGTTGTCGCTCAGCGCGATGAGCGTGGTGGCCGATTCGGGGATCATGACGCCGATCTCCGACCACGAATTGCCGACAGTGCCCGGAAGCAGCGTGCGGTTACCCGAGTCAATGTCGATGCGGTACAGGCCGAAGGTCGATGGAGAAGTCACCGCGCGGACGAGAAGGTCGCGACTGCCGGGCAGTTGCAGTAGTCGCGTCTCGAATGAGCCTGCGATCGAAGGTCCATCGCCCACGACGCCGCCCTCCGGGTCGAACAGGTCCGGCCCCGAGATCGTCGAACGGACGAGCCCCGTAGCCGGATCCACCGCGATGATGGAGCCGAAGTTGCGAGCGACCACGATCCAATCGCCATCTTCGGGCGGAGCAGCAGTCACCGGTGCCGACAGAATACAAGCAAATGCAAGCAGCACCCCACCCACACGATCAAAAAATCCCCGGAACCTGTGCATCAATATCTCCATCTCTTCGTGAATCTTTGTGAACATCGATTGCGAACGACACAGCGTAAACGCAGGCAGATTCTACCATGACAGCCTCTACTGGTTCGCTTCTTCGATAGGGGAGTTGATCGATCACCGACCTGAATCGGCTTCCGACGCGACATCACTCGCCAGCCGGATGATTCGTGCGAGCCAACCTATCTATCCCCTTTCAACTGATCAAACAAGGGCGGACGTACATCAGCCCGAACGTATTTGTAGTGTTTCCGTGTAACGAGTGCTCGCAAATCATGAGCCAGAGAGTCGGCCGCTTGCTGCGAATTGCAGAGAATCGTACTGCGTAATGTGAACCAGGGCTCGGGCATGTTCAAGTCCCGGCGCAGATCTTCGGTCCATCCCGTCATGGAGTCGAAGAGTGCATAGTGCTTTGCAATCGTTTGCGTCACGGCCAGCACAATGCCGGAGCAATCGCGCGTAAACAGAGTCAGGTCAACATTCCATGCCTGCGAAACCGCCTTGGGAAGAGGAAGTTTGAGCAGTTTCTGTCGCTCTCGGTTTTGTGTGCTGAACAACAGGCGGGCGTTGTGGTCCTTATTGACGATAAACTGCTTAATTGCCATGAGTGTGCGTGGCTGTGGGTGAAAGAGAACCAGATCGATTCCAATTTCAGGGTTGGAAAGACTATGAATGGCATAGCCCCTCAACTCCCGAAAAAACAATCCCGGATAGTTGTCGCAGAGATTGGCGACGGTGTTCGCGATGAGGCCGTAGCACGCATGAGTCTTGGCTTCGACATACAGCGCATCTCCGACCATACGGGCGTTGTACAAGCGTGGGCGAGAGATCATCACCATGGCACATACCTCCAGCAAAGCAGAGTGAGGGAGGGAATCGAAACTGAATGCGCCCAGCCACGGTTTTGCAGCCGAGCGCAAGAAGGATTAAAATTCACCAAAGTTACCGCGCGATGGGTCGGCAAAGAGCGGTGCCGCGAACACTTCGCGATACGGCAGGAGTTTGATACGGTCGATCGCCATCAAGGCCGATTCCGCATCGGCGAACGCAGCGACGCTGCGCAGGAAGAAGTCGGGAGTTCCCGGATAGAGCCCCGAATTGGCCGTGTCGCAGTGAATGGAATGCAGCGTGCCCTGCTCGGCGAGAACTTCGCGGCAGAATTCTCGGACAATTCCAGCCTGATCTTCGGTGCGAATCGTCGCACAAATGCACTTGTGCTCGCGAGGTTGCATCCGAACCACTTTCATCGATGCGCCGATGACGCCAAGAATCTCGGGGTCTTCGTGCGTCAGGAGTTGGCGCAGGCGAATCAATCTAGCCATCTCCTGGAGGTCGCGCTTGGTCCCTCGCATCTCGAAGTCGAACCCGAAGTAGTTACTCGATCCGTCGCGACGCACGGACCCATCAAAGGTATGGAAATACAGCCCGTTGCTGATTTCCTCGGCATTCAATGCCAAAGCGAGAACGATGCCAGGAATCTGGGGAACGCAACCCGAACCCATCAAACGTGGAACCGGATCAAGGAGGAGTTTGCTGTAGGGTTTAAGAAATACGTTCGGCATGATGGAAACAGCCTTTCTGTCGGCAAACTTGCGCAGAACACAAGTGGAAGCGACAACTACAAAGAAAATGTGCAGGTGAATGGTGCTCTTTCTGACGGGGGGCCAGCCCGTGAGGCCCACACATGGGGCCAGAACATCCGAAAAGAGGCCACGTCGGGAAAGCGGTTGATCGTTCCCACGACGCCAGTGCCGAGAACCGGCACCATGAGTTATACAGCCAGAATTCGAGCGCGGTTGCAGAGACTTTTTCAGAATCTTCCGCAGACTTGGCAACATAAAGAAAACGCGAAGGGCAGGACAGTCGGCATCCTGATCGATAATGGGTTTGACGCCTGCCCGCTTCGCACGCCGGGGTTGGCGATACCCTCTGCCGCATGAGAATCGCGGTGATCGGAAGTGGACCAGCCGGGCAGGCCGGTGCCGCGCTGCTGGCACGCAGCGGGCATGACGTCACGCTCTTCGAGCGGGCCGAAGCGCTGCGACCTGTCGGGGCGGGCCTGCTCCTGAGCCTCCCGGGACAGTCGGTGCTGCGGACGCTCGGCTGCACCGACACCTTTGAACAACTCTCAACGCCGATCCGCAGCCTCCGGGGCACGAATCATCGCGGCAAAGTTGTTCTCGACCTGCGCAGCGACGACTTGAACGCGGGCTCGGTCGGACGCGGCGTGCACCGCGCAGCCCTCGCGGCATTGCTCGATCAAGCCGTCGCTGCATCGGGCGCAGCGCAGCGGCTGGGCGTCGAGATCACCCGCTGCATGTCAAGCCCGCAGGGCGTCACGCTCCTTGATGCAGTCGATCAGGACTGCGGGTGCTTCGATCTCGTGGTCGCGGCCGATGGGGCGCGCAGTCGCACACGAACCTCAAGCGGCGCAGCGATCGTGCGCCGAAACCGGGAGCAAGCGTGGGGTGCTCTGTGGTTTGTCGGGCCTGCCGCCGGAGACATGCCGACGGATCAGTTGTGCCAGGTGTATCGCGGCACCGAAACAATGATCGGCTTCCTGCCTTCAGGGCGACTGACAGCGGATGGATTGCCGCTGGTGAGCATGTTCTGGAGCATCCGTCGGCGCGACTGGAATGGCCCGGCCGCGTTCGACTTTGCGCGGTGGCGCCTGGACGCTGAACGTCTCGCGCCGTTTGCACAGGAATTTCTGTCGCAGATCAGCGGGCCCGAGCAACTGATTTACGCATCGTACTGCGACGTGGTGCTGCGGAGGCCCTGGACAGGACGCATCGTGTTCATCGGCGATGCCGCACATGCGATGAGCCCGCAACTCGGACAGGGAGCCAGTCTCGGGCTGCTCGACGCGGCAACACTGGCCCGCGCGATCGAGCGTCATCCGCAACCGGAGCGGGCGTTTGTCGAATATGCCGCGGCACGGGCGCGGCATGTCCGCTTTTATCAGTTCGCATCGCGACACCTGACGATCGCGTTCCAGAGTGACTGGCCCTTGATCGGTGCTGCGCGCGATGCGCTGCTCGGGCCGCTGTGCCGCCTGGGGCCGACTCGCGCCATCGGCATGGCGTCGCTTCTGGGTGTGGCGACGGGCGCGCTGGGCAGAATCAGTCTCGAACCTGCCGATGGCTGATTCCTGGCGGTTCGCGACGCTGCCCGGCGCTATGCGACCGCAACGCCTCTACCATGCTCAGCATGAACCCCATCGCATGGAATCGTGCGCATGACACGCTTGCCCGGCGGCTGCTCGAACTGGCCCGCGATGAAGATCTCGGCCCGCAGGGTACAGACCTGACTGGATCTATCTTTCTCGATCCGCTCTCGCATGGACGAGCAGCCGTGGTCGCGCGAGAGAGCGGAGTTGCAGCGGGGCTGGCCCTTGTGCCGATGCTGCTCGAAGTCTTTGACGCGCGCGATGTGATCGTTCGGACGCCGATCAGCGATGGACAGGAGTTCGGCACCGGAGCCGCGCTGCTCACGCTCGAAGGCCCGCAGCAGACGCTGGCCCGCATCGAACGCACGCTGCTCAACCTGGTCGGGCGGATGTGTGGCGTGGCAAGCCTGACGGCGGCGTACGTTGCACAAGCTGGCGGCGGCGCAAAGATCTACGACACGCGCAAGACCACGCCGGGGCTGCGTGTGTTCGAGAAGTACGCGGTACGCTGTGGCGGCGGGCACAACCATCGCATGAGCCTGGCCTCGGCGGTGCTCATCAAGGACAACCATCTGGCCGGTGCTGCGATTGCGGCCGGGTTCGATCTGAGCGAGGCGGTCGCGGACGCATCGCGCCGCGCGCGGGCCGAAGCACGCCGCGGGCCGGACTGGTTCTTCGAAATCGAGGTTGACACGCTCGAACAGTTCGAGCGCGTGCTTGCGGTCGAGCCGGGGCTGATCGATGTCGTGCTGCTCGACAACTTTTCGCTCGATGGGCTCGCGGCCGCCGCAGCACTGCGCCGCGCGCATCAGCCTGAGCTGGTGCTCGAAGCCTCGGGCGGTGTGCGACTGGCCACGGTGCCGGGCATCGCGCGCTCGGGCGTTGATCGCATCAGCGTCGGGGCGCTGACGCACAGCGCGATCAGCACCGACCTCGGGCTTGACGCCACATGAACGACCAGACACTGCATAACTGGCACGACGCGATCGAGGCCGCGCTCGATGGCCATGTGCTACGGCGCGTGCGGGTGCTGACCGAAACCGGCAGCACACAGGACGCCGCCTTTGCCGCCGCCACCGAACCTGGTCTGGTGGTTGTGGCCGGTCGGCAGACTTGCGGACGCGGGCGGCTGGGGCGCGCGTGGCAGAGCGATGACAGCGGCGTGGCCATGTCGTGCGTGATCAGCGTACCGCACGACGCACGCCAGGCGTGGCGTTTGCCTATCGCTGCAGGCCTGGCGGCCGCGTCGGCGTGCGATGAAGCCCTCGGCAGGCGGCGATGCCGCGTGCGCTGGCCAAACGATGTCATCGAACCGGATGCTCAGCGCAAACTCGCGGGCGCGCTCGTCGAGGTGCGCAGCAATCTGGCATGCATCGGCATCGGCATCAACGTGCTCGAACGCGAATGGCCCCAGGACCTGCAAGGCCTGGCGGTTTCGCTGGAGGCTCTGGGCTCAACGAGCAGCCGCCTTGATGTGATGTGCAGCCTTGCCCGGCATCTCCCACGCTGCCTTCAGACTCCCGATCACGATTTGATCAAATACTGGCGCGAGCGCGAGATGCTGATCGGCCGCAGAGCAACCTTTGCTCAGGGCACGCGGCGTGTGTCGGGCATCGTGCGCGAGATTGACCCGACCGGAGCGATTGTCATCGCGCTCGATGACGGGCAGATCGAAGTACTTAATGCAGCAGTCGCGACGCTGATCGAATGGGACTGATGCGCGTCACGCCCGTGAAGCGGCGCTCGGGCCGACGAGCCCCATCATGCGACCGAGCGTGCGGACGGATTCCTTGACGGTCATCGGAGGCGGATTGGCAGCGTTGTGATGCAGGACGATGAGCGTGTTGTCGTCACCGATGGGCTCATCATCCGCGTGAGCCCTCGCTCCTTCGATGAGGCGGCGACCGAAGTTCTCGCTGCGCGACCCATCGGCCTCGGCAGCGACGCGCAGCAGCCCCTCTACGCCCAGTTGCCGCCCCCTGCGATCACGTGCTTCCATCAGCGCGTCGGTGTGCAGCACCACGAGATCGTGAGGGTCAAGATGAACCGCAAACTGGTCGTATCCGGTGGGCTCGATGATGCCCAGTGGCAGATTGCGCACCCCCACCGCCGAGGCATCGCTCGTCACGACGCCCGGGGTTGCAGCCGTCAACGCCATCCATGCTCCCTGGTCAGCGCGATACAGAAGCGGCGGCGGGTGACCGGCGTTGACAAGGATCAAGTGATCGGTCGGCGCCCAATAGGTCGCAAGCACGGCTGTGGCAAAGACGCCCGAGTCTGAGATGCGCCCGAACTGTTCATTGAGTGATTGCGCAAAGCGGGCCTGATTCGGCGTGTTGATGTGCTTGCGCATCATCGAGCGGAGCCTGGTTGCAATCTCGCCGACGGCCGAACCATGGCCCGAAACGTCGGCAAGGGCCATGCGCGCGATGTTCCCAGAGCCGCACAGCGAGAGGTAATACACGTCTCCACCCTCGGCATCCCCCTTGTACGGCTCGCTGAGCACATGCACATCGAGCCCGGGCGTCGAAAACTGTTGGTCAGCCGCATCAACACCACCCCAGATATCCATGCAACTGAGCGTGAGCGGGCCGGCGTCGCATCGAAGGCAGTCCTGCGGAATGTTGTCCTTCATCGCGTGCGCTCCTTGGGCGCGGCGGCCCAGTGCATTTTGCCAAGCAGGGTCTGCCAGTAACTTACGTCAGGGTCGATGACAAGCTGAACCTGCTGATGCGTGCTGCGAAACTCGACGCGATCGCCAGCGTGAATGCGGTGCGGCCTCTGACCATCGGCGACCAGTGTTGTGCCGCCTTCGTCGCTGTCGTTGACGCGATCCATGCGCAGTTCGATGCGGCTGGAGGTCGGAACGACGATCGGACGGAATGAAAGCGAATGTGCAGCGATCGGGGTGATGCATACACCTTCGACGCCGGGGACCACGATCGGGCCGCCCGCACTGACGTTGTACGCGGTCGAACCCATCGGCGAGGAAACAATGAGCCCGTCACCACTGACGGCCGGTCCAGGCTCGCCGTCGATCGACAAGGCCAGAGAGATCATGCGAAACGGCGGACCGGCGGTGACCACGAACTCATTGGCTGCAATGGCTTCGAAGCGGGGTTCGCGCTCGCCCGCGCTGGTCACGCTCGCACCGAGCATCGGGAGTTGCCGAAGCGGCAGAGGCGCATCGCCAAAGAGCGAAGCCGCGTGCTGGCTCAGCGTAGTCATCTCAAATCCGGCCATGAAACCGACGCGGCCAAGATTCACCCCCAGCATCGGTTTGCCCAGCGGCAGGCATCGTCGCACCGCCGACAGCAACGAGCCATCACCACCGAGCACAACGACCAGATCAACCTCGCTTGACGATGGCAGTGGTTCATCGGAACCTGTAGCCAGCACGCTGGCCACCCGGCCGTGAGCGCGCACGAGCGCAAGCACGCTCTCGAGCGCTGCGGCAGCGTCCGGCTTGGTTCGGTTCACGATCACCAGTACCGAGCGGGACATCGGAACGCTCCTAGGAACGAGTCTGGCTTGGGGTTCCCGCGGGGCGGGTCTGGACGATCGACGCTGGTGGTTTGCCCATTGGATGCCGGTCAATGGCCTCGCGGATCGCGCGAGCGATGCCTGCGACATCGATCCCCGCTTCGGCCAACTGAGAAGAACGCGAATCGTGGTGAATCCACGAGTCGGGCAGGCCCAGTCGCGTGCACAGAGCAGCACTCAGCCCCATCTCGGTCGCGGCCTCGATGACGGCCGACCCGAAGCCCCCCACCGTGCTGTGGTCCTCGACGGTGATGACCGGTCGTCCGCTCGCGACTGCAGCGTGCACGAGGTCCGCATCAACAGGTTTGGCAAAGCGTGCGTCGTAGACCGCTACTGCGTACTCAGGACCGACTTCGGCAGCCGCCCGCAGCGCGTCGAGCGCCGGTGTGCCGAAGCCGAGCACAATGACATCGGGCTTGGCGCCGTTGCGTACATCGAGTGCTGGCGTAAGGCATCGAGCCTTTCCAAGTTCGAAGGGCGGGCAGACATGCGTCGAGAGCATCGCGCTGACATCATCGCGCGGATAGCGCACAGCTGTCAAGCCCTCGTCATACTCGCGCATGAACTCGAGCGAAGCGCACAGGCTCGGCTCGTCGATCGCCGCCATCAGCACTGCGCCCGGCAAAGTGCGCAGCAGGGCAATGTCGCAAAAGCCATGATGTACCGCCCCGTCGCCTCCGACCAGACCTGCACGATCGAGGCACAGACGCACCGCCAGGCCCTGGAGCGCGACCTCCTGAAACGCCTGATCAAATGCGCGTTGAAGAAACGTCGAATACACGGCAAAGAAGGGACGCATGCCGGTCTTGGCAAGCCCTGCCATCATGTCCATGCCGTGCGATTCGCAGATGCCTACGTCCCAAGTCCGATCGGGGAACTGTTCTATGGCTTTGGTTACACCGGTGCCGTCAGGCATCGCTGCGGTGCAGGCCACCACGCGATCATCGCGACTCATGATGTCGATCAGCGCGTCGCCGAACGCACTGGTGAACGATCGCCCGGAGGATCGGATCTCGATACGACATCCGAGAGATTCGGCCCGCTCGACACGGAACGGGCTGGGCGAGTGGAACATCGTCGCGTCCTCTTCCGCAACATCCAATCCTCGCCCCTTGATCGTCTTGACGTGCAGCACCATCGGACGATCCATATCACGGGCTTCGGTCAGAAACTCGATCAGCGTCGGCAGGTCGTGCCCGTCGATCGGGCCCACCGTCAGTAGCCCGAACTTTTCAAACCACGCATCTTCGCTCACCAGCGCCTTGGTCGCTTCTCCAGCGCGGTGGTAGGCTTCTCCGAGCACGGACCCACCCGGGATATGCCGAAGAATCTGCCTGGCACCCTTCTTGAAGTCGCCATAGGTGTGGCTGACGCGGACGCGATCAAAATAGCCCGCGATCGCGCCCTGCGGCTTCGAGATCGACATGCCGTTGTCATTGAGAATGACGAGGAACTGCCGCTTGAGTGTCCCGGCGTTGTTCAGGCCTTCCATCGCCACGCCATTGACGATCGACGCATCGCCGATGAGCGTCACGACGCAGCGCCCGCTCGCGTTGGTTTTCGGATGGAAGGATTCATTGCGAAGTTGATCGCCACGCGCCATCCCAACGGCGGTGGAGATGCCGGTTCCAGCGTGCCCGACGCGGAACAGATCGTAAATCGATTCCGAAGGCTCGGGGAACCCCGCCATGCCTTCGCGCGTCCGTAACTTCCCGAGCATGCCTGCCCGACCGGTGAGCAGTTTGTGCGGGTAGCACTGGTGCCCGACATCGAAGAGCAGGCGGTCGTGAGCGAAGTCGAAGACCCGGTGCATGGCGATCGTGAGTTCGACCACGCCCAGATTGGGAGCCAGGTGTCCCCCGGTCTGTTGCACCTGAGAGATAATCGCTTCGCGAATCTCCTGAGCGAGTCGATCAAGATCCGCCAGCGACATAGTGCGCAGGTCAGCCGGGCTTGTGAGTGTTGAGAGCATATTCACGCCTGTATTGTTCGCACGACGGTGTTCGGTTTCAGAGATTCCTGAAACTTTTATGTTGATCGGTCACGGTCCTATCGAGTCCGCCCGCCAAGATACTCCAAAAGGCTGATGAGGGTCGAGGTCGAAGGCCCCAGCGACCGGGCGAACGCGGCTGCTTCATCGGTCAGTCTTTGGATTTCCACCCTCGATTCTTCCACTCCAAGCACTCCGGGATAGGTCAGTTTGCCAGCCTGCCCATCCTTACCAGTGCGCTTGCCCGTGTGTTCAGTCGGCTGTTCAACATCGAGCAGATCGTCAACAATCTGGTACATCAGCCCGATTGATTCGGCGTACCCGGTCACAGCCTCAAGCGCGTTCTCGGTCCCACCGACCGCGATGACCCCCATCCTGCACGAAGCCCGAATCAGGGCTCCGGTCTTCTGCCAGTGAATCTGCCGGAGCCTTTCGAGTTCGGACTGGTCAGGCCCGAACCCGCCGAGCGTGTCATGCACCTGCCCCGCGATCATGCCCATGGTGCCATCCGCAAGTTCGCCGATCAATCGAGCCCGGGTTGCGTCCGGAAGCGATGACTTGCGGATGACATCGAACGCCAGAGCAAGCATCGCATCCCCTGCCAGTATGGCCAGGGCTTCGCCTGCATGAATATGCAGCGTCGGTTTACCTCGGCGCAGTGTGTCATTGTCCATCGCAGGCAGGTCGTCATGCACCAGGCTGAACGCGTGAATCAGTTCAACAGCCGCTCCGGCGGGCAGCGTCTGAGCGCCATCGCCACCCGCTGCCTCCCCACAGACGTACGCGAGGATCGGGCGCAGACGCTTGCCGCCATCAAGCAGCGCATAGGCGATCGCATCGGTCAGAATCGCAGGCAAGGACAGACCCTCGACGATCGCCGCGAGGAATCGGTCGATCTCGTCGCGCGGAGCCGCGAGCAGTTCATGGACGAAATCCACATCTCGACTTTTCGACATTGATCCTCCATGACCTGCAAGCCTGCCCTCGAAGATCCTCTCAAAAGCGAGTATATGGTTCGGACGCATCGCATGCCCAAGCAAGATACTATCTCGCCATGAACTGGTTGCAGCAGACGGGGTTGCTTTTCGAAACCGGCGGGTGGGCGATGTATCCGCTGCTGGCGCTGAGCGTCATTTCGCTGTCTTTGTCGTTTGAGCGCGGAATCTTCTGGCTCATCACGCACGGGCGAGCGGGCCTGAGCCGACTGGCACGCGTTCTCACCATTCTGCGCGACCAACCCGCATCCAGGCAGGCAGCCTCGCTTGTGCCAGAACGCGGGGTGTACGCCATGTTCGCGCGTGATCTTGTCGCAACACTTGGCAGCACGCCTCGTGAGGAGGCTTATGTCGCGGCTGTGGCACACGAAATGATCGACCGCTACCGTTCAACGATCGAACGCTTTTCCAACACTCTTTCAACCATCATCACCGCAGCCCCCATGCTCGGCATTCTCGGGACGGTCACGGGCATCATCGACAGTTTTCGCCTGCTCGGTGCCGAAGGACCAGTCACCGATCCGGCTGCGGTCGCGGGAGGCATCGCAGAAGCGCTGCTGACAACTGCGTTCGGATTGCTGGTCGCGCTGATGACGCTCTTTCCGTATGTATGGGCGCGGAGCCAAGCCGAACGGTGCCTGAGTCGCCTCGAAGCCATCACCGCTGCTGCCGCCCTCCGTGGGGAGACGAACTCCCCGCCGGCCTCAGACCATCGCGACTAATTGCCCTGCTACCATCGCCTCCATGACCGGAGACATCACCAGACTCTTGGAGCGTGCCCGCGAAGGCGACGCTGTTGCAGCCGACGAACTCTTCGAGATCGTCCAGTCGGAACTGCGAACAATCGCAGCCCGACAGATGCGCAGCGAACGCTCGGATCACACCCTTCAGGCAACCGCTCTAGTCAACGAGGCCTACATGCGTCTGGCAGGCAAAGACGCGTTGCAGTTCGAGAATCGTGCACACTTTCTTCGCGTTGTGGCGCAGGTCATGCGCCGATTGCTCGTGGACCACGCTCGCACCAAGGGGCGTGTCAAACGTGGTGGAGACTTCAAACGCGATCAGCACGAACCACTCGATGCCATGATCGATCGCAGCGGTATCGACCTCGTCGAACTCAACGACGCCCTCGAACGACTTGCATTGCTCAGCCCTCGACAGGCACAACTGGTCGAACTTCGATTTTTTGCCGGCCTCACCGCACAGGAGGCCGCAGACGTGCTGAGCATTTCAAAACGCACTGCCGATGGTGACTGGCTCATGGCGCGGGCATGGCTCGCCGCTCAGTTGCGCGACAACTCCGATCCGAACGCAACGCTCTGAACCCCGTTCTATCGGCTCTTGCCACACCCACTCAAGGGCATCCGGCGCTGTACAAGCCCAGGAAGAACTGAAGGTCAAAGAAGTCGATAAATCCATCTCCATTGAGATTGGCACGCGGATCTTGCGCCGCAAGCCACTGCAGAAACAACTGTACATCAAAGAAATCGAGCACCCCGTCCTCATTCACATCCGCAGGGCATGGTGGCAGGCCCTTCGAAAGCGACGGCAGAAGCGTTATGTCCGGCAGCCCACCACGCGGCACAGGCAGCCCCCCCGGAGGCAATGGGTCGTTGATGATGATCAGGTCCGCACCACCGATGTTGTCAACGTCACCGGCAAACAGATACAGCGGGATCCCGCTTGAAGTCGGCGCATCCGCCACGGTGAACGCCAATTGCCTTTCAACCGTATCGAAATCATTGCGCAAAATTTGCACAATGCGCCCCCTATCAGGATCATCGACGATCACCGCAGCGTCAAGATCGTCATCTGAATCAAGATTGGCAATGACAAGTGCGTCGACCGGCCCACCAAACGAGATCAGCGCTGGAGGTCCGAAGGTCCCGTTGCCATTGCTGATCAACGTGGCAACCACACCCTCTCCATCATTGCTTCCGGCAAACATGAGATCGAGCGACTGAGCCAGGATCTTGTCGTTATCCAGATCACCAGTGTCGGCCGCCAGAGCCAGGAAGTTCAGATCGATGCGTGATTCGATCTGGAATCCGCTCCACGATGCCAACTGTCCACCTTGCAGATTGCGCATGATGACGACTTCGCTGTTGCCGTCGTCGTTTTGCAGCCCCCACATCCAGAACGGCAGCCGCTTGTCATTGTCGAGGTCGCCGGTATCCGCACGCACAAATGAGCCTGTTGTGCTCGGAAGCGATCGGCTGAAGCCAAGCCCGTTCCAAACTGTCCCCGTAGAACCCAGATTGAGCATGGTAAAAATACGCGCTGTGCCGTTGTTGTCGCCTCCAACCATCACATCGAACCGTCCGTTGTTGTCAAAGTCGCCGACCGCAACGCTTTGAGGGTTTGACATCCCGGCGTCAAACGTTCGCCGGCTGAACGTCGGGAGCTCACCATCGATGTTGATGCTGTGCAAAATCTGAATGAGTCGACGGGCCCGATCAATCACGACAATGTCATCGACTCCATCGCCATTGAAATCTGCCACAGCAATGGCAATCGGATCGCTCTCGATTGCGATGTTCACAGCCTGCCCGAAGCGCTGATCCTCCGCGCCTGTCGCACCGGTATTCGGGCAAATAAACAGATAACCGCCAAGGTCGATGTCGGACGAAGCCCCAGGCGCTGTGGCTGCAAGATCAGGCAGTCCTCCCCCGCGATCTACACCAAATCGCCCAAGCGCGCCAGCAGTGACTGCATCGTCAAACGTGTACCCTTGCCAAGAGCCGAAACTCGTGTCTGCATTCGGGGCCAACGCATCGACCAGCAAGTCCACTCGCTTGGTGATTTCGTCATATCGAAGTCGCAAGTACTTCTGCCCGGGCAGAGCTGGAAAACTCGCAACCATGAATCGATCTGAAGGAAGCGAACCGGCCTGGATAATGTTGATGACCGAATCGAGAGGTGGATCGAATCCAGGCTCGGCCTTGATGATCAGCCCCCCACGCAGACGCGCATTGTCACGCACCCAGAGCGAATCATGCGGTTGACCACCGCCTGCACCCAGATTCAGTTCCAGCCGCCCGAGCCTTGCTGCCTGACCGAAACCTTCTACTTGCTGATACGCGCCCTCAATTCGAATCTGACCGATCGTATTCAAACGCCTCAGCCGACCGAAATTGAAAACATCGGATTGCAATGTCGCGTCTGTCCGCACGACGCCGTCACGTTCAATGTTCGTTCTAGGGCTTACGAATACTGCACGATTCTCCAGTTCGAGCGTGCCGCGTGCAACCGTAGCGATGGCCTCGACCGTAAGCACCGACGCAGGGGTGTTGACATCGTCCGGATTCGGAAGCGCAACCACCCCAGACCCGCCAGCGAACTCGAGTGATCCGATCTCGAGATACCGTGGCTGAGCGTGCGCGCCACGCGCAATGCTGACGGACGCGGGGCCCTTCTCTCCAACGCGCCAGACGTTGCTGACGTTCAATTGCGTGCTCGGCTCACTCAGTCGCATGGACGCCGACGATCCCACCACCGGCGCAAGCACAAGCGAACCTGGGTCCACCGGGGTGCCAACTTCGAGTTGGCCCGCGAAGAGGTCCAGCCTCGCATGCTCCGGAGTTGTGGCCACGAGCACCGGCCGCCCGTTGAAGAACGCATTGTTCTGGTCAATCACGCGGAGTTTGCTTCCCGCAACCGAGATCAGCATGGGCTCGGCCTTGCGCACATTGATCGAACGAACCGTCGCAGAAGTAATCGTGATGAACTCAGTTGGCAGCCCGTCAGGCGTCGGATGCCTGAAGATCACCTTGTGCGACGGAGTCGGTATATCTGCACACCAGCTGTTCGGATCCGAGAACACTCCCTTGTATTCCGCTGTCCAGACCGCAATCGGAGGCTCGCCAGCTTCCAGCGCGCAACCGTCAGGAATTCCATCCCCATCGCAGTCGATTGCTGTACCTTGAGCGATCTCGCACAAATCCCACACTGTGTCGTCATCGCAGCTCGGCATGTCACGGGCAGCGAGGAATCCGTTGACTGCGCCGCGGCCACCCTCGCGCGCAAACGCTCCGCCAACAACAAATGGCGTACGCACTGCTAGCGACGTCCCGAACTCCTCATTATCCTGAGGATTCGACTTCGTCAGGGTGACTCGATAGGTCCATTGCTGAGACTGAGCCTCGCGTGCATACAGAAAGACCGCCCCACGCTTTGGACCGGTATTGAATGTCGGACCTCCAGGAAACCGATTCGCCGCCACATGCAGCAGATCATCCTTGATCGATACCGAAACGCCGAACTGACTGAAACTACCTACCGACGCAGGCGGCGCGATTCGAACTGGACTCCCCGTCATCCACGCGCCAGTCCCCGGTAGATTGCGACGATACACATAGACAACACCGGTCTGCGTCGACAGGCCCGTGAATGTCTCACGCTGCGCCCCGACAGCGAGGGAAATGTCATCGGTAAACACCGATACACCAAAGCCGGAGGTGCTCGTCGGTGTCGCAGGGACCAACTTTGCCACAAAATCCCACTGCTTCGGATTGACCGAGTTGCGCGTATAGAGATACGCAGCACCAGATGTCCCGCCACTGACCGCATTGTCACCGGGCGCGCCAACAATCAGCGTATTGCCCTTGATCGAGACGCTTGAACCAAAACGAGATGTCTGCACCAGCCCCGCGGGGCTGATCGATTGCGACTCGACCCAATGATCGGTCGAACCTTCCGCCAGTTCGTAGACTACCACTCGTCCGCCATTGGTAACGCCGTTCGGTTGGTTGTAGTTGTCCGATCCGACTGCGATTGTGGTACCATCGATGGCAACTGCATGTCCGTGACGCTCGTTCTGCTGTGGAGTCAGGGGCACCGGCAGGTCGCTGAGCACCCACAATCCCTGTTGATTGCGCTTGTATATGTAGATGCGCCCCGTGTTGCTGTTACTTGGCGATGGAAGAAGATCGCCGCGACGGGCGCCAACCACGAGAACCTCATCGTTCGCAGCCACGGACCAGCCAAACTCCTCGTTGTCATTGATGCTGTTGACGGTGATCGTCTGGCTCAGGCTCCAGTTCCAAGGCTCATCTGCCACGCCCGAGTACACATACACCGCACCAGTCGATCGGCCTGAAATCAGGTTGAGCGGCGAACCCACAGCCATGAAAGTCTGTGCAACCGCCACGCCGCGACCGAACTCGCTGGCTTCAGGTCGAAACGAATCCAGACTCGTGATCTCGCACTGAGCTTGGACATCTTGTGCAAACGTCCAAATCCCCGCGACGCTCGCGGTGAGCGCAAGTGCACCAACCTTGGTCCAGAATGATCGCATTGTGTTCTCTCCGTTTCCCCTAAAGCGTTGAGCAGTAGGAGAGTAACAGACGGATCGGTTCATTGCAAGAAACATCGCGCCAGCGACTTGCATGAATGAACACACAAGCGACACAGGCGACAACTTACTCTCGCGTTTGAATCATGATCTTTTCAAGTCTCGATCGAGTGTCCGAAGGTACGCGGCATAGCCCCCCACGCCCTTCCCAGTCGGCAAGCACATCGAGTGCTCTTGTCGCTGACGTCCTTGCAATCAACAAATCCTCACGTGACACTTCGCCCGATGCAGCAGCCCGAAGTACTGATGTCGCATGATGTTGCAACACCGAAACCAAGAGCCGGGCAAACTCGGCGCGCTGCGGATCGTCAACCAGCAACTGCTCCGCCCGGGTGATTGCAGCTTTCAACTCTGAAGCCCCCTCCACCTTCCGACCAGACAACATCAAAGCACGTCCAATAACACAGGCAGCCTTCGCGCTCAACTCTGATCCGCGATCATGATCAGGGCTCAAATTCAGTAAATCACCCAATGTCGATTCCGCACGTTGCCCCGCTTCGAGAGCCGCACCTGCATCCCCAAACTCGACCGCAACCTCCGCCAGTTGCAGTTCTGCCTCAAGAGCAGTGAGCGTCGCACGAACATCACCCGGCGTTGCATTCCTCGCCTGATTGAGCCAGCGATACGAAGCCTCGAGTTGAGCCCGAGCGCTCTGGAGATCCCCCGCCTGAGTCAGCAAAGGCGCGAGCAGGAGACGTGCAACCGCAACATCACGCTCGAACGTCGGCAACCACTCGTTCTTCTTCTCGAAGGTGCTCGCAACCAACTCCGCCAGCGACTTTTCACGCAGGTCGAGCGCCTGTTCAGCCTCCGCCACTGCAGCCAACGGGTCGCCTCGCAGTGCAATCAAATCGGCCCGAGTCAAAAGCCCGACCGAGAGATCGCGCCGAGCGCGCAACTCGTCTTCGGTCCCCCGAGGCGTTGCCAGCAGCAGCATCCGTCGTGCCGCTACATCCTGATCGATAATCGCCGACGCCTCTTCGAGTCGGCACTGGCGCATGAGTACGACGCCCATATCACGCGCAACCCGCGATCGCCACCGCAGGAGCTCCGGCTTCTTGGCCAATTCTGCGACCGGAATCGTGCTGAGCACGTCGTTCGCTCTGCTGTACGCCTGCTCGGATTGTGCAGAATCAGTCGCCCGGAGCATGTCGCCAAGTCCACTCTGCGCCTGAGCGAGCGAAATGAGCATTGATACTGAACGTTCGTTCCCCGTCGTCGTCTCGGCGACTTGGATCGCACGCTGATATGACTGCCTCGCCAGATCATGCATTCCAGGGCCAGGAGTGCGCAGCGAACCCAGCACCTCTGCATGTACCAGAAGCGCCTGCACGAGTTGTTCGCGCATCGCTATCTGCACAGGTGTCGGTTGCGCGATCAACTTTCGCGCGTTCTGGCTCACTCGCTCATAGCCCTTGGCCGCACTCCCTTGCGAAAGTTCCACGTTGGCCACAAATGCCGACAGCAGATCACGCAGCAATCCGTCAGCCACCGCCGACCCTTCGCCCGATGAGTTCGTGAATGCCACCGCTTCTATCGCGCGTTCGACAGCAGTCATGCCTTGACGATCTAGTTCTCGTCGCGGTGCTTCGCTCTGGACATACTGCACAATATTGAGTGTGCCGAGCGTCCCCGCAACCAGCACCAGCGATCCTGCCCACACCACCGACTGCCGATGCCGCCGCACGAACTTGCGAGTGCGATACAGCCGACTCGGCGGGCCCGCGTTCACAGGCTCATGCGCCAGAATCCTTCGCAACTCGGCTCCCACTTCGCCCGCGGTCATGTACCGGTGGTCACGTTCCTTCTCAAGACACCGCATCACCACCCAGTCAAGATCCGTGCGCAACTGCTTGGTCAGCGAACTCAGTTCCATGCGACGAGCACGCGCAATCTTCGCCGCGTCCACCGCAGCCGTGCCGATCTTCGTCGATGTTCCGAGTCTCGTGCTCGGCCTCGGTGGTTCCACTTCGCGAATGATGCGCACCATCTCGGCATAGCCCGCTGAACGCAGCGACTCCGGATCAAACGGCGGGGTACTCGTCAGCACTTCATACAACAGCACACCCAGGCTGTAAACATCCGTGCGTGTGTCGATATCCACGCCCGACATCTCCGCCTGCTCCGGGCTCATGTATGCAGGCGTCCCGATCAATTGCCCGCGCTGCGTAAACAGCGTGTTCTCGCTCAGCCCATGCCCTATCGCCTTGGCGATGCCGAAGTCGATGATCTTCGGACAAGGCTTGCCATCCTGAAACGCGACAAGCACATTGCTCGGCTTGATGTCGCGGTGGATGATGCCCTTGAGATGTGCGTGCTGCACTGCATCGCAGACTTGAGCCATCAATTGCAGTCGCTGTTCGATCGTCAGCCGTTCGCGATCGCAGAATTTGGTGATCGGATCGCCACGCACCAGTTCCATCGCAAAAAATGGAAGACCCGGATGCCCCGAATCGGCGCCCGTCGTCCCGCCATCAAGCACCTTGGCAATGCACGGATGATCCATCAGCGCCAGCGCCTGCCGCTCGGCTTCAAAACGATTGATCACCGCCCGGCTGTCCATTCCCGGCTTGATGATCTTGAGCGCAACGCGCCGACGCACCGGCTCAGTCTGCTCAGCCTCATACACCATGCCAAAACCGCCTTCACCAAGCAGACTCAGCAGGCGGAAGCGTCCGATGTCGGGCCCGACCTTCAGCGGGTCACGCCACTTCGAATCATCATCCTTGAACTTCGACGCCGCATTGATCCCCATGACCCCGGGCTCAAGAAACGCTGTGGGGATCTCCGTCGGGTCCGGAAGCGCTCGAAACGCCCCCAAAAGCGAAGGCTCAGCCCCGAGTTGCTCTCGCACAAACGACTCCCGCTCTTCACGCGGCACATCCAGCGACTCAAGGTACACGCGCTGAACAAGGGCAAACTGCGTTGGTGTGAGGTTGGTCATAAGGCTCTCCAGCATACTGAGTGTGCCTGCATTGGACTCGCCATTTTTCCCGATTCAAGATTCTTGCGTGGCAACGTCAGTGGCCTCACCCGTCATATCAGAAATGCTCAATCCCAACGCCTTGTATCATGATGCATTGCGGGGGATCCTCGCGCCTCGCATCACTCGGCTTAAGAGAAAGAGCACGTCCTACAGGTAAAAGCGGCATTCTCGACTATCTTGTGCAAACGGGCAAAAGAACTCAAGAAAAAGTTCATGCACGCTCGCCTTTGAGCTTCACAACCTGCAGTAACCCGGCCTCACAACGCAATGGCACAAAAATAAAAAGGGCGGCTTTTGACCAGCCGCCCTAACGCAATGCTAATGGGCGATACAGGACTCGAACCTGTGACCTCCTGCGTGTCATGCAGGCGCGCTAGCCAACTGCGCCAATCGCCCGACTCGTCAGTCTCTGCGAAACCGACGATCAATATAGCCCTGTTCCGGGCTGTTCGACCACTTACAGACGCCATTTAGGCGCCTGTTATGTCAGTTTCAGTTCGCCAGGATCACGATCTCGACCCTGCGACTCGCAGCCTTGGTCCCTTTAGGCTTCGACGCCCCGAATGCCGCCGAGTAGATCCGGTTGTTGTCAACCCCCTTCGAAACCAGATATTTCTCGATCTCCAAAGCCCGCATCGCGCTCAGGTGTTCATTGGATTGCCAGCCACTCTTGCGGATCGGGTCTGTGTCCGTGTATCCCTCGACCCGAATCGTCCGCCCCGCGTACTGCGAGTTCAGATTCGAGGCAATGCGATCGAGTTGCCGCCTGCCCTCTGCCGTGATCGTCACCTGGCCGGACGTGAACAGCACATCGCCAGCAATCGAAATCACGACCTCGCGCCCGCCTCCTGTAGCACCGAAATCAGTTCCGCCACGCCCCTCATCCATGATTCGACGGTTGTCGCCCAGCAACTGCTGATTGGCCGACGTCAACTCGCGGTTGCGCTCATTCACTTCCGTAAGCGAAGCCTGCGCCTCGCCGAGTCTCTCGCGCAACTCGGTATTCTCGGCCACGGCGGCGTCATAGTCCGCTTGCCGCACCTTTTTGCACCCCGTCATGCCCATCGCCATGGCTACACCCAGCGCCAGGCACGCCACCCGACCGACTCGCTTCATGACTCGTTCCTTCCGCTTGTTCATCATCGATCCGACCTCCGTGCCTTTCCAGAAAATGTGCAGGGACTGACTGTATCACCGTGTGAGTTCGCCCGCCTCACCTAATTACGGCAGATTGATCGTCATTCCAGCAAGTTTACTCAAAAACCATTCGACGCCCGGTTTCCCAAGCAGCACCATCACGCTCGCAATCGCAATGTACGGCCCATACGGCAGCGTCCTCGCCACGCGCCCGCCCATCGCCCATCCTGCAATCGTCCAAGCCAATCCAACAAAAGCCGCTCCAAAAAAACCGAGTACCCCATCAATCCATCCCAGGCACGCACCGATCGCTGCCACCAGGTGGACGTCTCCGAGCCCCAAGGCTTCTTTTCCAAAAGCCAGTGAGCCAAGGATGCGTACCGCCCAGACCACTCCCCCCCCGATCAGGTACCCCATCGCCACCCCACTGGCCACCGCGAGCCAGAGCGGGACATCGATCGGTGGCACCATCATCGGGGAGAACACGTTCGCCTGTTTCCAAGGCCCATGCATCTGCTCGATCAATCGCGGCATGAGCGACATCCCCAGCACCCCCAGCGCGACGGGCGGGGCAACAAATGCCACTTCCTTAAGCATCTCCCGGCGAGCGTACGGATACTGAATCCACAAATCCGCGTCCTGTGCACTGGGTTGATCTTCTCCCCCAGATTCTGTGACTGATTCGGTGTCGCTCTCCACGCCTTCTTTCGCTTGCGCATCGGCAAGGGCCTTGGTTTCCCACTCTTCGTAGTCGGCAAAACTCCGCCGGATCAGCCCAATCTTGAGCAGCACAAGCGCAAGCCCGAGTCCGATGGTTCCACCAGCCGCTGCACCCACAAACCCCCAGCCGTGCACGCCGGATGATGCGATCGACCACACCTCGCCGGGCGATGTCACCCACCGAACGCCATCCTCAAGCCGCCACCCCATGCCGCTGGACAGGCGCGAACCCGGATTGCCGTGCTTGACCTGAATCCAGACCGCGTGCCCGACATGGAGCACAAGGGCTGTGGCTGCCGGCACCCAGACGAGTACCAGCGGGATCTGGGCTGTACGCGCGTCGATCAGCGTGATCGCCACCAGGCACCCGAGCAGCACAAGAATCGTCACGAACATCGGCCATGTCCAGAGCAGCCCATTTTCCGCCCACTCCGGCTGAAGCACGCTGAACGTCAATCCGAAAAGATTTCCCGAAGGCAGCGCATAAAACAGCAGATACACGACACAAAACAACAACCCGACAAACCCTTCCACAAGCGGATACTCAGGAGAGATTCGGTTTTTGCAGAACCTGCACCGTCCACGAAGCAGAATCCACCCCAGGACCGGGATGTTCTCACGCCACGTCAGTTTCGTCTGGCACGACGGACACCGCGAGGCGGGCCTGACCACGCTGAGCCCCCGAGGCAGGCGATACACCAGCACGTTGGCCAGCGACCCGACGCACGCCCCGTACACAAAGATAAACACCAGTGCCGTCGCTGTCGGAAGCAATGTCATCAGGCTCAACTGGTCCATTGCGTGTTCTTACTCCGGGTCTACATCCAGCAGCGACTTGTCCAACTCTTCCAGACGCTGCTCCGCGACGCCGAGAATCGCCCGGCAGCGTTTGAGGAGTTTCGTCCCCCGCTCGTACAACTTGATCGACGCTTCGAGCCCGATCTCTCCGGTCTCGATTTCCTGGACGATGGATTCCAACTCCGCGACTGCCGCTTCGTAGGCCATCGTCTCAACATCGGTTTGCGCCTGCTCTTTTCTGGACATGGGACTCACCTTACTCCGGCGTGGCAAACAGGTCCATCTGAGGCCCCTCATCTTCTTGCGACTTGGCCCGACTGACCGCCTTTGCCGGCCCCGGCCCACGGACAACCGAATGCACTGACCCGTCACCTAAACGCGTCTCGATGATCTGCCCGCGGGTGATCTGCGCGACCGACCGAACCACTCTTCCCTGCTCATCGAGCGTCAGAGAATACCCGCGGTCGAGCACCCGCACCGGCGACACCGCCTCCAGCAGCAATCCCAACCCTTCAACCCTCTGCTGTTCAGACGCCAGATTCATCCCACGCTGCAACTGACGATACAGGTACTTCAATCGATCGACCTGTCGCGCGCGGGCAGCCTCGGGCATCGCCCGGGCCAGCACCCTCTCCTTGTTGTCAAGCACGCGTGCTTGCTGCATGACCATCGCTCGTGCTGCCCCGACAAGCCGCCCCGAAAGTGCGTTCAGATCGCGCCGGCGAAGGGCCACAATCCCGGCCCCAGACGCCAGCACAGGCCGCGTCGCCAGTGATTCCACATGCCTGCGGCTGAACGCAACCCGCCGTGACAAATCCGTGCGCACACGCCTCGACAGTGCGTCCACCTGCCGAAGGAGTTCCACCCGGTCCGGAATGAGTCGCATGGCGGCCTGAGTAGGCGTCGCGCAGCGTTCGTCGGCAGCAAGTTCCGCAATTGTGGTGTCCGTCTCGTGACCGATCGCAGCAACCACAGGAATCGGACACTCCACGATGGCCAGTGCGACCACCCGCTCGTTGAACGCCCAGAGGTCTTCCATCGATCCGCCGCCACGGGTGACCAGTATTGCATCAATACCCAGGCGGGTGGCGTTGCGCCCGACACTGCGAATCGCGGCTGCGACTTCCTCGGCCGCTCCCGCCCCCTGCACCCGCACATCGACGAGCACAAGTTCCACCGCAGGCATGCGCTTGCGAGCGGTATCCAGAACGTCGGCCAGCGCGGCCGCGCTGCGGCTTGTCACCACCGCAATCCGACGCGGAAACAACGGCAGTTTCCGTTTTCGATCCGGCGCGAACCACCCAAGCCCGCGCAGTTCCTCGCACAGTTGCCGGAATCGGAGTTCGAGTTCCCCCGCCCCGAGGCGGTGGAGCGACGTTGCGATCAGCGAGACCTTGCCTTGTGGGGCGTAGAAGTCGATGCGGCCTCCGATGACGACTTCCTGACCGTTTTGCGGTTTGTCCCCGGTCTTGGCGGCTGCGGATGCAAACATGACGACACTGACCACGGCATCGGCATCCTTGAGGTCGAAGTACCAATGGGTGCGCTCACGAAACCCGCTGATCTCGCCTCGAACTCGGACCGTAGATGGAATCCCTTGTTTGAGTGCAGTGTCGATCCGCTGGGCCAAAGCCGAGACGGACAGCACATCGTCCTTCGGCGGGCGAGGCCTGGCCATCTTGTCGGGATCAAAAGGCAATCGGCCGGTCATTGGTGTGCAGTATCGCACACCGACCGGCCGACGTCTCGCTCGTGCTGCCGCGAGATGGCGAAATGGGGAGAATCTGGGTTACTCGACCGTCTGGTCTGTCTTCTTCTGGGCCACAGCCTGCTTCTGGGTCTCAGCCTGCTTGGCAGCGCGTTCGTTGCGGGCGGCCACGCGGTCGCGGGTTTCGGCCGAGATCCCCAAATCAGGGAGGGAAATCTTCACGGGCTCGTCGCCGCTGAGCACGATCGACCTGGAAGTCGACTTCTCCACACTCTCCATCGGCTTGGTGCGGGGCTTGTCGTCGGGCACCGGGATGATCATGCGGGGCTGGGGAAGTTCGGTCGAGGCCTCAGTCTTGGCAGGATCCCCCGAGAATGAGCGCACGCTGCCGATGTATCCGCTTTTCTTGAGCCAGAGCACGCGAGCGGTTTCGAGGGCGCGGAAGAGTTCTTCGGTCCGCTCGGTTCGACGCCAGCCATAGAGCGATTGATCGGTGTCAAGAGTAACGGTGGGCCCAGTGGTGCCATATTTGACAGGCTTGAAGATCTGCCGCATGGTGTTGTTGTCGATTCTGGTCGGGAGGGCCGTGAACGGGTCGATCCCGAAGAGTCCGTCGCGATGGCGGACGATGAGCCATTGTGGCGCTTTGCCTTCGGGGTCGAGGCGAACGCGCTCGGGGTTGACATGACGGCCTGGGAATGTCGCAACCACAGCGTCATCGACCTTCGGGTCCCATTGCTCATAGAGCGCGGGCGTGATGTAGGTCACCTGCTCGGGCAGGACAATCGCCGAGTTGTCATTGGGCATCGCAGCGGGGATCGCGGTCATGGCGGTCAAAAGTGCAAGAGTCAGCATCGTATTTTCTCCCTATTTCTGATCTGTGTCCGGTTGGCACACAGGCAACCCGGTTTGGGTGCCTTCCTTGACAGCATACCGCGCGCTCCAGTCTGTTCTGAAGACAATTTGTGTGCAAGGAGGTCCGTCGGCGTCCGCGGCGCGTTACAGACCGACGGAGTTTGAAGTATCGGACTCAGCGGGCCGTTTCGCGGAACGCGACAGCGTCCGAAGTCGTGAGCCATTCGTATCCGTCAAGGACACTTCGCACATGGTTCGTGGCCCGATAGTCGGTGCGGATGCGCTCGCGAGCCGACAAACCGAGGGCTCGCGCCTCGTTCGGAAGTTTGAGCGTGCGGCGGAGTTCAGCGGACCAGATTTCTTCTGACGGGTCGTTGAGCACGCGTGCGGTCTGATCGGGGATCAGGCAAGTTACCAAGGGGTCGGCGTGTGCGATGACGCACATGCCGGCGGCCATGGCATCGAGGAGGAGCGTGCGTTGCTCGCCTCGGTGATCCGGGTAGAGGAGGATGTCGTTGCGGACGACGAGGTCGCGGCGTTCCTCGACGGCATCGATGAGCGAAACGCGATCGAGCAAGCCTGCAGCCTGAGCGAGCTTCCAGATACCGGCCCGGCGTGCGGCGTCGGCGTCGACGAAGAGCATGGCGTCAGGAAATTCGTCGAGTGTGAGGCATGCTCCTCTGAACGCCGCCAAGAATGAAGAGGTATTGCGCCCGCTTCCTGCAAGGACGATGGCTGGCGGCCTCCCAGGTCGCAGCACCGGATTCGGGCGACTGGGTGCGTGAACCCCCCAAGGCGTCAGACGCACGACAAGCCCAGCACCTTCGCGCAGCAGTGTGCGTTCGATCCCTGGCGAAGAGGTGAAGAACGCCACACGATGATCGCCCGCGACGCGCATGGCACGAGAGCGATCGCTCAGGCCCGCTCGCCAGACCTCAAAGACGACGATGGAGCGCAAGCGACGGGCGACATCGGATGCCAGCCCCCAGGCAGACCCTCCCATGACATGCACGACGTCTACGGGAACATCGGGGGCACTGGCCAGAATTGAGTCGGCGAGGCGCTGTGCACGCAACTGTCGCGAGAGCCATGTCCCGCGGCACTCGAACGGAATGACCGGTCCGACAACGTCGAGTTCGACAGCGTGTGCGACTTCTACAGGAACTGCCACCTGCGCTCTGACGCCTTCATCGGCCAGCCCTACAAGCAAACGACGGATGAGCGTTCGCTCGCGGCTGACAAAGGGTTCATCGGTGACGATCACGACACGCACAGCGCAATGGTATCGGCATGACATGCGAGCGGACGTCAGTTTCGAGGCTGAATGTCGACGGGGGCAATATCGGGAAAACTGCCTTCATTCATGTTTGGATCGGCCCAGACACCGACCCAATGCTGTGGCTCAACCTCGAGAAGTGCGGGCGCATTCAAGCCCTCGGGCGGGGTATGCCAGGGCCACCAGGGAAGGAATGAACGTCCCTGGTATTCAATCTGCCCGAAGCTTTCTTTATCAGCAATGGTCTGGGCAATGGTTTCGAGGCGGTCGCGCTGCTCGCCGAGACGAGGGATGCAGGCGAGCAGCCCGCGTGTGTACGGGTGCATGGGTTTATCGAAGAGCACGCGAACGGGTGCGTATTCGACCACCCGACCGGCATACATGACACAGACAACATCGGCACGTTCTGCGACAACGCCGAGATCGTGCGTGATAAGCATGATCGCCAAGTCTCGGGATTGCTTGAGGGCACCAAGCAGATCGAGGATTTGTGCCTGAATGGTGACATCGAGCGCGGTGGTCGGTTCGTCGGCCAGCAATACGCGTGGCTCGCAGGCCAGAGCCATGGCGATCATGACGCGTTGTCGCATTCCGCCGCTGAACTCGTGCGGGTAAGCCCGAAGTCGTGCCTTTGGATTGGTGATGCCGACATCGGTCAGTGCCTGCGCCGCGACCTCGATCGCCTGCTTGCGATTGACGTTCTGATGCAGCGTGATCGCTTCGATGATCTGGTCGCCGATGGTGAAGACTGGATTGAGGCTTGTCATCGGCTCTTGAAAGATCATGGCGATTTCGCGGCCTCGCACCTCGCGGATTGCTCGATCATCGAGTGCGAGGAGATCGATATGCTGGCCGTTCTGACGCTCGAAGAGAATTCGTCCGCGATCGAATCGCCCCGGCGGGGTAGGAATGAGGCGAAGCGTGCTCAAGGCTGTGACGGATTTGCCGCACCCCGATTCACCGACGACCGCAAGGGTCTGCCGCGGGTAGAGGGTCAGTTTGACACCATTGACTGCGGAGACGCGATCGGCTGTGCCATTGGAAAATGACAGAGCGAGGTCTTCGACACGAAGTATCGGGCGGGCAGCGGTCGCGTTCATCGCTTGGCCCTCCGCGGGTCGAAGGCCTCGCGCAGTCCTTCGCCGACGAAGTTGAGCGCGAGCAGCGTCGCGCCGAGCATGAGGCACGGGAAGAACAGCAACCACCAGTGGCTGCGATGGCGATTGAGCTCTGAAAGCCCATCGGCAGCGAGGTTTCCCCAACTTGGGAGCGGAGGCTTGACCCCGATGCCAAGAAAACTCAGGAAACTTTCCTGCAAAATAGCCTGCGGCACGGTGAGGGTGGTGTACACAATGATCGGCCCGAGCAGATTCGGGAGCAGGTGGCGCAGAAAAATCCAATGGACCGGCGCGCCGATAGCGCGTGCAGCTTCGACGAAAGGCTGGGCTTTGAGGCTCAGCACCTGCCCGCGCACGACGCGCGCCATGGTCAGCCAACTGACGCCTCCGATTGCAAGGAGGAGTGCGAGCACATCGATCCGAGTGCGCTGCCGATTGCTGAGTTCGCCTGTGCCGAATCGGGCCAGCGCGTCGGCTTCGAACTGTGCCACGCGATCGGGCGAGGCTTGGGGCTCGATAGCAATCTGTCGTTCGATATAGTTGATGCGATCGGCAGTTCGATTCGAGATGGCTGCCCGCTGAAAGCGATCGATCATGCCATCGGCCGCGACGGCAATGAGGACGACGAGCAGAATATAAGGCAGGCCATAGAGCACATCGACGATGCGCATCATCATGGCATCAAGTCGGCCACCGGCGTACCCGGCAGTGGCGCCGTAAAGCGTGCCGATGAGCACGGAAATGAATGCCGCCGCGAGCCCGATACCGAGCGAGATCGTGCCTCCTGCGAGGAGTCGAACGCCGAGGCTGCGCCCGAGTGCATCGGAACCGACAACGAATCGTGGCCAGGCATCGCCGAGTCGTTCAATGATCGCCGCGTTCACGTCGGGATCTGTGGATGCCAGAACGGCATTCGGGGTGAGGCCGAACTGGCGTGCGACGTGCTCGAGTGCGGGCTCGAGGTGTTCGGGCGGAGCGGTTTCGATCAGTCGGTCGATGGTGTCGGCGTGAGCGGGCCACCACGATGGTTGGACGCGGGCCTGCTGCGGGTTGCCAGCTTCATAGCGAGCGGTATTGAGGACGGTGCCGTCGGGGGTGCGTGCCCAGCCAAAGGTCCAGGGTGCCGAGATGAAACTCAGCAGCATGATGAGCGTAAGAAACCCGATACCGATCATGCCCGCGACGCTGCGGGTCAACGGATTTTCGCGTGCGACGACGGGCGCATTGAGCGTGGGAGTTTGGGTGGCAGACTCGGACATCGCACACACGATAGCGACCCGCGAGGCCCGAGCGGGCATCTGTGCAAGGATCGGTGGTGTTTTCCCAAGAGATGAGCGTGCATATGTGCACACGAAGTGGGGCAACCTGACAATCAGGCAATGTGTACGATAATCGGGCCCATGTGGCCGGAGGTAGTGCCATGTTCGACATGCTCATGAGCGGTTATACGCCGATCTTCAGTCTTCCCGCATTGGTGGGGACGCTGGTCTTTGGTATCCGCGCGCTGTCGATGCTGATGGGCGGGGACGGCGAACTGGATGCCTCCGCCAACGATGCCGGCGAAGTGGACGTTGCTGGCGACGGGTCGGACTTTGCGTTCGAAGTCGTTTCGATTCAGTCGATTGCGGCGTTCATGATGGGCGCGGGCTGGGGAGGCCTCGGCGCGCTCAAGGGCAGCGGACTGTCGCTGCCGATGAGCGTGGCCATCGCGGTGGTCTGCGGGATTGGGATGGTCTGGCTGTTGTACTGGCTCCTGCGCGGCATCCATGAACTACGCACAAACGGCAACATTTCGATGAGCGACGCAGTTGGGCGGCAGGCGCAGGTGTATGTGACGGTGCCGCCAGCCGGTCAAGGTCGCGGGCAGATTCAGGTGGTTGTCAAGGATCGTCTGCGGACGATGCCAGCGGTGAGCAATGGGCCCGAGATGCCCCGAAACGTACGAGTCCGCGTGATCAGTGCCAATGCAGACAACACCGTTGTCGTCGAGCGAGATGGTGCACACTATTCTGAGGGGGAACGATGAATTTCATGAGCATGACCGCATCGAGCAGCGTTGGACTTGCGCAGGCAACCCAGATCAATACGAGTTTACTCTGGTGGCTGGGCGTGCCGTTTGCGGTGTTTCTGCTGTTGATGTTCGGCGTTCTGGTCGTCAAGACGCTGTACAAGCGGTGCCCATCGAATCGCATTCTGGTGATTTATGGTCGCGTGGGTGGAGGCCGGGCTGCCAAGTGCCGTCACGGTGGTGGCGAGCTCATCATTCCGCTGGTGCAGTCGTATGCGTATCTGAGCCTTGAGCCGCTTGTGATCGACATTCCGCTCGAAGGCGCGTTGTCGCTGAACAACATCCGCGTGAATGTTCCTTCGACGTTTACGGTGGGCATCTCGACCGATCCGGTACTGATGAACAACGCAGCCGAGCGTTTGTTGATGCTTTCGCAGCAGGAAATCCGTAATCAGGCTCAGGACATCATTCTGGGGCAGTTGCGTCTGGTGATTGCGACCCTTTCGATCGAGGAGATCAACAAGGATCGCGAAAAGTTCATGAACCTCATCAACGAGAATGTCGCGGGCGAGATCAACAAGATCGGGCTTGAACTGATCAACGTCAACATCCGCGACATCACGGACGAGAGCGGGTATATCCAGGCGATCGGGCAGCGTGCTGCGGCCGAGGCGATTAATCGCGCAAAGGTTGAAGTGTCGCAGCAGGAACGCGAAGGCGCGGTCGGCGAAGCGATGGCGGTGCGCGAGCGAAATGTGCGTGTTGCACAGGAAAAGGCACTGGCAGACACCGGGCAGAAGAAGGCTGAGCAGGATCGACGCATTGCGGTGGCGAAACTTGAAGCCGAGGCTATTCGTGGCGAATCCGAAGCCCAGCGCGACCAGGAGATCGCGGTCGCCGAACGCACGGCCGAAACGGTTGCAGCCGCCAAGCGCGCCGAACAGGAACAGCGTGTGCAGGTGGCGATGGCCGAAGCAACTGCGGTTGACGGCGAAAATACATCATCGGCCAAGGTTGCGGACTCGAATGCGAAACTGGCCGAGATCCGGGCCGAAGCGCAACGCCGCGCCGATGTCGCGACGGCAATCGCCAGGCAGAAGATCTATGACGCCGAGCGTACGCAGGAACTCTCACGTCTGGCCAAGGAAAGGGTCGCGCCCGAGGAGATCGCCAAGCAGTTGGTTGAGATCAAGGCCGAGGCCGAAGCCGAACGTCAGCGGCGCGAGGCTCGGGGTGAAGCGGACGCGATTCTTGCTCGCTATGAAGCCGAGGCACGCGGCATTCAACAGGTTCTCGAAGCCAAAGCTGAGGGATACCGCAAACTCGTCGAAGCCTGTAGCGAGAATCCGCAAGTGGCACCGACACTCCTGATGATCGAGCAGTTGCCGCAACTGATTGCTGAACAGGTCAAGGCGATTGCGAACCTCAAGATCGACAAGATCACCGTGTGGGATAGTGGTCGAAGTGGATCACAAGTCGAAGGCAAGCCCGGGACGCGCGGTGCGACGGCCGATTTTCTGAGCGGACTGATCGGATCTCTCCCCGCCGTGCACGAACTTGCCGAACAGGCTGGAATCGAACTGCCCGGGGCACTGGGCAAGGTCCGCTCAACCCACAATGGCCGGGGATCAGATGAGTAATTCAGGCGCTGGGTGCGAGTGATTCGAGATAGTGGGTCAGGCCACCAAGAAACATCTCGACTGCGATCGCGACGAGCAGCATGCCCATGAGCCGCTCGAGTGCAACGAGACCTCGCTTGCCGATGCGGGCTGCCACGCGATCGCCTACGAGCAGGATCAGACCAGCCCCCAACCACGCGAGGATCACCGCGCCGACCCACGAAGGCCACGCGCCGGGATCGCCACTGCCGATCAGCAGCACCGTCGCCAAAGCCGAAGGCCCTGCAATCATCGGTGTCGCGAGCGGCACGATGAAAGGCTCGCCCGTTGATTCTGCGTCGAAACTGATCTTGATCGAAGGAAACACCATCGGCAACGCAATCAGGAACAGGATGATCGCGCCCGCAACTGAGAGCGCCGATTCGGAGATATGCAACAGCCCGAGCAGATGGCGGCCGAGAAACAAGAACACAAGCAGGATTGCGAGAGCAATCAGCAGTTCGCGGACAATCACTCGTCCGCGGCGCTCCGGAGGCACATTCTTGAGTAGGCCCAGGAACACCGGAATCAGTCCGAACGGGTCGATGATCAGAAAGAGCAATATGGCGTTCGAAAGCATGGCATAAACTCCGGGCTTGACTGTACCCGAGCAACAGGCATGCACGCAACCGCAGCCTGAAACGGTCTAGACTCTGAGCATGCAGTTCAACACACTTCATATCGGTGATCTTGCTCCGCGATTCGCCCTCCCTTCGACCGACGGGAGAACAGTCTCGCTCGATTCATTCAGTGGCCCGTTTGTCGTGTTTTTCACATGCAACCACTGTCCGTATGTCGTCAACTCCGACGAATCGACAAGGGCGATCGCTGAGAAGTTCGCACAGGTTCCGTTTATCGCGATCAATAGCAACAGTGCTAGCACATATCGCGAGGATGACTTCGATCACATGGTCGATCGCATGGCTGAGCATCGCTTTCCATGGATCTACCTGCACGACGTCACGCAGGACATCGCCCGGGCCTATGGCGCGTTGCGCACGCCCCACTTTTTCGTCTTCGACCGCGCGAGGCGGCTGGTGTACAAGGGTCGGGCAATCGACACGCCACGAGACCCATCCAAATCCACAACGCACGAACTCGAGGATGCGCTGGCCGACCTCGTCGCGGGGGTACCCGTTCGCCAGCCCATCACATTACCTGTCGGGTGCAATGTCAAATGGGACGGCAAGGATGCACACTGGATGCCCCCCGAGGCGTGCGACGTGAGTTGACGCGAAAAATGCACCAACCTTGTTGATTTTCTGCACCGCTCCGGCGATTTTAAGGTACACTCGACGGCACCCGGAGGCGCTCATGGCGGTCGACTTTGATGTACTCGTAGAAAACGCGCGTTCTGCGCAATCGAAGATCGGGGAGCAGACGCTCTGGAAGGCCGCGTTCGCTCTCGAACAGTGGTATTTCCTCGGCGTTGGCGAAGGGGACGACCTCCAGCCCTTGTGCGCGGTTGCTGAGGGACACGTTCACTTGCTCGCATTCACCGATGAAGACCGGGCACAGGCGATGGCCGATCAGCGTCCTGACAACAAGCCCGCGAGCGTCGTTCACATGGATGTTCAGGACGCTGTCGACTACTGCCAGGCTCTGGATCAGGGCGAGGAAGTCGCGGGTGTCTTTTTTAACAATGGCGATTATGGCTTCGGGTTGTCGTTGGCGAGCATCGTCGAACGGTATCGTCGCCACGCAAAGGACCCGTAAACGCCACTGAGTGATCAACGAGTCCCGGATGCAGTCTGTTCCACCCTATTCGGCCATCTGTCGCTCTCGATTCTCAGGCTTCGCATTGATG
The DNA here is from genome assembly GCA_019636795.1 of Phycisphaeraceae bacterium. Lineage (NCBI taxonomy): Bacteria > Pseudomonadati > Planctomycetota > Phycisphaerae > Phycisphaerales > Phycisphaeraceae > Phycisphaeraceae bacterium. The sequence goes on from JAHBWW010000003.1 coordinate 69,909, forward strand.
AATCGGGCCCAGAACAGACGAGAAAAGTGTTTCAAGGAGAACCGCATGCTGCTGACTCATTTCCGTCCCATTCGCTCCAGCAAGCCGGACTTGCGTGTGCTTGTGCTGCTCGCAGCTGCGTGTTTTCTTGGCTCGCCATCGATCGGCGCGGCCGCCGCACGCGAAGACAAGACCGAAAAGAAAGATGCGTTGACACTCGAACGCATATTTCCCGAACGATCGTTCTTCGGCCCCGGCGCAAGCAGCATGACTTTCAGCCATGACGGACGCTTCGCTGCATTTCTGTATCGGCCGTATCACGAGCGTCGGCACGGCAGCGACCTGTATATTCACGATACGAGCACCGGGCAGACTCGGCGGGTCACAACGGCGAGTCGAATGGCAGAGTTCGAAGCATCGACACGTCTGGTGGTCGAAGACCGTGAGAAAAAGGCCAAGGCTGCGAATGTGTCGCTGGCTCAACTCGCACGCGAGCAGGCATCGCAACTCGAGTGGATTGACGATCGGCCGCTCGGCACATGGGAAGGTACAGCGGTCAGCGATGGCGGGCCTATCACGACTGGGAAAACTTCGGTGGTGATCTCCCGCGACAGGAAGGGCGATCTCGTCGGCGAGCTGAGCGTTGGTCTTGTGAGTCTCACGATCAAGGCGTTGACCTACGACGATGCTGCTTCCGCATTCAAAGGTGCGATCGACGACGCGGCACGCAGTGCCAAGGGCGAGTTCGCGTTGTCAATCAAGGACGAAGGAGCCTCAGCCCTGCTTGTGCTGACTGAGCCTGCGCAGACGTTGACGTTCCAGTTGACGCGGGCTGCTGCTGAAACGCCGAAGAAGAGGCCTCCGCCAGCGGGTGTGATCGGTGCCATTGGTGAACGTCTGACACTCGGTGATGTCGTACTCGATGATGATGCGACGGTCAATGATGAAGTTGACGGCCGACCGCCACGGACGCGGGCGCCGCGCTATTCCGGCATCTCGTCCATCGAATGGTCACCCAAGTCGCACGAGATGTTGCTGATCTCTGATGGCGAGATTTACCGTCTTGTGTTCGATCTGAATCAGTGGGATGCACCCATCAAGCCTGTCGCAGCACAGGCTGCGCAGCCCGACGCCGAAGAACCAGAGTCCCAGAATGACGACGCTACGAATGAGTCTGAGGCAGACTCCACCCCCACCGCCGACGCTCGACCTATAGAGGACAACGAGGCAGTCGCAACACCAACCGACTCAGCGACGAGAATAAATGAGCCGAAGTTCGATAAGCCCGTCATCCCGTATCGCGGCGAACTGTCTCGCCTGACGCGCACCCGCGAGCGAGAAGCAGATGTACAGTACCTGCCCGATGGGTCAGGATACACATACATGCGCTCGGGCTCGCTGCTGCGCGTTTCATTCAACGATCACACAATCATGCAGCTCGACCCGGAACTCAAGGACGGCGAGCGCATGGTTGGCTATCGCATCAGCCCCGATCAGAAGCGGCTTGTCTTTCTGGCCAATCGCGGCGACAGTTACTGGTCCGGCGGCCGACAGGTCACGATTGTCAACTATCGCGATCGCTTCGCGCGCGCGCAAACGGTCACACGCCACATGCCCGATGACCCGTGGCCCGAGGCGTACTCGAGCATCTATCTCTATGACCTCGCGGGACACGATAAAGAACGTGGCACGCTCGAACGCGTCTTTACACGCAGGCTGAGCGGGCCTCGCGATATCATGCGTATCCCCGACTGGTCGCCCGACTCATCACGCATTGCCTTTGCTGCGTTCGATCAGCAGAGCGGGCACGTCAAGATTCTTGAAGCCGGCTTCGTGGACGCCAACGCCAAGAGCGTGCCTCCCACAACGGTCGATACGCCTCCCGCGAGTGCCGAAAGCGACAAGCCAGCGACAGAACCCGAAGAGCCGATCTTCAAGATCGAGAACGCGCGCGTGGTCTATCAGTTTCTGCATCATGGCGGCCCCAATACGCCCGGCATGGTCGCGCCGATGTATCTGCCCGACAGCCGGCGCATGGTGTTCATCACGGAACTTTCCGGTTTTCGCCATCTGCACTTGCTCGACCCTCGCTATGAAGCCCTCTCGCAGATCACAGAGGGACAGTTTGAGGTCTACCCGTTCCATCTGGCTCGCGATCATTCAACACTCTTCGTCACTGCAACCAAGGACGACCCCAATCAGGAGCAGGCGTACGCGATCGACCTCGAATCGCGGCAGATGCGCACACTGACAGATCGTCCCGGAGTTTTCGGCAGCGTTGCGGTGCGCGATGACGGCAACTATCTGCTCGCTCGGTATGTCGATTTCGGAGGCCCCAGCGAACTCGTTGCTATGCGCCCCGGCACCCCCGAGAGTCTGACTGTGCTCACTGATTCTCATCCTGAGGAGGGGCACAAACTGACCACAGCCTCGCCCGAATACTTCACCTACGAAAACCGCCATGGCCAGACGATCCACGGGCACATGTTCAAACCAGCCGACTGGACCCCGCAGGATAAGCGGCCACTGCTGATCTACGTCTATGGCGGACCGCTCGGTGAGCGCAAGATGGCCACCCGCGGCGATTACGCTGCCCCCTCATACTTCTTCGCGCGATACATGGCCGAGGTGCATGGCTGGGTTGCTGCAACGATCGATCCTCGCGGCGCGTCCGGCTACGGCGCCGTCTTCGAGAAGGCCAACTTCGAGCAGGTCGGCAAGCCTCAAACCGAAGACCTTGTCGATGGCGCACGTTGGTTCGTCAAGAATCACGGGGTAGATGACAAGAAACTCGCCATGCATGGCTGGTCTTTCGGCGGCTTCCAGACCCAGATGACGATGTACACCGAGCCGGACGTGTTCGCAGTGGGCATGGCGGGTGCCGGCCCCACCGAATGGCACAACTACAACTCCTGGTACTCTACTGGAACGATCGGCGCGAACAACCCGGGCAGGACTGACCTCGAGAAGTTCTCGCTTCTCCCGCTGGCCAAGAACCTCAAGGGAAAACTGCTTCTTGTCCACGGCGTGGAAGACTCCAACGTGCTCTACCAGGACACTGTGAGAGTCTACCGCGAACTGCTCAAAGCCGGGAAGGAAGTCAATGTCGAACTCTTCCTCGATCCCACCGGCGGTCACGGGCTCGGTGGTGACGTCAAGACGATCGGGCGGTACCGCAAGTATGAAGACTTCCTGATTCGTCACCTTGGCAAGGGCACAGCACACATTGCGACGCAGACCGAAGAACAACCAGCGACCGAAGAGGCCCAAGAAGAGCAGCCGACTGAGTGATGCTCAGCGCGCGACCTCAATCGCCCGCGTCTCACGCAGCACGGTCACGCGAATCTCCCCAGGGAAGGTCATTTCTTCGCTGACACGCTTGGCGATATTGTGCGCGATCAGGTAGGCCTCATCGTCGTTGACGCGATCAGCATCGACCATGACGCGCACCTCGCGACCGGCCTGAATCGCGTAGGCCTCCTGCACGCCAGGCTGATCCATCGCGATGTCCTGAAGCTCCTGGAGCCTCTGGACATATCGGTCCATCGACTCACGCCTTGCACCAGGGCGTGCGCTGCTCACCGCATCGGCTGCCATCACGATCGGGGTGTAGAACGTCGTTGAAGGAATATCGGCATGGTGCCCGCCGATGGCGTTGAGCACGGCTTCGTCCTTCTCTCCGAACTGCCTCGCGAAGTCCATGCCGATCTTCGGGTGCCCGCCTTCCATCTCGTGGTCCATGGCCTTGCCGATGTCGTGCAGGAACCCACATCGCCGCGCCAGCGTCCCATCCAGCCCCAGCATGTCGGCGATGATCTGCGAGAGATACGCGACCTCAACCGAATGGCGCAGGACATTTTGCCCATAACTCGTGCGATAGTGCAGCCGGCCCATGGCCTCGACGATCTTCGGGTGCAGACCCCTCACATTGACTTCAAGTGCAGCTTCCTTGCCGGCCTTGGCAATCTTTTCGTTGATTTCTGATCGCACTTTCTCGACAACTTCTTCGATGCGTGTCGGATGCATGCGACCGTCGGCGATGAGCCTTTCCAGCGATTCCACAGCGACTGCCTGACGCACTTTGTCAAAACAGGACACGACGATGACGCCGGGGGTGTCATCGACGATGATGTCAACACCCGTCACCTTCTCGATCGCGCGAATGTTGCGACCCTCGCGGCCGATGATGCGGCCCTTCATGTCGTCGGACGGAATCGCGACCGTGCGGACTGTGGATTCCGAGGTGTGCTCGGTCGAATACCGCTGAATGGCCATCAGCGTAATCTCGCGGGCGCGTTCCTTGGCTTTTTCCTCTGCTTCTTCCGTGATCTTGCGCACAACCTTGGCCACGTCATGCCTGGAGTCGGCTTCGACACGTTCGAGCAGGATATCCCTTGCCTGCTCTTCCGTGAGTTTGCTGATCTGGCGCAGCATGGAGTTCTGCTCCTCGATCAGGCCTTCTGCCTGCTTTTCCAGTGCGTTGATCTTCGCTTCCCGTTCGGCAAGCTGCTCCCCAAGTCGGGTGAGTTGCTGGTCCTTGCGCGTCAGCGCTTCTTCCTTGCGATCAAAAACGTCTTCTCGCTTGACGAGGCGACGTTCGTTCTCTTTGAGTTCGGCTCTGGCCTCTGCGATTTCCGAATCCAGGGCTTGCTTGCGCTCGATCGCCTTCCGTTCCGCTTCGAGACGAATACGCTCGGCTTCGCTCTCGGCGTCCCGCTTGGCTGCGGCCACGATCGTGCCGGATTCGGCCTTGGCGCCCGCCAGTGTGCGGTTGATGATGAACCGGGCACCGAACACTCCGACCACGATGCCCAGCGCGATTCCGACCAACCCGAACACGAGGTCAAAGGCTGTGATTTCTGCCCATGTCGCCAATCTCATATGCGACACCCTTCCGCAGGCCGGCGCCTTCCCGCGCTTGCCTGCTCAAGGCCGAACCGGATCTGGACGCTTCGCTGCGTCCGTCAATCCCGCCGCAATGTCGCTGGATCAGATCACTATACCGAGGTCCCCGCCGATGACCGTTGGGCGCGGTTCTGACTTGGAGTGCCCGGTTCCGGGTAGTCCAATGCCCGAAACAGGCATAAATCCAAACATGACTCGAAGAAACCCACTAGCGTCATCCATGCACCCGAGGCTTTTGTCCCGGTGAGGTGAATCTGATTGCGACATCGGCGACTGAGTCCTGCCGATGTTTGTACTATCCCGGATCAGGCCACGCCGCCTGACCCGCTTGCGTTCAGATAGTATAACCAAGTTCTGATCTGGCACCAAGTCTCATGAGGCGTCGAGTACAATCCCGCCGTAACCTGTCTGGAAGACTCGCTGCGTGTTTTTGACACCATTCCTCGCAGGGATGAACCCGGTCTGACCGAAACAGGTAGTGCTGAGACGCATTTCACCCTTTGGGATCCCAAGCATGAGTACACGTATTTTCCGTTTGCTGATTGTCGGACTGATCATCCTGACCACCCCTTATTTGGGTGGGTGTGGTAAACGTTACGCCAAGCAGTCGCTTCGACCGGATGGGTTGTCCACACGATACTCCGATCATCTGCCGATTCGAGGCGAAGTGGTCGATGGGTCGAAGCCCGTGGCCATCGACATCGAAAACCTGAACGGTTCGGTCACCGTCAAGGTGGATGACAAGTACGACAAGGCGTTTGTCTATGCCCGTGCGCAATGGCGGGGGAAGTACTCCAAGGCCGAGTGGGAATCACTCCGAAACGAGGAATGTGTGGTGGCAGAGCACGTCATCGAGGACGGCAACTCGATCCTGCGTGTGCTGAGTCAGGCTTCGCCCGAAACGGACCCGCCGGCGTGGGTGCAGATCACGGTGCTGATGCCATCGTGTGATGGGGTGTTCATTCGCAATGCGGGCGGGCCGGTGCTGGTCGTCGGATCGGGCGGGGCGCACACGATCGAGAGCGGATTTGATCGTGGGAGTGGCGGTCACGTCGAAGTGCGAACGGGACGCAAGATCGTCGATCCCATCAGTCTGCGCACTTCGGATGGAAACGTGGACCTGATTCTCGCGCCCAACTCGGGTGGGACGGTTGATCTTCAGACCGATCGAGGCCGCGCTATTTTCGGTTCGGCGTTCGGGCGTACGACATCGGTGCGTGCCGAATCCAAGCGATGGAGCGGGGTGTGGAACGCGCAATCGAACCCGATCTCGTTGCAAACTCTGAGAGGCACGGCTGTGCTGCGTGTGACGAAAAACCCGGAGATGCACTCGACGGGGCAGAGGCTGCGGTGACCGAGGGTTGGAGCGTGACAGTCAGGTGCTGGCGGTTTCTTCTTCCGTAAGGTCGTTGGCGTCTTCGGGATCTTCTGCGTGCTCGGATGGGCCGAAGATCGCGGTACCGACGCGGACGATGTTGGCACCTTCCTCGATGGCAACTTCGAAGTCGTTTGACATTCCCATCGAGAGTAGATTGAAGCGTCCGTCACCGATGCCGGCTTTGCGAATTTCCTCGAAGAGATCGGCACAACGCGAGAAGACTGGGCGTGCGTGCTGCGGATCATCGTAGTGCGGAGCCATAGTCATGAGGCCCCGGACGCGAACATTGAGCATGGTGGAGAGTTGTTCTGCCAAGGGCATGGCTGCGGGAACGGGGCATCCGAATTTTGAGACCTCACCAGAACAGTTGACCTGAATGAGAACGTCGATCGGGACTTCGCGTCGATCGGCAACACTCTGGAGTTCTTCGGCGAGTCGCAGGCTGTCGATGGATTGAATGAGACGAGTGTGTTCGAGTGCCTTGCGGACTTTGTTGCGTTGAAGGTGTCCGATGAGGTGCCAGCGTGCGGGGCCGTGGAGTGTGCCATCGCCTGCGGGTTTGCCGGAGACGAGGATCTTGCCAGCCTGAGAGCCACCGCTCGATTCGCGTGTGCGTTCGAGAACGCGGAGGCGTTCGAACCATTCGCGGACGATTGATGCTCGCTGTGCAAGTTGCTGGACGCGGTTTTCTCCAAAGTCGCGGTGTCCCAGTTCGAGGAGAGTGCGAATCTGTTCAGGGTTGGCGTTCTTGGTGACGGCCACGAGAAAGATATCTTCAGGCTTGCGGCCTGTGCGAGCTGCAGCGACCGCGATGCGTCGCTTGACTTCCTCGAAACGTTGCTGGAGCGTTGGGTTCTGGTCCATGATGCCGAGACCGATTCAGAATTCGTGTTGGAACAACCGTAGAATACGCGACTTCGAGGCGAGATCCAACCGGGCACGTTTTGCACAAGGAATTCAATGTGAGGAACGAACACCTTACCCCGCGACAGACGGTGCTGATGCCGGGCGATGCGGCCCCCGATTTTTCGCTGATGGACCAGGACCGCAAGACGCGGAAGCTGTCTGAACTGGTCGGGAAGAAAGGGGTGATGCTGTGCTTTTTCCCGTTCGCGTTCACATCGGTGTGTGCGAGCGAGATGGAGTGCGTGGCGTCCGAATTGTCCAGAGCGCGCGAGACCGGGCTGGAAGTCGTGGGGATTTCGTGCGACAGTTTCGCAGCACTCAAGGCATGGGCGGATCAGTTGGGGCTCAAGCAGGTGCTGCTGGCCGATCTGCACCGGGAGGTCTGCCGGGCGTATGGGCTGTACTGGGCGGATATGAATGTCGCGCATCGCGGGACGGTTGTTGTGGAGAAAGTTGGGGGGCAGTTGAAAGTGAAATGGTCCGAAGCAAGAGAGCCTGGTCAGGCAATGGACTTTGACAGCATGTTGGCACACGCCGGGGTGGCATAAGTTCTCGATTTTGGACGCGGACTACCTGAACAGGGGAAGGATTTAGAGTGGCACAGACGCCGATGGTGTTGATTATTCGTGATGGCTGGGGCGAAAATCCGAACTCGGAACATGATGTGTTCAATGCGGTGAAACTGGCGAGGACGCCGGTGTCCGATCGTCTGATGACCGAGTGGCCCAGCACACTGATCAAGACAAGCGGGGAAGATGTGGGATTGCCCGCGGGGACGATGGGCAATTCGGAGGTCGGGCACCAGAATATCGGCGCGGGGAGAGTGGTCGATCAGGAATCGGTTGCGATCACGAAGGCGTGCCGGGGCGGGCTGGAAAAGAACGAGGTCATTGCCAAGGCAATCGGCCAAGCCAAGGCAAAGAAGCGATCGGTCCACCTGATGGGGATTTGCTCGGATGCGGGAGTGCATGGCCTGCTGGAGCACCTGTACGCGGTCCTGCACGCATGCAAGACGCTGGGCCAGCCCGGGGATCGGGTGTTCGTGCATCTATTCACGGACGGGCGTGATACAGGGCCGTTCTCGGGGATTGAGTTCGCGGGGCAGGTTGAAAGAGCGTGCACGGAGATCGGGGTCGGCCGGATCGCGTCGGTGATCGGGCGGTACTTTGCGATGGATCGCGACAATCGCTGGGAGCGTGTGCAGAAGGCGTATGACTGCCTGACGGGGCGCGGCCAGGTGCAGCGGTCGAAGTCGGCAACTGAAGCGATCAGGGCGTACTACGACACTCCGGCGGCTGCAAACCTCAAGGGCGATGAGTACATCCCCCCCACAGTCATTGCGGCGGATGATGCCGAGGCGCACGCGACGCGCATCAGCAACGATGACACTGTGATTTTCTACAACTATCGCGGGGATAGGCCTCGCGAAATCTCGGCTGCGTTTGTGTTTCCCGATGAGGCGTGGGCGAAGGTCAAGCCGTCGCCAGACTCGGGGCGGATCGGATTTGATCGGGGCGAGCGGCTGAGGGTGTGTTATGTGACGATGACGGCGTATTGGGAGGAACTTGCGGGGCATGTGAAGGTCGCGTTTCCCAAGCCGCCCAAGATGGTAAACATTGCGGGAGAGCATCTTTCGAAGGCGGGGTTGACACAGTTTCGATGTGCGGAGTCTGAGAAATATCCGCATGTCACGTTTTTCTTCAATGACTACCGGGATGCGCCATTCGAAGGTGAACATCGGGAAAACCCGCAGAGTCCGAAGGTATCGACGTACGACCAGAAGCCGGAGATGGCTGCCCGGGAGGTTTGCGAGGCTGTGCTTCGTCGGCTAGATGCTGCGGATTGCGAGGCGTTCATCGTTGTCAACTTTGCCAACGGCGATATGGTCGGGCACACGGGCAATCTGGAGGCGACCGTCCGGGCTTGCGAAGTGGTCGATGAGTGCGTCGGAAAGATTGTGGACAAGACGCTGGCGCGAGGCGGCGCGTTGATCGTGACTGCGGACCACGGCAACGCGGAGCAGATGTGGGATCCGTTGTCGAATACTCCGCACACAGCACACACAACGTATGACGTGCCGATGATCGTGGTGGGCGAGGCGTTTCGAGGTGCGAAACTCAAAGCCGGGGGTCGGCTTGCGGACCTGGTCCCCACCGCCTTGGCGATGATGGGGCTTGAGAAGCCGGCCGAGATGACGGGGATCTCGCTGATTGATCGGTGAGGGTTTCCGAGCGGGCAAGACCTCGCTATCCTGTTGCCATGCTCATTCTTTCAGTAATGATGATGATTGGGATGTCAACGAGCGATCCGCAGGGCGACAGCGGTTCTGTGGCGGTCGATTCGAGGTTGGAGACCGGAACGATCGCGTTTGATTTGCAGAAGGCCGGACCAGCGTTTCTTGAACCGGGGCATACGCGACTGACGTTCGGTGGAGGAGTGGCGTGGGCACTTGAAAGCGACGACGAATCGACGGATTACAACGTCTTCGTGACGTGGAGCCGATTTCTCGTGCAGGACATCGAGATTCGGCTCGAGGGCGGGCTGTGGTACTTCGATCAGGAAGGTGATACGGCGTTTGGATTCAATCCGAGTTTCACGTTTCGATGGCATTTGATCAAATCCGACCCATGGACGATCTTTTCCGACCCATGGACGATCTTTGCGGATGCGGGGATCGGTGTGTTGCTGGCGAGCGACGATGTGCCGTCAGGTGGGACGAGTTTCAATTTCATGCCGCGGGCGGGTGGTGGTGTGACATATCGGCTCAATGACGTTGGGCATCGGCTTGAGCTTGGCGTGCGGTGGCACCATGTTTCCAACGCGCGTGTAACGGGCGACAGCAACAATCCGGATCGCGACGGTGTGATGGTGTATGCCGGATTCAGCATCCCGTTCAACTGAAGTGTGTGATGGGGCAATGTATCAGCCGGCGTCTGCGAGGCGCGGTGTAGCCATGCTATCGAGATCCCTCACGACGATGCGGTTGCGCCCGGATCGTTTGGCCTGATAGAGGGACTTGTCGGCTTCTTCGATCCACTTCCATGGCTCGATCGCGGTCGAACCAGAGGCCCCGGCGATGCCCATTGAGGTGGTGACGAGCCGCTCGGGGTGCTTGGGCCAACGCAGCTGTTCGAAACGGGTACGGATACGTTCACAAAGTTCGGAGGCCTGCTTTGGCGAGGTCTCGGGCATGATGACGGCGAATTCTTCGCCACCATAGCGGCACACAATGTCGGTCTGCCGGACTTCCTTGAGCATGAGGCGTGCGAGCGTCTGGATGACGGTGTCTCCAGCGGGATGGCCGTAGGTGTCGTTGATGGACTTGAAGTGATCGATGTCGACCATGGCCAGTGAAAGCGGGCTGCCATAGCGAATGTTGCGTGCGTGTTCTGCTGCCCATTGTGCATCGAAGTGGGCTCTGTTCCACAGGCCGCTGAGTCCGTCGACTTGTGCCCGCTGTGCGAGCATGTTGAGGAGCGAACTGAATCGAATGGCTGCGCGAACTCGCGCTCGAAGTTCTGCAAGATTGAAGGGCTTAGTCACATAGTCTGATGCGCCAAGATCGAAGGCGGTGACCTTGTCGTCGCTCCCGGTGCGGCCAGAGAGAACAATCACGGGAATTTCGTGGAGAGTGGAGTCGTCCTTGAGGCTGCGAAGAACTTCGAACCCGTCCATTTTTTCCATCTGAAGGTCGAGAATGATGACGGCGGGGCGCAATGCACGGGCGAGTGCGAGACCTTCTTCGCCAGTAAAGGTGGTCACGAGATCGAGAGACTCGGAGCGCAGGCGTGCCTGAAGCAGACGATGAATATCGGCGCAATCGTCGATGAGGAGCACGACGGGTTTGATCTCGTCGTGGGCGTGTTGTTCGGGGCCGACTGTGTGCATGCGAGCACCGCCGATGCAAGAGACTCAGGTGTGGCGAACGCCGGCGACAGCGTGAGAACAGAGAGCAACGAGCTCGCGGAACTGGTGCTCGACGCCATCAAGAGCGTCGGACTGGACTGGACGATCGCGAAGTGGGGATTCGAGTTCGCCCGCTGCGATCCCGATGCTCTCGAACCCGAACCCGGCTGCGGAGCCCTTGAGTTGGTGTGCGAGTCGGCGGAGCGAGCCGAGATCGGCGGAGTTCCACGCTTGTTCGAGTGCGGCTACACGTTGCGGCAGTTCCTGGATGAAGAGACCGATAAGTTCCTTCATCTCGGGATCATCGGCAAAGGTACTGGTAATCGGATCGCGCCGGAATGCGTCTTGGCCCATGCTGAGACCTCCCTCATCAATGTCTTCGGCATTGCAGCCTACCGAGTTGATGGGAGACCAGCAAAAGGAATCGGCGTGATGCACGCCTGTAACGATTCAGGATGCAGGGTCGCGGCGCTTAGAGTGGCGAACAATAACGCCTGTCGCGAGATACACGACGTCCTCGGCAATGTTGGCCATGAGATCACCAACACGCTCGAGTTCTCGGCCGATGCGGTAGGCCAGGAGGGCGTGTTGCACGGCTGAGACATCGCGTTCGATCCATTCTCGGACTTCCTCGAAGAGTTTTCGGTCGAGGTCATCGATGACTTTGTCACCCGAGATGAGCATCCGGGCGGCATCGACGTCTTCATTGAGCACGGCGCGGAGGAGGTTGTGGCACATGGCCGGGACGCGATCCCCCATGTCACGCAGGGCGGTGGGCCAGGGAATATCGGAAGAATTCTCAAGTCTTCTCGTGATCTTGGCAATTGAGGACGCGTGGTCGGCGACGCGCTCGACATCCTCGTTGACCTTGAGGCAGAAAGTGAGCACGCGAAAGTCGTGAGCGAACGGCTGCCGAAGGGTCATCAGACGCAGGCACTCCTGCTCGATGGCCACTTCTTCTTCATCGACCCGGTCTTCCTGTCGGCGCACGTCGGCGGCCTGTTCGTGATTGCCGGTCCAGAGTGCTGTCAGAGAAGACTCGAGCATCGCAATGGCATATGAGGCTTCAGTCACCAGACGGCGACGCAGGCGCAGCAGCTCTCGTTGGAGCATCGAATCGCCATCGCGTGAAGTCCCGAATTGACCAAAAGCCTCAGCAGCCATGAGCAACGCCTCTCTCCAGCACTCAGCAAGGAACCCTACGCGATGGAAAATGTCACAAGAGTGATCCTATGCGCAGATTTAACACTTATCGGCGCTGCAGCGATGGGAACTCAAACTTTCGGCTGAATCGGGGGGTTCAATCTGTGCCTGAGAATCCGGAGGAGGGTTTCGGGCGCGAGGTGATTGGGCGGAAGACGAAGATAGATTTCGGACAATGGTTCGCCGCTGATATCCCGAGCATTGGTTTGGGCGAGTTCGGGACCGATGACTCGGACGGTTCCCTGCCCGGTACGGAGCAATGCGGCTGCGGGTTCTGGGTTTGACGAAAGAAGGACAACATCCTGCCCGCGTATGGTGAGCGTACGGATATCGACAGCGGCCGCCGCCACGCGAAGTTCTGCGAGCTCGAGTAAGTTTTCGACCTGCGTAGGCGGTGTGCCGTACGCGGCTTCGAGGTCAGTGCGGACGATCTCGATTTCGGCGCGTGTAGGGGCGATGGCGATGCGTCGGTAGGCTTCGAGGCGACGCACGTCGGACGGAATGTAATGGCGTGGTATAAGACCAGACACTCCGATTTCAACGGTTGTGGCGCTTGGAGGCTCAATGGCGCGGCCATGCGTGAGTTCCTGAACGGCTTGTTCGAGCAGGCGGCAGAACATCTCGTACCCAACAGCGGCGATGTGTCCGGATTGCTCGGCACCGAGAATGTTGCCAGCGCCGCGAATCTCAAGGTCGCGCATGGCAATCTTGAACCCTGCACCGAGCATCGAGTATTGCTCGATGGCCTTGAGTCGCTTCTGAGCCACCTCACGCACCGTTCGTTCTGGGGAAAGAAGCAGATAGCAGTATGCGCGATGCTTATAGCGTCCGACTCGGCCTCGGAGTTGGTGGAGATCGGCCAGACCGAAACGGTCTGCATCGTTGATGATCATGGTATTGGCGGTCGGATTGTCGATGCCAGATTCGATGATGGTGGTGGAGACGAGAATGTCGGCCTGGCGACGCATGAACTTGAGCATAACTTCTTCGAGTTCGCCCGGCGGCATCTGTCCGTGGCCTACGACAATGCGAGCACCAGGGGCCAAACGCTGCACTTCGCCAGCGACGCTGTTGATGTTGTGAACTCGGTTGTGGACGAAGTAGACCTGGCCTTCGCGCGCCAGTTCGCGTGCAATGGCTCGTGCGATGCGCTCGGAGTTATATGGGATGACTTCGGTGACGATGGCGCGGCGGTCGAGCGGAGGAGTCGAGAGGCTTGAGATGTCGCGCAGGCCGAGCATAGCCATGTGAAGCGTGCGCGGGATCGGAGTGGCCGAAAGGGTGAGCACGTCAACGAGCATGCGCAATTGGAGCAGGCGTTCCTTGTGTTCGACGCCGAAGCGTTGTTCTTCGTCGATGATGACCAGTCCGAGGTCGGCGAATCGGACGTCCTTTGATAAAAGGCGATGCGTGCCGATGACGACATCGATCTCACCCTTGCGCAGACGCATGAGTGTGTCATTGATTTCTTTCGTGGTCTTGAAGCGGCTGAGGGACTCTACGCGAAACGGATAATCGCGAAATCGGCTCGAAAAAGTGCGTTCATGTTGCTCGGCAAGGACGGTTGTGGGGACAAGCACAGCAACCTGCTTGCCGAACTCACAGGCCTTGAATGCAGCGCGGATGGCCAGTTCGGTCTTGCCGAAACCAACGTCGCCACAAAGGAGGCGATCCATCGGGCGCGGGGACTGCATGTCGCGTTTGATCTCCCCTACTGCTGCGAGCTGGTCTTCGGTTTCCTGGTACGGAAACTCTGCTTCAAACTCCTGTTGCCATGGCGTGTCGGCAGCGTACTGGATTCCGGGAAGATGCTCGCGTGCGGCACGAACACGCAAGAGTTCGGCAGCCAGATCGCGGACAGAATCTGCCACGCGTTCTTTCTGGTTTTTCCATTTGACGCCGCCGATGGTCGAGAGCGGAGGCTTGCCGCTGAATCCGCCGACGTATTTCTGAACCTTGTCGATCTGAGTGCACGGAACGTGGAGGCGAGAGGAACTGGCGAACTCGAGAGTCATGTACTCCTCGCGTTCGGACTTTGGAGGCTCGGGCTGACCCGGGAGGCGTCGAGGTTTGAGCAATTGCAGGCCGACGAAGAGGGCAATGCCGTGATCGGCGTGGACGACGTAATCACCGACAGAAAAGCCGAGAAAGGTGTCGGTTGCGCGCGACTGGCGAAGTTTGGCGCCGCGGCGGCGGGCATCGAAGCGATGCAGAAGTTCGTGGTATGGCAAAACAGCGACACGATTCGGCTCTTCAATCACAAAGCCACGATGTACATACCGATCGATGCTCACGATCGCGGGTCGATTCGGAATGTGCTCAGCCAGGAGTTCGACAAATCGGGACTTCTCGCCTTCGTTCTGGCACGCGATGACGACTTGCGATTCCTCTGCGAGTCGGCCCAGATCTGCAAAGGCTTCTGGTGTGTCCTGAGCGATTGGAGGAAGCGACTCGAAGGGGAGTTGGATGCGGACGTCGGCGGAGGAGGCACCGCCCGAAAACTGATTGACTTCGATGAGCAACGCGCTGTGCTGTTCGAGACGTGAGAGAACAGCCGGGGGGCCGAAGATCCCGCGGCCGTCGGTGACGCGCTCGAAGTAACCTCTGGCCTGTTCGACGATTTCGAGTGTCTCGGCAAGCATGGCCACGAGAGTGGGCGGTAGGATGTCCACAAAGCACACGCCTTCGCAGTGCAGAGCCTTATGTGCGTCGGGTGTGACGATGTTGACGGATTGAATTTGCCGATCGGAGCCAAGGGTGTCGAGATCGACTTCGTTGATGCGTTCGATCTCGTCGCCGAAGAAGTCGAGACGAATGGGGGTTCCGGAGGCTGCCGGGGTGAAGATATCGAGGATTCCTCCTCGGACGGCAAAGTCGCCTTGTTCTTCGATTGCGTCGGTGCGACGATAACCAACACTGACAAGCCACGTGCAGAACTCGGTCTGGTCAAGCGGCTGGCCAACGCGAATGGTGCGGACAAGAGATTCCATTGCGCCTTCGGTCGGGACGGACTGCATCAGCGCCTGGATCGACGCGACGAGCACGCACGGTTTGTCTGGCAGAATTGCCGATGCAGTACGGACGGCCAATAGCCGTTCGGCGAGCAGGTCGGCGTGGACCGACTCTTCGCCTGCGAGAACTTCCATAGCCGGAAGTTTGAGGACCGGGCACGAATTGGGGTCGTCGGCAAGTTCATCGAGCACTTCATCGGCATCGTCGAGGTGTGCTGTGACGAGTAATACGGGTACACCGAGTGAGAGTGCGAGAGAGGCCGCGAGGAAGGTCGTGGAGGAACCTGCGACACCGGTAGCCACGCAGCGTCTGCCGGCGCGCACCTGCCCTGCGAGGTTCGAGACCTTTGGTGCCGTGCTGATGATCTTGATGATGTCCATACTGAACAAGAGTGCTTCGAGCGGGCAGGCTCGATGCGAAGACATTATTCGAAGACGATCAGGTCTTCGAGGCGTTCGAGTGTGCGGGGGCCGATGCCCCGTACACGGTCAAGATCGGAGAGGGTTCGGAATCGGCCGCGCATGCGTTCTTCGATGATTCGCTGGGAGAGTGCGGGCCCGATTCCTGGCAGGAGTTCGAGCTCTCGCTGTGTGGCTGTGTTGACATTGATGCGAAGTGGAACCGGAGAACTGCCAATGGGGGGCGGCAGTTGCTCGGGTATCTCGGGCGCTGGAGTTGTAGTGGCCTGAATGGGCGGTGCCGATTGTTGAGGTGAAACGGGTTGCTCGACAGGGGTGGCGATCTGTTGCTGAGCCGGAGGTTGCTGAGGCGGGGCATCGGGGATGGGTGCGGGTGAGCGTGAGGCAAGCACAGGCGGCAGCGGCACCTGGTATGCGGGTGCGGGCGCTGGCGAGCGACTTCCGACAAGCGCCCATGCCGAACCCATCACCGCCAGACCTGCGACAAAGCAAGCAATGTACTTGCAGAGCACCATGGTCGAACTGTGTGTCGAGTTCAAAGATGTCATGGATCTAGTGTAACGTCTGGGGGGTGGTCAGTGAGCAACGGGTTTACCGCCGAGGACTGAATAATCTTCGAGTCCGCGCGGGGGGCGTTCGTTCTCGAGGGCATCGCGGAGTTCAACGATGCGTTCGACGATGACTTTGGGGTGGCCGCTGACCGAGATCAGGCCGCCTCGGGGCATCTCGGCGGGCTGGGGAAGGTCATACAGCTCGTGCCAGCAGACGCTCTGAATGAATGGTTTGGAAAGGGCGATGGCCAAAACTGAGGTGGCCCAGTCGGCCTGGACCTGCTCGGTCCAGGGCTTGCGCCACGAGCCGGGATTTCGGTCAGCCAGTTCGGGGTGGCCGACGGATTCTGGCGTTGCGCTAGGGGCACCAACTGCGGTCAGGCTGATCGGTTTTTCGAGCATCGCGCATCGATCAAGCATGGCAGAGAACTCCATAAGATCGCGCACGGATTGGCCCTGTTCGGGCTGCCCCATCTGCACGCGCAGGCCGAATGAATCGACCATGATGCCCGATTGCGTGAGCATGTCGGCGTAGAGCAGAGGCGGAAGCGAGCGGCGTGAACCTGTGTAGTACTCGCCCCACGGATGCGTGAGTTCGACCTGGATTCGTGCGGCCGGGTGCAGTTTGCGCACCACCATCACGCAGATGCGGGTCAGGTCCATCATCTGGTCGAACGTCAACGCGAAGTTCGTGTTTGCGTGCAAGCCCGAAACAATGGTCCAGCGTGCGATGGTGCGGCGATATCGCGTCACGACATTCTTGACGTGCTCGTACACGAGTTCGCGCAGTGTCTCGTAGTCATTCTCCCAGATATAGAGCCAATCGGGAACCGAACAGGGTCGAAGATCGACGACTGGTCCGGCGACAACAGGGAGTTTTGCCTTGCGCACGGCCCATTCGATCCAGCGGTCTGTGTTCTGAAAAAGGTACCGGCCTTCGGTTGGTTCCATCTCAGCCCATCGCATGGGCATGGTGACGAACTCGGAACACTTGAGGGCGACATCCTGGGCGGTGTCGAAGAAGGCTCCGGGGGAGATTGCGCAGCCGAGTGCGGGGCGCATGGGCAGGATGACGCCGACGCGGTTGGGGGAAATTACGGTTGCGACGACACCTCGTGCGGTGCGGTCGGCCGAACCGCCGGGTTGATCTTCGAGTGCCTGACGGT
The DNA here is from genome assembly GCA_019636795.1 of Phycisphaeraceae bacterium. Lineage (NCBI taxonomy): Bacteria > Pseudomonadati > Planctomycetota > Phycisphaerae > Phycisphaerales > Phycisphaeraceae > Phycisphaeraceae bacterium. The sequence continues at coordinate 87,334 of JAHBWW010000003.1, forward strand.
GCAGTTGCCCGGACATGCGAGGCCCGAACTCCGTCGCGGCGTTGAGTAGAGCGAGTCGTTCGCTGGCATCGATGGCGAGCCAAAGAGCGCGCAGCGCAAGGCGATTGGCGTCGGCCGAGTAGCCGAATGTGGCGGAGGTTCCTTCGCTGTTGTCGCCAAGACCGTGCCTCTGGGCGACGAGGGCATCGGTGAATGTGAGCCTTGCCTGTTCAAAGAGCTGCATGATCTGGTGATCGCGCGGGAGGTCGAAGAGTTGCCAGTCCTCGAGTTTGTAGAGAAACAACATGAGGCGATGGCGTGCGAGTTCGAGCGTGAGGAGATATGGCTCGTCGCGTTCGGGAAGCAAGCAGGTCTGGAGCGTGAGAACCCCCAGAGCGGTCAGACGGTCGAAAGACATGACTTCGGCTTCGGGAGATGGCGCGGCTTCGCCAAGGGCTTGAGCACCCTGAGCTCGACGGGCACGCTCGGCACGGATTTTTTCCCGAAACGCCTTTTCGTCGAGCATTTCGTCGCCGCTGCGGGTGGGCGCGAGTTTGTGCAGGACCGCCGAATCGAGGGCGATTTGCATGGACAGGCCGGCAGCCTCGATATTGGGCTTGATGCAACGGATCAAACCATCCTCAAAGCGAATATCCCCCGCAACCGGAGAATTGTCGGGGCCGACAAGATGGGCGTGGCGCACTGCGAGCGTGGTCGCGGGAAGGTCGCCATCGAAAACTACGAAACTCAGCATGCTGGACCCTGGCCTCCGCCTTTGGAGGATGGAAACTGTACGATCGTGCCCCGGCTTGGGCGAGTCGGAACCGCAATGACTTTCGGGCAGGGGGAATCGGCGGATACCATTGGCCGTGAGCAACTCTCCCCCCACCGAAAACACCAGTGTTCGCGGAACAGACCTGCGCCTTTCAGGGCGTGCCGAGGGAAAGGTACGCGACGTCTACCACCTTCCGCCAGGAACGATCGCGGAACGGGCTAGTCTGCTGCTGGTGGCATCGGATCGGATCTCGGCCTTTGACGTGGTGATGCCGTCACCGATTCCTGGAAAAGGGATCCTCCTGACGGAAATAGCGACATTCTGGCTTCGGATGATCGAGTCGGCGGGGCTTTGCCGAACTCACCTGATCTCGACGGACGCGGGGCTGATTCCTGAGTCAGCATTCGATGGGGCGAGCGTGACGCGGGCGGACCTGCATGGACGGAGCATGATCGGTCAGCGGTGCCGTGTTGTGCCGATCGAGTGTGTGGTGCGTGGATACCTTGAAGGCTCGGGATGGAAGGACTATCGGCACACGGGTGGGATTTGTGGCGTAGAACTGCCGCGTGGGCTTCAGCAGTGCGAAAGACTCCCGCACCCGATTTTCACGCCTGCGACCAAGGCTGAACGAGGGACACACGATGAGAATGTCTCGTTTGAGCAAGCCTGTGCCGCGGTCGGGCGGGAGTTGATGGAACGATTGCGCGATGTTTCACTGGCGATATATGCGATGGCATCGGCACACGCTGAGAAACGAGGCATCATCATTGCGGATACGAAGTTTGAGTTCGGATTGCCGGTCGATGAGGCCGGGCGCATTATTGATGATGAGCCGATGTTGATCGATGAAGCATTGACGCCCGATAGTTCACGCTTCTGGCCTGAAGCGCATTACCGCCCGGGTGGGCCACAGAAGAGTTTTGACAAGCAGTTCCTGCGTGAGTATCTCGAAACGCTTGTCGAGAGCGGTCGTTGGGACAAGAGCCCACCGGGCCCACGGCTTCCTGAAGATGTCGTGCAAGGAACGCTCGAACGCTATCGCGAAGCGCGAGACAGACTTGTGTACAGTTGAGGCTGGGCGTTACTTCTGCTCGACATTGAGAGAGTCGCGGAAGGCCAGTTCCTGAGCCTCGCGTTGGCGAATGGCTATGCGAAACTCGGCCATGCCAGGAGGCTCGGGAAAGAGCGTCGAAAAGGGCTCGGACTCGCCTTTGGCATGCATCTGCTTGACCACGTCCTCGTATGTCGAGACGAGCGAGTCATATGCGTATTGCTTCAGATCGTTCGGAGCGAGTTGGTAGAGCAGTTCGGCATCGGTCAGAGATAGAGCGTTGAATGTGAGCACAAAGACGATGCCGGCAAAGTACCTGAAGTCTCGGGGAAGGTACTCCATTCGAGCGGTTGTGCCACTGGCGACCATCGGGCGATACTGCTTGACCATGTAGTATTCGTGGGCCTTTGCAGCATACTCAAGCCCGCCGCGGAATCGGTCGGCATCTCCCGCCAGAAGCCAGGCGTAGGCCTGCTGGAGTGAGGCAAAGGTCTCCTGCCGAGCAACATTGGGGGAATCCCAGCGATCGTTCAGATTTGAAAGTACGAACTCTTCGATTGGTCTTGAGTACTGCACCGAGCGGTTCGGATCGTTGATGTTCTGGCCTTCGAATGTGCGCAGGCGTTCGTACCAGCGTTCGGCTTCGGCCACCTGCCCGCGACGAAAGTACATGGACACAACGTCCTGCATGAAGTTTTCGTAGCCGGTCGCGTACGGTGTGAGAGCGCGGCGACGACGGTCCTCGAAGACACCACCCAGTCGAACGATTTGTTCGTGTAGATCGCCATAGGACTCGGAAAAGTAGACGTTGGGCATCGCGAGATAGACACCTTCGCCACCGCTCTTGAACTCGAGGTAGTTGAAGTACACCTCACCGCCGCGCCAGAGTTCGGCAAGAGACTGCATGATCATGCGGTTGGTGTTCACAAAGTCGAACGCGGTGGCGTTTTCGAGACTGACGCGTTCCTCGCCCCGTTCGACACCCAGAGCGGACCAGTAGAGTGCGTGAGCCATGGGATGACGCCAGTCGATGGGGCCCCACCGACGGGTGAGACGTTCCATCGTGTGCGGATTCATGTTGAAATCGTCGATGATGACACGTTTGCGGGCGTGTGCGATGAACACATCCCAGGCCTGCTCGTACTGTGGATCTGCGAGAAGCTCGGCGAATGCCTTGTTTTTGTCCCCCCACTCGCTGACATAGAGCCCTCGCAGTGGAGAGCCTACGAGTTCGCTGTGAAATGTGTACCTCGTCAGCAACTCGCGATAGGACTCGAATCCGACGCGGGATTCGATCTGGGCGATGAGTGCAGCTGCATTTGGTGATCGCGCGATTACACCCGCTCTTGAATCGGGCGCCTCGACAATGACACGGATCCAGTTGGCGAAGAGATTGATGACATCTTCGCGTGACTGCGAGTCGGCCAAGCGGACAAGTGGCGGACGCCCGAGAATCTCGGTCCATTCTGCCGCGACCTTTCGCTTATAGAACTGGCTCGAATCGTCTGTATAGCCGCCGATTTTGTGGATATAGATCCACGAAAGTTCCTTGTAGAGAAGCATCTCATTAGGGTTGTACTTGATGCCTTCATCGCGGAGGAGGCGAATTCCAGCCTGAACCCACTGCCAGCGCTCTTCCGGAGTCTGCGTGACGACTGAGATGTTGTAGGCCATGTTCCAGGCGTGGAATGCCCACACACGCGGAAAACGAGGTTGAAGGCGAGTGATGGCCTTGGAGAGTTCGATCGCCTCGTAGTACTTGCCCTGTTCCTTGAGCTCGTTGGCGCGGATCCAGAGAATGTTGACGAACAGGCCTCGGAACGCGCCCATCGCGATGCCCAGCGCAACCTGCGGCGGATCACCTTCTTCGACGCGATCGGTATACGAGAGTTTGTGCTGTCCGACCGAGCCGGCGAGTTGGTACGAGAACCCCGCCGAGACGCTGAGTCCGAGCAAAACGCACCCGATGGCGATGATCCTGATGATGAGGCCGGAGTTCACGAGATCATCCTTTGCACACAATCAACCTTGACCCGAATACACCGCCAACTGGCGCTTGCGGAAGATTGCGACGCCTATGGCGTAGAGTACGAATGTGACGATGCTGAGCACGACAACTGCAACCGCAACGGTCTGCCACGACATGATGCGACCCTGAACGAGGCGATCGACCGGGCGAAGTTCCGAATACACGCTGAAAAATCTGGCGACGATGGTCGAAACGATTGCAGCGAGTTGCTTGAGCAGGACTTCCTTTCCTGAGTGGTCGGTAGTACTGAAGGATTCCATCGACTTGGTGAGGAATCCTGCAGATTCGGCCATCAGGAAGACGGAAATGGCTACGAGCGAAGCGACAGAGAAACTGAGAAATGTCGCCGCCCAGATCGAGAGCATCGCCAGAAATGCCAGTTTGATCCACAGCACGCCGGCGACTCGGACGAAGTTTATCTGAAATCCACTTGCTCGGTAGGCGATTTCGATGCCGCCTGGTGGGAACGTGATGGTGGCGGGGTTGGGGGTGATGAAGGGCACGCCATCTGGTGTTACGCGCAACTCGCCGTTGTAGACGCGAATACTCAGTTCGCCGGGGTTTTCATGTGCGGGCTGGCCGATGTACTCGGGCGAGAGCGTGATCGTGTGATTGATGCCAAGAGCGGTGCGTCGGGTGATGATCTGCCCGGTGGGCATGAGGAACGAGAGGATGTAGAACTCGTCGGGGCGATTTCCGGCTGCATCAACCCGATAGCGAAGCGTGATCGGCAGATCGCGAGCCTTGGCGCGTTCGAGCCCGGTGAACGTGTACATCTCGCCAACCATCTCATTGATCGGGTCGATCGATCGATACGATTGCACGAGGCTCTTGAAGAGATCACTTTGGACCTTGGCTCGCTCGGCCGGATACGTGGCGAACTCCGGATTGAGCACTCGCTCGCGGCGAATGAACTCCTCGACCGCTTCAAGAAAGTCTGGATCTGAGGGCGAATACGGATTGACAGGATCAACGCGACGGACAGCGGTGAGCACCTGCGTTTCGAGAATGAGGCGGTCTTCTGAAACACCACCATCGGCGGCAACATACGCCTGGACTTCGCCATACGCCGGCTGCGAGCGGAGGTACTCGACGAACAGAAAAATGCCGGTGCAGCAGACCGACAGCAGGACTCCCTGAAGCGCGACAATACCAATCCATTTGCCGAGGAGATACTTCCACGCAGGTACGGGCTTGGTCATGGTCTGCCAGATGACGCGAGTGCGTTGCTCGTTGCTGAGCGTGGTAACGCCGAATACGAGAGTGAGCACCGCGATCAGCCAGAACGAGCCGCCGGTGCTGTACTGAAGGAAAGACTGGAGGCGGTATCGCAGCGGCTGCCCGGAGTCGAGCACACCCGGGAGCGCGGCAAGGCCGAAAATCAGCAGGACGATGAAGACGAGCGAGACTCGCATGCGTACCGCTTCGGCGAGGACGTTGCGCGCTATAGCCATCACTGGCCCAGGCCCGGAGAGCAGAATGCGCACGCCCTGCATCAATGCAGTGAACGAAGCCGTGAGTGCAACGATGCCGATGAGCAGCCTGGCGTAGATTGCGGTGCTGCTGTACATCGAAAGCGGCCAAGCCAAGCCAAGCGCAAAAAGCAGCAAACCCAGATACGTCAAACCGAGCCCGAGCCACACGACAATACAGGCGACGATCGCGATGGATCCGACAAGCACGCCAAAGCCCGAAACACTCTGTGATCTTTCGAGCAGTTGGCCGATGATGCGAGCGGTCTCTTCGGAGGCTCCGGGCGCAAGGCCCGTCGCTGTTCCGGATGTGACAGAAACGGCGTACCACCCAAACACGGCCACTGAAGTAATGAACACAAGGGCCGTCGCGAGGATCTTGAACAGACGCGACTGCTGCACGCGATCAATCTGGCTCCAGCGGTCTTTGAGACTCACCGGCTAGGCTCCTCGTCTGCGTCGTCGGAATCAACCAGCGAGTCGATCAAACTTCGATCAACCTGCGGCTGCGGAGCGGTTCGCGCTTCATGTTGCTCAACGGGTGATGACACTTCGGGCTCCGGCTCTGACATCAGGTCGCTGATAAGCGAGTCTGATTCATCGGTTGCTTGTTCGCTGACGTCCCGACTTCTGCTCTGCTCGAACGCCTCATCAACACTCGACGGGCTGGGCTCGTCGCGGGTAAGGCTTGCGATGAGTTCATCGCCTTCGGGCGTCGAATCAGCGCGGAGAAATGCAGCAGTTTCCCCGCCGTGCATCGCTCCCGAAGTCGATGCCTTCTCAGCCTGAGCACGCTCTACGATGCCAAGGAAGAGTTCTTCGAGTTTTTGACGTGGCTTGGTGACGCGGCGAATGGACTTGTCGCCGGAAGACCGCCGACGGATGATCGCGTCGATTTCGGAGATAGTCTGATCGTCGAGCTCGTCGGTCTCGATGGTCGTGAGGTTTTTGCGCGTCAGGAGTTTGTCACACGTGCCCTCATCGCGGATACGCCCGCCATAGAGAATGACCATGCGGTTGACAACATCCTCAACATCTGCCAGAAGGTGGCTCGAAAGAATGATCGTCTTGCCTCGACGACCAAGCTCCAGGATGAGATCCTTGACTTGCCGGGTGCCGATCGGATCCAGGCCGGTGGTGGGTTCGTCGAGAATGAGCAGATCGGGATCGTTGATGAGTGCCTGTGCAAGGCCTATGCGGCGCTGCATGCCTTTGGAGTACTCTCGCACGGGGCGAAACTGAGCATGCGTGAGGCCCACCATGTCGAGCAGTTCATCGATGCGGCGGTGGCGTACTGAGCGATCAAGATTGAAAAGTTTGCCATAGTAATCGAGGGTCTCGCGCGCATTGAGAAACTGGTACAGATATGACTCTTCTGGCAGATATCCGATACGACGCTTGGTGCGGACATCGGTCGGGAGGTTCCCGAACACAACGGCACGGCCCGAAGTCGGCTTGAGCAAACCCAGAAGCAACTTGATCGTCGTGCTCTTCCCAGAACCGTTTGGACCGAGAAGCCCAAAGATTTCGCGGGGCATGACGTTGAACGTGACGCCATCGACTGCGCGAGCGCGATCGCGCAGCCAGAAGTCCTTGAAGACCTTGGAGAGCCTCATGCACTCGACAACAGGCTTGGACTTTTTGGCTTCGCCGGCTACTTCAACCATGCTTGCATGCTCCTGGCATTCGTCCGCTTAACCTCCGAGTTCTGGTACTTGCTGACGACTGAATCGCTCTGCCTCGATTTCCTGAATGCGACGGCGCTGCTGCTCTTCGGTCTGTCGCCGCTTGAGATCACTGTACATTTGTTTCATGATTTCGGGGTCGGCGTTGATGATGAGCTGAACCCCCATCGCATCAGGAATCATCATGGTCTGTACAAAGTCCCTGGCAGTGAACTCGTTGTAGGCCGTCACCCAATCGCGATACATCATCAGCGACGGATTGGCCGCAAACTGCTCCTGCTTGGCCAGGAAGATGCGAAGGTCAGCCTCTGCCGTTTCACGCAACTGATTCCCCTGCGAACGGGCCTTGGCCAGGATTTCCGTCACTTGCCCAGACGCCAGACCTGCCGGGTAGGTTTCACCCTCGAACTCAACCGCACGCCCTTCCATGATGTCATTGATCGAGGCCATTACCGCTTCGGCTCGCTCGGCGTCGCGGGTTTCGATCGCTTCCTCATACTTGCGAATCAAGCCGACCAAAGCGTCGGCCGCCGCGCCGGCGATCGACCGCTTTACCGTGTCACCCTCGCGCCCGGCCTGCTCGCGGGCTTGACTGGCATTGCTGACCGCAGCCTGCACACTCTCAAACGCGGGCCGGAGTGTCAGAGGAGCAGTCTTGCGATAGAGCGTTACCTTGTCGATATCGATGCCCGAGTTCATCTGGTCGAGCATGTCCTGCGCGACGAGTTTGATGCGAGCAACAATCGAGCCTTCGTCGCTGTCAGCCTGCTTGAGAAGGTCATCGATCGTGATCTGTGCCATGACCCGCACAATGCCTCGCTTGACGGCCGCAGCGACGATTCGCTGTTCATCCTCGGGCAGGATGCTCTCGGCGTACACGCGGTGCCGTACGCGGCGGTAGTCAACCTTCCATTGCGCATGAGCAATGTTCAGATCGCCCGTGACGAGCGACCCGTCTCGCTCGGGAGAGATCTGTGGCAGGCCCTGTATCTGGTCGATGGGAGTCTCGTAGTTGGTCCCGACATACGGCCAAAACTCGCCGAGCAGACCGAGAGTAGTGTGCGCAGCATTGACCTTGACCATCTCGCCGATGGGGAACGGGAAGCTCAGGTGCAGGCCCGGTTCGAGTTGGTCGGCGGTGGGCTTGCCAAAGATGAGAGGCACGCCGCGCTCGTTCTCTTCGATGCGCTGCATGCCGCTAAAAATGAAGAGAATGGCCAACCCGACCATCGCAACCTGTACGATGCGGTAGGTGATGCGCAGCGCGTCGGCGAGCGACTGGTTCGCCGGGTCCATCATCTGTTCAGTGGTCTCGGTCGCCCCGCGCAGCTGGACCGACGCCGTCCGACGCAGCCCGGTGCTCGTTGGCTCACGCATGATCGGATCCTGCTCGCTCATTCGGCCGCTCCTCGCGATTGCAGGCCCATGTCCAGGTCCATTGCCGGAAAGTCAACCGGCAACTTGCCAGGTGCGAGGTCACGCAGCGCTGACGGGCTGAACAGTCGCATGCCGAAATCACGCACCGACAGCACGAGGGTGACGCGACGGGCAAGAATCTCGCGCATCATGTCAACATTCTGAATGAAGATGGCCAGTTCAGGATGGGTGTTTTGTGCAGCAAGATATTGAGCTGCTTCCTGCTCGCCACGCGCGATGATCTCCTTGGCGCGGCTTTCGGCAAACGCGCGAATGCGCTGCGCATCGGCATCGGCTGAGGCTTTGACCGCGCGGGCAATGGCTTGCCCCTCGCTTGAATACTCGGTTGCAAGGCGAGCGCGATTCTCCTTCATGCGCTCCAGCACGTTCTTGGTCGTCTCTTCAGGCAGCACGATGCGGTCGATTCCAACCATGGTGACTTCGATGCCATATTCCACCAGACTTTCACCGGCCTCGCTTTGACCCGTGATGAGCTCGAAGACGGCAGACTCGAGCTGCGGCAGTCTGGAAGCACCCGCACGCTCGGCAAACAGTTCGTTCATGCGATACTTGCTGGTCTCGCCAAGGGCGCTGCGCAGTCTCGAACGAAGCATGTCCTCAGCCTGGCGAAAGTGATCGCTCGAACGGTTGCCGGCAGAACTGAACCTCCGATAGAACGCAAGTGGGTCTGAAACGCGATAGGTCGCAAACCCTTCCACGATAATCTGGAAATTGTCCGCCGTCTGCTGCGTCTCGCTGCGAGCCTGCAGAAAACGCTGCCGAGTGTCGTACTTGGTAACCGACTGAATCGGGTATGGCCACTTGAACCTGAACCCGGGTTCTGACGCGCGTGTCGCGTCATCATTGGCCGCGCCGAAGGTCGTAAGGACAGCGGCTTCGGTGAACCTCACGCTATAAGAGATGGTGAACGAGATCAGTGCGGCCAGAAAGACCGCAACCACGCCCCACACCAATGGAAACTTCGCTCTGTTCACTGTTCGGACTCCTGGCTTGATCGATGATTCTGGTCGTGTCGAATGTCAGTCTTGGTCATTGCGGCGCTCCTGCGCTCGGATCGAAAATGTTGGTCGTGCCCTGGTCTTCGAGTTGGAAGCGAATCCACGCGAGTTCTTCCGGGACGACATAGACGCGGGCGTCTTTCATGGCTTCACGCAGTGCTGCGAAGTACTGTTTGGCACGGTAGAGTTCAGGCGCTGCGTTGTAGGAGGCAACCTGCCCCTGATGCAAGGCTGCAAGCCCGCGTTCGTGCATGTGCCGCGTCCAACGCTGCGCACTGGCCTGAATGATTCGGGCACCCATCTGCCCGCCGGCCTGCTCGAGTTCATGCTGGATACGCACTCGAATCGCAGCCAGTTCTTCATCAGCTCCGCCTGATCGCGAACTCACGTCGAGTTCGTCGAGCATCGCTGCAATCCGTTCAGCCCGCCCGACAGAACCCGCGGTTCTAGACAAGACTTCGATCTTGTAGCGCTGCGCATCTTCGATCGCGGCTTCGCGTCGCTGCTTCTCCTGAACCACACCTTCGAAGTGGATTGCAACAGCCTGTGGCGGATGAACGCCTTCAGCCCCGACGAAGAGAATCTCAATGCCTGCGCCCTTGCCCCCATTGAGTTGGCTGTACGCCTCATCGAGCCGCTGACGCAGATCGGCAGCAATGCGTGTTCTGCTTGCCCCCAGAACGTCATCAATCGTGAGCGTCGACAAGTACCTCATTACCTCGCGGCGACCGATACCTTTGAGAATCTCGTCGCGGGCTGCAGGCGATGCGAACTGGTCGTACAACTCGACATTCGTAATCGTGTAATGAAGCGGCACCTCGACCGCGACCAGAGATGGATCGATCCCTCCTTCGGAGCGTCCCGCTCGCTGAGTGGATGTCTGCACGATCATGAGCGACTCGTTCAGAGCGTGCGCAGTCGTCCAGAGGATGGGCTTATTGTCGTTTGTTGGCGGATTCGAACCGAGATGGATCACTCGGACGCCTGACGCGGTACGAATGATCTCGCCCTTCGACTCGCTGTGATCATCGCCGTAGTGAACACGCTGGTATTCGGGAATCTCGACCGTACTGATAGGCCATGGCCACTTCATGGTCAGACCAGGCCCGACATCGCGACGCGAGATTTCTCCCCATGTCAAAATCATTGCCCGCTGATGAGGTTGAATGACGACAAACGAGGTCAGCAGCCACGTCGTGCCCACCGCGAGGACCAGGAGAATCAGCACCCATCGGCTCAGAAGGCGATAGAACCAAGTGCCCGCGACATCGACGCCGAACTGGTAGTTGATTGCTTCGCCGATCGACTCGGCAATCTTGTCCGGAGCAGCAAGGAACCCGAGAACGCGCGAATCAAACGCAGCCCGCGGATCTTCGCCTGGGCGACGAGGGCGGTACAGATTCAGCGCGAAACTGAAGATGACCTCCAGCCCAAGCACCAGCATCCCGAGCGGAAAGATCACCGGCAGATAGCGCAGGACGATGTCTTCCTTGGTGGCATACGCAATAAAGTGCGCCAACGCCAGGGCCAGGCCGAAGAGCGCGCTCCCGACCGCAAACGCCGCTCCGCCGCGCAGACTCGACCAGACACGCTGCTTGGCCATGCCTGCGACAAAGCGTGCAAAGACAAAGCCCACAAACGCGGTACCAATGCCGATCGAGATACCCCAGCCGGGCAACTTGGCAAAGACTGCGTCATCCGCTTCCACCAGACTACGCCCCGACGTGAGTCGCAGCCATCCAAACCCCAGCAGAAGTGCAGCGATCAAAAGGCTCACGCCCGGCACGAAGAACTTCTGCATCGCCGCAAGCCTCTGGGCGGCCGGACGCAGTTCTCCCTCCGATGAATCGAACGCGCTCGAAGCCCCACTCTTGCCGATCGCTTCGATCTCGAGGTCTTCGAGGCGTTCGCGACGATGCAGATCGAACATCAGTCCGAGCGTTGCCCACGCCAGCAACCCGATGCCAAGGTGCATCGCCGCGGTCAGTGCCGCGTGATCCTGCCCGTACTGGCTATAGATCAGGAACACCAGCGTCAGGAGCAACTGAATCAGGAAGCCCGTGATCGAAACTGTTGTTCCACGCCGGTAAGTCAGATAGTCGGCTTTCATCTGTACCGATCACCTCGCTCGATGGGGCAACGATCGACCGATCGTTCACGCCCGTGTCCACTGCCATCCCCAGACTCAAACACATGCTGCAACTGCGCGGAGAACCCCGCGCAGTCTATTCTCGCCCGATACCGGACGGCGGGGGTCTATTCTCGCCCTACTAACCCGCGGTTTCCACAATTTGCCCTCAACAACCCAAACATGAATCGACTCCCATGCCTTCCCGCGTTTGAATTCCTTGATCTGCGTCGAACCCAGTATGGCGATATCTGCTATACACTGTCTCACGGGCTGCTTCAAGGCCATAGCTTTGTCGACTGGCGCGATGCTGCAACATTTGTACGGCCTCACATCCCCCGAGTTCGCGCCTGATCCCAGATCTGAGGATACCATCGCCTCAATCGCCAGGCCGGTGATGACCCCGTTGCACTGAATCCCTCATGACTGCCTCGCTGACCATCGCCCGCAACACTTTGACCGAAAGCCTGCGCCAGCCGGTCGTCTTTCTCCTCGTCATCACATCGGGCGTCCTTCAGTTGTTCAGCGTCTGGTGGTCGGCGTATTCAATGGGGTACCGGAACGAGCCGGGCGATGTCACAAGCGATGACAAGCTCCTCTTCGACATCGGGCTGAGCACCATCTTCGTCTGTGGCATGCTCCTGGCTGCCTTCATCGCCACGGCCGTTCTCTCCCGCGAGATCGAGAACAAGACCGTCCTCACAATGGTGTCCAAACCCCTCTCTCGCACCAGCATTGTCATCGGCAAGTTCCTCGGAGTCGCCGCGGCGGTATTGATCGCCGTCGTGATCATGCTCGTGTTTCTCATGCTCGCGCTGCGGCATGGCGTGATGAGCACCGCTGCCGACGAAATCGACATGCCAGTGCTCGTCTTCGGGTTTGGCGCCGTGATGCTGTCGCTGCTCATCGGGGCAGGCGCAAACTTTCTTTATGGCTGGTCATTTCCACAAACCACTGTGGTCTCGATGCTTCCCCTAAGTCTGATCGCGTATTTCGGTGTCCTGGCGATCAGTGAAAAATGGCAGGTTCAGCCCCTCACCACCGATTTCAAGTCTCAGGTCGCCATTTCATGCGCCGCGCTCACAATGGCCATTCTTGTCATGACAGCGATAGCCATTGCTGCGTCCACACGCCTCGGCCAGGTCATGACCATCGTTGTTTGTGCCGGCGCATTCATGCTCGGGCTGCTGAGCAACCACCTCTTCGGCCGACACGCATTCAAGAATGCACCAATTGCTTCAGTCGCCTTTGCCTACCCGATCCTTCCCGACCAAACTGCGCTCACACGCATCGGCGATTCATACACCGTAGTGCTCGTGACACCACCAAACGTCGAACTCAGGCCCGGCATGCAGTTTCTCTACGGCCCCACCCCGAACGGGCTGGGGCTGGCGGGGCCGTATACCGCAGAGTTGCAAGGGACCGATCTCCACAGTAATCCAGTCTTCCCGGCGAACACACCCTCGGGGCTCGTCGTTTCCGCCATCGATGATCTGACTCTCACAATTCGTCACATCGGTTCGCGCCCGAGTTCCGTTCGCAGGCCACCACAGTCCGGCGACTTTGTTTTTCTCGAACCCACACGTGTCAATCCCGTAGCCGCCGTCTGCTGGGCGGTACTGCCCAACATGCACTTCTTCTGGCTTGTCGACGCAGTATCACAGGCCAAGAACATCCCAATTTCTCATCTGTTTTTGATCATCGGGTACGGCCTTACACAGATACTCACATATCTGGCACTCGCTGTGGCACTGTTCCAGACACGCGACGTCGGATGACGCACACAAGCATCTGGGCATCGGTGTTCACGCGGCTCGTGAATCGGGCCTGTGCGGACGGGTTTTGGAACCCTTCGATTGCGAGATCGAACCAGGCGGGCGAACGCTCGGCGTGCTGCGCGCGAGTTTCTGCTCGATCTGCACACTCGGCTTCCTCGATCCGCAACCCATGCGGATCGCAAGCCTCTCGGCTGCCGCAATGACTTGCTTGCTCTCTCCGGCTTGTCCCAACTCGCTCAATCCTGCCAGAAACGCCGACCGACTGAGCAGCAGAGCCGCTGGGCAATCTTCGTGCTGTGTACTTCTTGCCATGGCGCATAGGGCTTTGCGATCTCGCGTGCTCAGCCCCAACCGCCCACCGAGAAGGTGAAGCGTCGTTTCACCGAAGCCTCGTTTGGCTCGCCGTCGAATGGCCAGTGCAATGATCGCACTCGACACCAGCACAATCACAAGTGCGATGATGATCGCAACGCTCTGCGAAGAAACCAGAGGCTCAGCCGCCGGAGCGGCACTCGGATCAAAGAGCGTAATGGCGTTCCTCACCGTCGGGCTCCTGTCATGGTCGATGAGTGATCCGCCAAGGCCTGCACTCGACTCCCGGAACGCATTTCACCGAGTAGTCGTCGGGCGCAACGTGTAGCACGATTGCGTACAACCTCGTCGTCTTCGCGGGATGCCATTGCTGCGACTCGTCGGCACAAACCATCCCACGACGCTCCCACTCGGTCGCGCCCACACCCGGAAAGCGAACGCTCGGCAAGCCAAAGCCCTGCCAAACGATGCAACGGCCGATCGTCGCTCAGCAGCGACGCAAGCCCGTCGATACCCGATGAGTCCCGCGAGTCTGTGTTTCCCGCTGCGGATTGTTCAATCACACATCGAAGCGCGTTGGCACGCACTCGATGATGCTCGTCGGACTTGAGTTCTGCGATCGCGGCTTGCAAAAGCACCTGGGGCTGAAGGTGCGTCACCCGAGCCAATGATTCAACCGCGTTCGCCCGAACTCGGGGATCGAGCTGGGCCAGTCCAGCGATCAGCACTTCGCGCGCTGCGGGTGTATCTATATCGCCGAGCGCCGCGACGATGGTCGCCGCAACCCGAGCATCCGTGCGATTGCTCTCAAACATCGCGATCAGTGTCGGCTCAAACGTCAGCACCAGCTTGAGTGTTCTTGTGAGCAGGATCGCTTCGATCTGTTCATGCCCCTTGCTGCGCTCGATGCGCCGAGCGAGTGCGCCGAGAAACTCCTGTCGATTTCCCTTGAGCCATTGCCTCGCAGCAAGCCGTGACTCGGCAGAGCGGGAAACGAACGGGTTGAGCCTGCGCGCGTCGCCGCGCGCAATCGCCCGCACGCACGGATGTTGCGATCGCACTAGAGCGCTCGTTGTGCGCAAGCGATGCTGGTCGCTCGTACGCAACGGCCAGCGCACCCATTCCCGCACCCCAGCAGGCGATCTCATCAGGGCAGCCGACCGCGCCAGTCGTTCGTCCACATCAAACGCGAAGTTGACTTGCTCGCGAGCCTCCGCCCGGCGCAAGTACGCCCATCGCACCCAGGGATGCGGGTCGCACAAGCCCCCATCAGCGAGAGTCGCTCGCGCTGCTGGCGAAACTTGAACACTCTCGGCAAAGTTTGCAAGGTATCGCCGAGCGACCGGAGACAACTGCTCCCTCTGGGCGAGCGTTGGCAGTGCTTCGCCAGGATTGGGCTCCTCGCCATGTACACCACGACGTGATTTCACCTTCAGGGCCGACAGTGCCTGACAACGCTTCGGGCTGGCCAGCAGGTAGCCGCACTTGAGCACGAGTTCGTGCTCACGCAGCGTTGTCGCTCTCCCGAGGCGGTCGAGCGCAGAAACCCTCAATCCTTCGGTTCCAAGCCAGCGCCAAGCCCGCTCCCGAACAATCGGCGACTGCCCGCGACGCAGAATGGCACGTATACCCGATTGGCCCGGATGCTCAGGGTTCCTGCACATCGATTCCAGGCGAGCCAGCACCACGCCTTGTCCATGACCCGGCCCCTGCGCCAAAACCAGCCCCGCGAGCATCACCTCACGTTGCTGGTGCTCACCGAATTGTTCGCAGGCGTCGACGATCGCCACGATCACCTTCGAGTCATCGGTCGGTGCCAAAGAGCCTTGGCACCCGTACTGCTTGAAATCTGGTGCGAAGTC
The DNA here is from genome assembly GCA_019636795.1 of Phycisphaeraceae bacterium. Classification (NCBI taxonomy): domain Bacteria; kingdom Pseudomonadati; phylum Planctomycetota; class Phycisphaerae; order Phycisphaerales; family Phycisphaeraceae; species Phycisphaeraceae bacterium. The sequence goes on from JAHBWW010000003.1 coordinate 102,840, forward strand.
CGGATCGTCCGCAATGTGCATCATTCGAGTCAGGCGGCCAACAAGTGCTGTCGCTGCTCGCTTCGAGATATCCCTGTCCGGATGTGCCAGAATCAGTCGCGCAAGATCCAACGAGACATCATCGTGATGACTCGACACCCAATCAGCAACCGCTTCCGGGTGCTTCTCGACGGCTGCAAGAAGGGCGTCGCGCACCGCGTCACTTGGCAAGGTACGCACCATCTCTCGAATCCGAGGATCCAGACGGCTCCAACAGCTCACCACTTCGGTGAGCAGCCGAGTGCGCTCCGCCACATCATCAAGTGACCAAGGCCAGGTTGCCCAGGCGTGCCTCAGTGCTAAGAACCACGAAAAGCGCCGAGGAGGTGCCACTAGACAGTCAACCGCAACCGTCGCCAAGTCAGTTTTTTCCGCAGCGTGAGCAATGCGCATCGCATCAGAAAGCAGTCGAAACACCCACGTTTGGGGGATTCTTGCGACCACTTTGCGAATAGAGTCAATAGAAAATTCTCCTTGACTCGATTTTTTAGTTCTTGGTAAAGTATGCACTTACGACTCGCCAGTCACTTGTTTGAACAGATTATCCAAGAAGTTGTGGACACAAGGCTCCCATTGTCGATATATTGTGGCAAGGTGCCCACGCCTCCAAATTCGGGATCTGCTGCCTTCGCTATTGATCACCCGTGTCCGCGATTGAGTTTCGGCTTGCCGTCGCGTTCGGGACCAAAATCGGGGGTAAGGAATCGGCAGCCCGACAGAAGCGCGAAGTATGCCGAGCACGGAGCCGCCGCATGTTGAACCCCACCGTCCGAATGAACTCCCTCCAAACGTACCAACTGCTCCTCTACAACAAGGCTTTACACCCTGAACTGTTCCAACTGCGCGACCGAAGGGTGGTCAGTGGCACCGGATTCGAGCTCGAGGCCTGGATCATGCCGGGAAGGCACCTGCTTCGCTTTGCGCTGAACAGCGCGGCCTGCGTGTGCGAACTCGTGACGGATCGGGAAGAAGAAATTCCCGAAGCAGGTGTCGTCGCGGGATTTTTCTGTGCCGGTGAGCGGGATTTTGATAGGGATTTTGCCCTCCAGGGCATCAACTACATGACAACGGTGCAGACCGAGCAGTTGAATGACAACATCTTCCATTCGACCCTGGATGAGATGAGGGAGTTTGCGGCTTCGGCCGAGGCACTGACGCACGCTTGGTCGGACGAAACTGGGCCATGCCTCTCGGTGCTGGACTTGCAGCGATACGCACGGGAGATTCACGCGCAGAGTTATCACTTGATTTCAAACGGGCGCATCGTGCTGAGAACACAGACGATCTTCGAACGGCATGGGCGTTAGTTGTCGGCTCGGGTGGTCTGCCAGTGCTATGCTTGTGCATGATTCAAGCGACGGTTACAGTGCGCACAGGTTCGATGATTCGAATTAGCCAGCCCCGCTAGACGATCATGCCGATCGGCTGTGCGGGGCGTGTGCCCGTTGCGTGTTTCTGACCCCCACTTCAAGTAGAGATTACTGCCCGACGGCGTGGGCCTGCGGGCGGTCATTGACAGGATGACGACACCATGAGTGAAAAAAGCGCACCGAGCGCGCAAAGCAGCGCCCGCGACTACAAGAAATCGCTGAATCTGCCAACGACAACATTCGCGATGAAGGCGAATCTCGTGCAGAACGAACCGGCGAGCCAGAAGCGATGGGAGCAGGAAGGGCTGTACGGGCGGCTGCGCGCACAAGGCACGGGCAAGTCGCGCGGAACTTTCAACTTTCACGACGGTCCCCCCTACGCAAATGGTTCGATCCATCTCGGGCACCTGATGAACAAGTGCCTGAAGGATTTTGTCGTGCGTACTCGGACGATGATGGGCTATGACTGCCCCTATGTGCCGGGGTGGGATTGTCACGGCCTGCCGATCGAGCACAAGGTGATGACCGAACTTGTCGAGAGTGGCAAGGCAGCCAAACTCGATACGCTGGCGGACGATGTGCGACGAATGGCGATCCGACGTGAGTGCCAGAAGTATGCGGAGAAGTTTCAGAAGTTGCAGGCGTCGCAGATGAAGCGACTCCTCACACTGGCTGACTACGACAAGCCCTACCTGACAATGTCGCCAGACTATGAAGGGGCGACGCTGGAGGTGCTGGCCGAACTTCTCAAGCAAGGCCTCGTCTATCGCGCCCTCAAACCCGTCCATTGGTCCATCGCCAACGAAACCGCCCTCGCCGAAGCCGAACTCGAATATCAGGACCGCGAAGACCTGTCGGTCTATGTTGATTTTGAAGCCCTCGACGCAGGCAAGGTCTACGACGCCTTCAACCTCAGCGCCGACGATCGCCCCACCCAGACACCGAGTTTCATGATCTGGACAACGACGCCCTGGACGCTTCCGGCCAATGTTGCGGTTGCGGTGCAGGAGAAGGCGGAGTATGCCCTGGTTCGTGTTGATGGCAACATTACCGTGCTCGCCGCGGATCTGGTCGAGCGCGTGACGAAAAACGCCGGGGCTGAAGCCGTCGAAGTGCTGGCCGTCACCCGCGGCGAAAAACTCCTCGGCCTGCGATACAAGCATCCATTCGTCACGCGAGTACCCGAATGTGGACTCGGACACATCTGTAGCGTCGAAGTCGTCTGGTCGCTCGTCAGCGCCGACTATGTGACGCTCGAAGACGGCACGGGGCTCGTGCATACAGCACCAGGTCACGGTGCCGAGGATTATCAGACGGGGCTCAAGCATGGGCTGCCGATCTATTGCCCGGTGCTGGGCAATGGTCGCTATGACGACACAGCCCCGGAGCACTTGCGCGGCGTGAGCATCTGGGATGCCAACGAATCAATCGCCAAACAGTTGCGCGATAGCGGCCACCTCTTCCACAGCGAGCGCTTTTCGCACTCGTATCCGCACGACTGGCGCAGCAAAACCCCCGTCATCTTCCGCTGCACCGAGCAATGGTTCGTCAGCGTCGAGAAGCCGTCGCGCCATTGCGATTTGTCGCTCCGTCAGCTTGCTTTACGATGTGTCGACATCAACGAGATCGAGGATCGCGGATTGCAATATCCCGAGGCTCGCGCGACGCTCGATTCCCGCAAAGAGCGCCGAGCGGCCGAGCAGGCCGAAACTCGACAATTACAGGAAGAACTCGCTTCCGGCGAGGATGAGAGTCGCCCTCTCGACCCATCGCAAAAACGGGACTTGTTTCGTGGCATCAAAGATGTGCGATGCGTGACATTCATCCCCGCCTGGGGCCGCAACCGCATGCGCGGCATGCTGGAGAGTCGCCCCGACTGGTGCATCAGTCGTCAGCGTGCGTGGGGGTTGCCGATCCCGGCGTTCGAGTTCGAGAATGGCGAGGTGCTGATGACCGAGGCCTCGACTCGAGCGGTGGCGCGCGTGTTTCGGGCGAAGGGTTCGGACTCATGGTTCCAGTTGTCGCCGGCAGAGTTACTCGCCGACTATGACTCCAAGGCCGATGTCGACGCGCCCGAGTCGGTGCGATCCGGCGAGGTGCGCCTCGAGAGCGCGCGCAAAGGCGGCGACATCCTCGACGTCTGGTTCGAATCCGGGTCATCGTGGAATGCGGTGATGCGCGAGCGCTTCGGCGATGCTGCATTCCCGACCGATCTGTATCTCGAAGGCTCCGACCAGCATCGCGGCTGGTTTCAATTGTCGCTGCTCACGAGCCTGGGCGCGCAGGGTGTCGCGCCGTTCAAGACGCTGCTGACACACGGGTTCATGGTCGACAAGGACGGCCGCAAACTGAGCAAGAGCGCCGGACACACCATCGAGAGCCTGTTCGAGCATTATGGCGCCGACGTGATGCGATGGTGGGTGTGCAGCCTGAGTTATGAAAACGATGTCAAAGTCGATGACGAGTTCTTCAAACTGGCGGGCGAGAGTTATCGCAAGGTGCGCAATACGCTGCGCTTCATGCTGAGCAATCTCAACGACATTGACGCCTCTTCCGTCGCGCCGACCCTGGCCTCGATCGAGCCGACCTCGCTCGATGCGTGGGTGCTGGCCGAATTTGACGCGCTGGCCGGGCGCGTGATCGGGGCGTACGAGCGGTATGACTTCCGCGCGGCGCATGCGGCGCTGTATGACTTCTGCAATGACACCCTCAGCGCGGTGTACTTGGCTGCGGTCAAAGATCGGCTGTACTGCGATCGCATCGATGCCCCGCGGCGGAGGCGGACGCAGGCGACGCTGCACGCTCTGACCGACGGCCTCTGCCGCCTGCTCGCGCCGGTGATGTGTCACACGGCTGATGAAGCGTACGGCGCTCTGTACAAGGGCGCTGGCGATGCGTGTGTACATACGCGCGAGTTCCTGGCGTCTGTTGGCGTGAAGGCCCATGTTGCGTGGGCCGATGTGCTGCGGCTGCGCGATGAGGTGATGCTCGCTCTCGAAGCCGCGAAGAAGACCGGTCTGGACAACCCGCTTGATGCGTGGGTCGAAGTTGGTGCAGGCTCGTCGGGTGAGGCGAGCGCATGGGACACTCTTGCACACTTCGACCCTGCCGATCTGGCCGACCTCTGCGGCGTCAGCCGCGTCATGGTGCAACCGGGCGGCAAGAGTCTGCGCATCATCAACGCGCGCGAGCGCTTTGAAGCGGGCGATGCCTCGGCGGCACGCTGCGAACGCTCATGGAAGCGCGACGGCACTGTGCGTGAGCGATCTGACGGCGGGATGCTCTCTGATCGTGATGCGCAGGCGGTAGGTCAGGCATAAAAGACAACGCCCGAATACACGGTGCGAGCATTACTCATATGTACCCTCGCTCGCCTCACGAACTCGCCGATATACCAGTTCCACATCATCACCCAGCCTCTTGGTAGACACCAAATTGAACCGCCTCCCCTCGGCAAGTGATGATGCCACGCGGCCAGAAGCAACCGACTTCGCCAGGTCATCGCCCAACAGCATTGGAGCAACATACACCACCGCTTCATCCACAAGATCCAGTTCAAAGAGGGACCCCAGAAGCCCCGGTCCCGACTCGACCAGTACGCGGCTCACGTCGCATCGCGTTGCCAGCGTCTCGAAAAGCAGCGGAAGATGCAGGCCTCGGACATCTTCGGGCACGCCCAGCAGCCACACGCCAGCCGCCTCGAGCGCTTCGCGTCTTGCCGCGACGATATCGGCCACGATCAGTTCCTTGGCGCACGCGACGATAGTCGGGTGCTGCCTGGCGGATTGCACGAGCAGGCTCTGAGGGTTGATCGTCAGATCGCGATCAATCACGACGCGCTGCGCGACCCGTCGTATATGCACACCACGCGCCGTCAGGAGCGGATCATCAGCTTCGACTGTACCCATTCCTGTCAGTATCGCGTCAACCCTGGCCCGCAATTGGTGCACGCGACGCCGCGACCGCTCGTTGCTGATCCACTGGCTCTGGCCCGTGCGCGTCGCGATGCGACCGTCGATTGTCTGAGCCCACTTGGCGATGATCCACGGCAAATTTTTCTGAGTGCGCTTCACGAAAGCATCACTTGCAGCAATGGCCGCCATGCTTGCGTCACTCTGCCGCACGCGCACGCCAGCATCACGCAGGATCGCGGCGCCGCCGCCCGAAATTTCTCCAGGGTCGGGCCGCGCATACACCACCTCGGCGATTCCAGCTTCGATCACCGCTTCTGTGCACGGTGGCTGTTTGCCGGTATGGCAGCAAGGCTCAAGCGTGATGTACATCGTGCTCCCGCGTGGATCGTGCCCACGGGCGCGACAGTTGGCAAGAGCCTCACGTTCGGCGTGCAGACCGCCGAAGCGACGATGATGCCCGAGCCCGATGAGGCGCCCATCCGGCGCGACGATTACCGCACCGACCATTGGGTTCGGCTCGACAAGCCCCTCTCCCCGCCGCGCCAGCCGCGCCGCCAGATTGAGCATTGTTTTGTCCGGGTCATGGTGCATACCACAGGAGCCTACGCCTTGCGCACGAGCACCGCCCGGGTGGGCTCATCAAGCCCTGCTTCCGCGAGCCACCGCCGCGCATCCTGCACATACCCTGCCGTCGGCCTCAGCCCCGGCACGCGGGAGCTCCAGTATCGGTTGAACCGGGCCATTGCCAGTTCACGCACCAGTTTGGCCGTCATCGACGCCAGCGCCACCGGCATGTGTGCGTTCTCTGCCTCGGGCTGAAAACTCACGATTGTCCGGTCGTCGAGCGCGTAACGGCTCACACGATCGGCTTCCTCAAGCACGCTCGCGGTGCCTCGCCCAGCAAGATCCGACACCGTCCGTACATACTTCTGGCGTCCGCCTTGCCGATCACACACGATGCGCACGTGCGACTCGCCCGCGTGCTGCAGAACGCGCTCGATCAACCGCCGCAGTGCAAACTCTGTCGTCGCCGCCTTAGTCCCGTGCCTCTCGATGAGTGTGTTGTACGGCTGCTCGGGCAGTGTCAGGCACCACAGCCCGACCAGTCGCACGCCGGCATCACGCCCTGCTCGCAAAAGCATGTTGGCGTCGATGCGCAGCGCATCGGCCAACCCGGCACGAGGAAGCGTTCTCTCTTGATCCGCATACCACGCCTCGTCACCAAGGCGCACACCCAGTGCGTTGAAGAGGTCCGCATCGCTCGTTGGCATTTCGAGCCACGCGCCCAGATGCGACAACACGCCACGCTCCAGATGCACAAGCGGATCGACAGAGCCCGAGTTGGACAGCTTCAGCTTCTTGGAGTCCGCAATCGGGATCCTCGTGCCCGCTCCTCTCGCCTGGCGAGTGACCGCCCGCGAGAGCAGTGTCCATAAATCCGGTGCGGTGTCGCCGGGCTGCCAACCTTCTACTTCATAGGCTGCCAGCGCAACACACAAAGGCCCGAGCATCGGACCATACCCCGCCTCGTCGATGCCGCAGTACAACACACCCACGCTCCCATCGTAAGCCCCATCATTCGGCCGTTCTTGCGCTTCGAAGTCCCCCCATCGGGGCAAGCCCCCGCACACTCCGACCAATCCGTACGGTCGTTGCCGCCGATTCAACCCTGCAAGTTCATCATCCGCCTTGATTTGCCGATCCGGTCTGAGTCCGCAACTTTGCGAGCACCAGCCACGGAGTCACACCATGAAGAAAAACATCACCAAGTTCCACCCGTCAGCACCGCATTTCCGAAGCACTTCGACCATTATCATCACCACGCTGGTCAGTGCTTTGGCCGCCACGATGAGCGGGTGCCAATCCCGCAGTCAGAGCACGACTTCATCCAGTGCCGAACTAACCGCTGCTGCCGCCCAGGCGTCAGTCCAGATTTCCGAAGACCTGATCGCTGGTCGTTACACCGATCAGGATTACCTTCGCGATGGTCGGGCGGCGCAGGCTCCCGTCGCGTGGGTGGTCTCGGCTGTTGGTGAAACTGACAGTCAGCGTCTCCAGCGTGCCACCGCAGAGGCCGCACGCATCCAAGCCGCTGCCAATCGCGCGGCTGCCATCGCAGCCGCCAACAGTCAACTGGCGCAAGCCGAGTCCATGCTCGAGGTCGCCCGGGCCGATGCCGACTTCCAGCGTGTGACCCAGACAACCCGCGCCCGGCAGGTTCTCGACAGCGTGCACGCCGAGCGAGCCTCGCTCGATGCTCATCGTGTTCGCCATCATGCCGATCGCCATGCTTCGCTCGAGTCGTGGTTCGCTGAAGCAGATCGGCTGCGCACGGCTGGCGATGCCGCGTGGGAAATTGCCCAGGCCGAGCACGCTGCGATGCTCGCCCAGATCACCCTTGCATACGCCCAGGGCATGGCACAAGCCGAGCAACTCGAGTTCGCAGCCAGTGCAGCAACAGAGCGAGGCGAGAGCCAGTCGCTGGCTCTGCGTGCTCGCGCCGAATCGCTCCGACAGCAGGCCATTGCTACATCCGCAGAAATGGATGCCAAGGTCGCCGAGCGCGAAGCCTTTGCTCGAACCGCATATGAAACCCAGCAGCACCTCGCTGCCACCGCCTGCGCCCGCGCCGAAGCCACAGCACAAACACTTCGCGCCCAGGCCGAAACACTCAGTGAGTCGGCCATTGAGCAGACCTTTCGATCAGCCACATCATTCGCGGAAACACAACGCGAAAAGACACGGATCGAAGCGCAGCGCATGCGCGACACCGCGACCGAACAACTCCGAGGTCTGAGCGCACAACTGACACGCGATCGGCTCGACATTCAATCATCGCTCAAGGATTCGGCCATCGTCCATCAGCACACGCTCGACGAGATCGCATCTGAAGAGCGGCTTGTTCGCCTCCAAGCCTCCATCCGCCTTGCCCGAATGGCCGAAATGGAGTCGGATCTGGCGTCAGACACTGCAATCTCAAGCACCGCCCGTGATGAACGTGCCAATGAGATCATCAGGCTCCGTCTCGAAGCCGAAACGACCCGCGATCGCGCACTGGCGCAGTGCGAGATCCGCCGCATTGACTCACAGAACTGGCTCAAGAGCACACACGCGCAGGCGGCCGAGGCGGAAACACGACTGGCGCTGATCGAGCAGGAATCGGCGGTGCGTATCAAGACCCTCTATGACAACGCCGAGTCGCTGCTGGCGCGTGCTGCGGTTACCTATGACCAAGCCATGGTCTCTGCTCACTCGATTCGCGAGGAATCGCGTGCCCGTGCGGTCGAACTCAGCATTCAGGCCGATGCGATTCTGGCTTCAGCAGCGATCGAGCAACAGCAGCACAGTGACAGCGCGATTCTTCAGCGCGATCAGGCTCAGCGCGAAGCGGCTTCGCTGCGTACGCAGCAGCAGGCCACGCTGGGCAAGGCTCAAGCCGAGGCAGACGACCTTCTGGCTCAGGCCAAGACCATCAGTTCGGAAGGGAATTTTCACGCGACTGCGCTGCGCGCCCGTGCGGCGGCGGTGACTGCGGCGCTCAATGCCGATCTCGCGGCACAGCGGCAGGGTGCGGCTTCGTATCTGGCGACGGCTCGGGCCAACTTCAATGAAGCGGCCCTGGTCGCCAACAGCCTGACCGAACTTGCGCAGGCTCGTGCGACGGAACTTGACGCGGCGTTTACGGCGCGCATGGCGCGAACCGAAGCACAGATCCGCCAGTCGATCGCCGATGCCGATCGTGCGCGTGCGGTTGCCTTGGCCGAAGTCGAGCGTGCCTGGGCCGAAGCGAATGCGGCGATGATCGAACTTGCTGCGGAGAACGAACTCCGCCGCGCTCACGCCACGGCCAAGGAGCAGATCATGCTTGCGTTCGTTGAACAGCAGCATGCGCACGCCGACGCCCGTGAATCGGCGACGGCGGCGACGTTTCAGGCCCGCCTGGCGTCGCTTCAAGCCCAGCGTGACCGTGCGTACGCCGAGATTTTCCTGAGCGAGCAGCAGCAGAAACTCGCGCACGTCAGTGCTGGTGGCGAGTTTGATCTCGCCGACGCGGCGCTGGCACGGATTCATGCGGCGGTGCGGGCGATGGCTGATGTGGCCCCGACGGAGGAAGCATCAGGATCGGTCGCGACTGTGCCGATCGACTGAACTAGCGATCATGCCGCTGGCGTAAACAATGCCTCAACGCCTGAAGCATCGCCATGAGCTTTGGGCGTTGATGCGTTTTGTGCGGTGGTTTATCCCGCCCGACGATCGTCGCGGTCTTCGATGCCCAGCGCCTTCATCTTCTTGTAGAGCGTCGTGCGGTTGATTTCGAGGTCTTCGGCTGTCTTCTGGCGGTTCCAGTCGTTGGCTTCGAGTGCTTTGAGGATGATGCGCCGCTCGGGGTCCTTGAGCGCTTCGAGCAGTGGCATCGGCACCCATGCGGTGTCGGAGTCATCGGCGCTGGCGCGAGAGCGTCCGGTCAGTGCCCGCAGCATGCCTTGGTCTGTTCCCTCTGCAACATGAGGCGGAAGATCGGAGACTTCGATTCTGGCTGCTCGCGTGAGCACAGCGGCCCGCTCGACAATGTTCTGGAGTTCACGCACATTTCCGGGGTAGGAGTAGCGTCGCAGGGCGAGCATGGCTTCATCGCTGAAACCGACGAGGGTCTTGCCGAGTTGTTCGGCATGGACCTGGAGAAAGTGCTCGGCGAGCATCGGAATGTCGCTGACGCGCTCGCGCAGCGGGGGGAGTTCGATCTTGACGACATTGATGCGGTAGTAGAGGTCCTGGCGGAAGTGGCCTTGCGCAACGAGTTCTTCGAGGGGCTGGTTGCTGGCGAGGATGACGCGGGCGTCGACTTCGATGGTCTGTGTTGTGCCGACGGGTTCGAAGCGCCGTTCCTGGAGGACGCGAAGGAGTTTGAGCTGCATGCCGGGGCTTGCGCTGTTGATCTCGTCGAGGAAGATGGTTCCGCCATCGGCAGCGAGGAAGCGTCCGACCTTGTCGGCGTGTGCGCCGGTGAAGGCGCCTTTGACGTGGCCGAAGAGTTCAGATTCGAGGAGTGTTTCGGGGATTGAGCCGCAACTGATCTCGACGAATGGTTTGGAGCGGCGCGGGCTCTGCTGGTGGATCGCGCCGGCGATGAGGCTCTTGCCGGTGCCGCTTTCTCCGGTCATGAGGACGGTGGTTTTGCTGGGGGCGACGGATTCGACCAGTTCGTAGATGCGCTGCATCCGGTGGTCCATGCCGATGATGCTGCCCAGCGCGTAGCGGCCGTCGAGGCGGCGTTTGAGTGTGCGGTTTTCTTCGACGAGTTTCTGCTGTCGCGTTGCGCGTTCGAGGGCGAGTTTGAGTTCTTCGTCGATGACGGGCTTGGTGAGGAAGTCGACAGCGCCGAGGCGGAGCGATTCGACCGCGGCCTCGACGGTGCCGTAGCCGGTGAGCATGACGACGACGACGGCGGGGTGCTTTCGGCCGATTTCGCGGAGGAGTTCCATCCCGCCCATGCCGGGCAGCGAGACATCGCTGATGACGATTCGGATCGGATCGGTTCCGCGTGCCGTATCGCGACCGTGTTCTTCGGCGACGGCGAGCGTCGCGAGGGCTTCGGTGGCGTTGTATGCACTGAGCGCGGCGTAGCCCTCGCTGGACAGGTATTCGCACAGCGAGTCGGCGACGATGGGGTCATCATCGACGACGAGCACGCGCATGCTCACGTCTGGCCTCCGATCGTGTGCTCGCCACGCGCCAATTCCGGGTAACTGACGCGCAGCACCGCGCCGGGGCGTGCCTGGCCGGCGCGCTCGGGCCTGCGTGTGAGCGCGATGGTGCCGCCCAGTTCGTGTGCGATGCTTGCGCACACCGCAAGCCCGATGCCGCGGACGCCGGGCTTGGTGGAGTAGTTGGGCTGAAACACACGATCGGCCTCTGCGGGCAGGCCGATCCCGTCGTCGGCTATTTCAATGGTGACCTGCCGTCGCCCGCTGCTGGCCGCCTCGCCGACCTGGCTGCTGATCTCGATCAGTCCACCCGAGCTTCCCATCGCCAGCGCTGCTTCGATCGCATCGAGCGCATTGACAAGCCCGTTGAGCACGACGCTGTACATCGGTCCGCTGGGCATCTGTCCGGCCGCGTCGTCGAGCGACAACTCGACCATGACGCCCAGTTCCTCCGCCCGCGGCATCATGACGGCAACCGCATGTTCGATGGTCTCGCCCAGACGCGGCCCCAGCGGACCACCGAGCATGGGTGAGCCGAGCGAGAGGTGCTTGCTGCGGAGTGCGGCGTTGACCAGGTCGGCCATGCGCACGAGTGCTGCACGCACGGTGTCGAGTTGGCGCCGGGCGGCTTCGACGGGATCGGTCTCGGCGCGGGCCAGGTTGCGATCGGCAATGGCGAGCCAGCGCATGGAACCGTCGAGGAGGTTGCTCAGTTCGTGGGCCAGGCGTGTGACGTCATCGGCCGCGCGCGGGCTTCGCTTCGAGGTGGGGTTGGGGCCGAGCGAATCGTGTGGCGTTCGCTCACCGTGTTCGTTGTCGCCTGTGGGCATCATTGTGGGGTGTCATCGACCGAATGTCCCTGCGGCTCCACTGCGGCCGTTGCCGCGACGCAACAAAGCCAGGAATCGGCAGATTGTGCGCGATTCGTTCCGTAGGAACGAGTGAGCTACGCCCTCTTGCGCAGAGGAGTCGAAGATCGATCCTGAATGACACAGATTTGCGTCCGCATAACGCCAAACCACGATGGTGAGCCAATAAACGCAACGGACCTTCGCTTAGCTTCGTGTGTAAAATTACGCACCCAGCAGCATCAGTTGCAGATCCACACGGTGGTTCACACGCCTCAGCACGCTACTTGCAAGTCACTGTCACCCTCAGGCAGCAGCATACGCTCAGCAAGGAGGCGTACGCGATGAGTCAGTTGTACATGGTGGTGGAAAGGTTCAAGGATGCCGCAGCCGTCTATGCGCGGTTTGGCGAGCAGGGTCGCCTGCTGCCGCCTGGGGTCGAGTACATCCAGAGCTGGGTGGACGAACAGAGAACGGTGTGTTTTCAGGTGATGCGTGCCGACAGGCTCGAACTGCTTGAAGCATGGATGCGAGCGTGGGATGACCTTGTCGTGTTCGAGGTGTGGCCCGTGACGGGTTCGGCCGAGGCTGCGCAGAAAATGTGAGACCCGGGGCAGCGCTCGATGATCGATGCGCATGCACCTTGGGCACTGCACGGAGAAGTGGAAATTGGTCAAACCTGGCCCGCACCCCCCCGGATCGGAGGCGGCGCGGGCATGCCCCCCCGAACTATGACGACATCATGTCCGCTTCACTCTCTCTTCAGTTCACCCCCCGACCGGTGCAAGCATCGCGTCGATCGGGATGCCTAGTTTTTCAGCGACGCGGCGGCCGTAGTCTTCATCGGCGCGGAAGAAGTGGCAGACCTGGCGCATCTGGACTTCCCTGCGGGCCTGGCCGAGGACGCCGGCGATGCGCGTGGCCAAGCGGTCGCGGTGGGCGTCGTCGAACATGCGGTACAGGTTGCCGGGCTGGGTGAAGTCGTCGTGATCGACGGTCGAGTCGTAGCGGTCGACCACGGCCTGACCAAGATCCCATGCGGGATCAGAGAAGTGTTCATTGGGCTGGGGCGTGCCGGAGCGCGTGTTGGGCCAGTAGTTGGGGGCGTTGCCGTAAGTCTCGGCGGTCGCTCCCTGACCGTCACGCATGTAGTGCATCACGGGGCAGCGGGGCTTGTTGACGGGAATCTGATGGTGATTGACACCCACGCGGTGCAGGTGCGTGTCGGCGTATGACATCAGGCGGGCCTGGAGCATCTTGTCGGGACTGGGCCCGATGCCGGGGACGAGGGCGGAGGGTTTGAAAGCCGCCTGCTCGACCTCGGCGTGGTAGTTCTCCGGGTTGCGGTTGAGTTCCATCTGCCCCACTTCGATCAGCGGGAAGTCGCCATGCGGCCAGACCTTGGTCAGGTCGAACGGGTTCCAGCCGGTCTTCTTCGACCAGGCTTCGGCCTGCTGCTGAGTCATGACCTGGATCTTGAGCGTCCATGAAGGAAACTCGCCCTTCTCAATCGCCGTGAACAGGTCGCGCTGATGGCTCTCGCGGTCGGAGCCGACGACCTCGGCCGCGTGATCGTCCATCCAGTTTTTGATGCCCTGATTCGATTTGAAATGGAACTTGCACCAGACGCGCTCGCCCGCAGCATTGATGAGGCTGTAGGTGTGGCTGCCGAAGCCGTGGATCGTGCGATAGGAAGCGGGCAGGCCGCGATCGCTGAAGAGAATCGTGACCTGATGCAGGCTCTCGGGGCACTGGCTCCAGAAGTCCCACTGCATGTCCATGTCGCGGAGGTTGGTCTTCGGGTCGCGCTTCTGCGTGTGGATGAAGTTGGCGAACTTGTAGGGGTCGCGGACGAAGAAGACGGGCGTGTTGTTGCCGACCATGTCCCAGTTGCCCTCATCGGTGTAGAACTTGATGGCAAAGCCCCGGACATCGCGCTCAGCGTCGGCAGCGCCGCGTTCCCCGGCGACAGTGCTGAAGCGGAGGAAGAGTTCGGTCTTCTTGCCGACCTTGGAGAAGATCGAGGCCTTGGTGTATTTTGTGATGTCATGAGTGACGGTGAACGTGCCGTACGCACCGGAGCCCTTGGCATGCACGACGCGCTCGGGGATGCGCTCGCGGTTGAAGTGCTGCATCTGTTCGAGCAGGGCGACATCCTGCATGAGCAGAGGCCCGCGCGGCCCGGCGGTCAGGGCGTGCTGGCGGGCGATCGGGGCCCCTTCGGCGGTGGTGAGAACGGGGCAGTTGGCGGAATCATTGGGCTTGGTGGTCATGTGGTGAGATCCTGCAATGGTGGGCACTGGTGAACAGAGTCAATAAAACGTGAAAAGTCACTTTGGAATAGTTCTAAATTAAAGGCACAAATGCTATCCTCTTCAATCCCCTGAAAGAGGTGGTTTCGACAACCGCGATACCCCCTTTGCCATGATCCGGCACAAAATATGGCATTGAGTGCGAAATCTGGATCAGTATACTTGCGGCTCAACCTCGCCATGGGCAAATGCCGATCAGTGCTTGGTTGCAAGGCATTTGGGGGGCTTTATGGCGACAGGCAATGGCAGTGCGAATCTGAGTTTTGACGTGGCGATCATCGGGGGCGGGCCGGCGGGCACCACGGCGGCGACGATGCTGCGCAAGTATTCACCGGACTTGAAGGTGCTGTTGGTCGAGAAGGAAAAGTTTCCACGTGACCACATCGGCGAGAGCCAGTTGGCGTCCATCGGTGCGGTGCTGCACGAGATGGGCGTGTGGGACAAGGTCGAGGCGGCGGGGTTTCCGATCAAGATCGGGGCGTCGTACACCTGGGGCCGCGACAATGACCGGTGGGACTTCAACTTTTATCCGCCGGAGAAGTGGGTCGATGAACCGAGGCCGGGCAAGTTTGAGGGGCAGCGGACTTCGGTGGCGTTTCAGGTGGATCGGTCGATCTTCGACACGATTCTGTTGCGTCACGCCGAATCAGTCGGGGTGACGGTGCGTGAGGAGACAGCGGTCGAAGAGGTGCTGTGCACGGGCGATCGCGTTGATGGGCTCAAGCTTTCGAGTGGCGAGACGGTGACGGCACGGTGGTACATTGACGCTTCGGGCGTTGTGGGGATTCTGCGTCGGGCGCTGGGGATCGGCGCGGATGTCGTCAAGGAACTGCGCAACATCGCGATCTGGGATTACTGGCGCAATGCCAAGTGGGCAATCAGAATCGGCACGGGCGCAACGCGCGTGCAGATCCGCAGTCTGCCATATGGCTGGATCTGGTTTATCCCGCTGGGTCCTGAGCGGACGAGCATCGGGCTGGTGACGCCGGTGGATCACTATCGCACATCGTCAAAGTCGCCCGAGGATTTGTATCTGGACGCAGTGCGTGAGCAGCCTGAGGTCGCATCGCTGCTCGAGGGGGCCGAGCGTGAAGGAACGATTCGTTCGTGCAAGGACTGGTCGCAGTTGAGTGATCGGGTCATCGGCGAAAACTGGTTGCTGGTCGGAGAGACGTGCGGCTTTGCCGACCCGATTCTCTCGGCGGGCATGTCGCTGGCGCATGCGTCGGGGCGTGATGCGGCGTACACGATCATGGAGCTTGACCGGGGCGAGCACGATGCGAAGTGGCTGCGCGAGCGGTACAACGATTGCAACCGCGCTAACGTGCGCCAGCACATCCGCTTTGCGCAGTACTGGTATTCAGCCAACAGTTGTTTTACGGAACTGCGTGACAACTGCCAGGCGATCGCGGCAGAAGCGGGGCTCAAACTCTCGCCACAGGCAGCGTGGGCGTGGTTGAGCCAAGGTGGTTTTGCGACCGAGCACCCGGGGGTTCCGTCGGCGGGC
The DNA here is from genome assembly GCA_019636795.1 of Phycisphaeraceae bacterium. Lineage (NCBI taxonomy): Bacteria > Pseudomonadati > Planctomycetota > Phycisphaerae > Phycisphaerales > Phycisphaeraceae > Phycisphaeraceae bacterium. The sequence goes on from JAHBWW010000003.1 coordinate 118,535, forward strand.
ACGTTTGACGTGTCGTTGTCGCGGCAGCTCATCGGGCTGTTTTCGGGCGATGGGCATACGAAGCCCGACTACCTGATGAACGGGCACAATAAGTTCACGCTCAACCTGACGGGGGCGACTGCGGGGGTGATGGGGTTCCTGCATGAAGGCCGCATTCAGAGAGTCGAGTGCTATGAGCGTGCGGGGCATCGTCTGCCGAAACTGGGCTATTACGATCTGGTGATTCAGACGCTCAAGCAGACTTCGGATGCCCAGACGATGGTCAACATGTTGAGCGCTGAACTTCAACGCAAGAACCCGAGCGCCCCGCCACAGGTACACCGCAGCCAGATGGCGCTGTGTCTGTCGGCGCTTGAGACGATGCTCGATGAGTATTGGGTGACGCGGGCGATCAACCGGCGCAAGCCTCTGCTCCAAGTGTCGCACGAGGGGACGGCCCTGTTGCGAACGGCCAAGGAAGACCGCGATGCGCTATCGGGAGAAACGGTGTCGCGGATCGAATCGAACATCGATTGAGCAGGGGCCGAGTGGTCGATTACGACCACAGGGTGAAGACTGCGATGACGTGATGATGTGAGGCGTCCAGCCTATGTGCCTTCTTTACGCGCCTACTCGGGGCACGAAGTGGGCGGTTGCGCCAAACCTAAACCATCTGAGGTTTGGTCATTTGGGCAATGGGGGTTGACGGAATCGTCAATTCGCTGTAGTCTGGATGCGACGCGAGCGCCGGCGGGCGGTTGCGGTGAGGGGAAACCATGATGAACAGCGTTCGGTGGAGCTTTGGGGCTTGCCTGGTGTGGTGTGCGATTGCTGCAGCCGGTGGCGGCGAGGATCGCCCGGCAGCGGTGTTTGCGACGGCAGCGGTCGAGCCGATCGGGCAGAGCGTGGTGCATGAGCCGACGACGAAGAGAGCTCGTGCGATCGATGCCGACATGGCGCTGATGGACGGGGCCTTGATGAGGTCGGTTGTGCGGCTGAATCTGTTTGATGATGTGGATCTGCGCGTCACGATCGATCGGCACGAGGATCGCGGGCTGCATCGCTACACATGGACCGGGCGCGTGCTGAGCGAGCCGGGCGGTTCGTTTGTGCTCGTGGTCGAGGTGGACGCGATCATGGGGGCGGTATGGCTTGATGATGATCGGGTGTTTGAAGTGCGCTCCGACGCGACTGGGCAGGTCTGGGCCGTCGAACTCGATGGGATGGCGTTCGATCCGTGCGCGACGGATCATGAGCATTGCATCCATGCGCCGCGCGAGGCTTTGGACGATGAACTCGGGCTGCGCGGCAGTGTGTGCGCCGACGACGGATCGATCGTTGACGTGATGGTGGTGTACACGCCAGCGGCGCGGTCGGGGGCTGGAGGAACAAACGCGATCAGGGCGCTCGCCGAGTCGGCGGTGGCGGCGACGAACAACGCGTATGCGAACAGCCAGATCAATCCTCGGCTGCGGCTGGTGTACCTTGACGAAATCGAATACACCGAAACGGGAAACTTGAGCACCGACCTGAGCCGATTGCGGAGTTCGACCGACGGGCACATGGACGCGGTCCACGCGATCCGCAACAGCGTACGAGCTGACATGGTGGCGCTGCTGACCAACACCGGCAGCGCGTGCGGCGTGGCGTATCTGATGACGAATCTTTCGACTGGGTTTGCTTCTTCGGCGTTCTCGGTCACGCGGCGGTCGTGTGCAGTAGGCAACCTGACCTTTGCGCACGAACTGGGGCACAACATGGGGAGCTCACACGACCGCGATAACGCGGGGTCGGCATTGTATTCGTATTCGTACGGGAGCCGGTGGTATTCGACAAATGGAACACACAACCGCTCGGTGATGGCCTACTCGCCTGGGACACGGCGGGCGCATTTTTCGAATCCGGATGTGCTCTATGGCGGGAACCCGACTGGTGTGCCGGTGGGCCAGCCGAATCCGACGGACAACGCGCGGTCGATCAACAACGCCGCGCTGACGATCTCAAACTGGCGCAATGGCGGGACGCCGCCGACGATGGTCTTGCACCCGCAGGGAGTCGAAGTTGAACTTGGTGCGAATGTCCTGCTCGTGACGGCTGCAAGCGGGCTGGGGCCGATCGAATACCGTTGGGAACACGATGGCGAGCCTGTGGTCGATGACGGACGCATCAGCGGAGCGACGACGCCGGTGCTGCTGATCGCGAATGCGGTGGGCGGAGATGCGGGCGTATATCGGGCGATTGCAAGCAATGCGTGCGGACCGACGATGTCGAACGCGGCGATCGTGACGGTGGTGTCCGCGCCGTGTGCGGTTGATCTCAATGGTGATGGGGCGCTCGATTTCTTTGATGTGAACGTGTTTCTCGGCGCATTTTCCGAGGGCGACCTGAGTGCCGATTTCAATGGCGACGGCGTGCTGGATTTCTTCGACGTGTCGGCGTTCCTCGCGGCGTTTGCTGCGGGATGCGTGTAGTTGCGAATCGCGGTGGATGAAGCGCGAGTTTGGCCGGTTCAATCGGAAAGGCCTCTGCCTCTGCGGTTCGTCTGGGGAGGTGGCGGCTTGCGAAGGACCGGCTGTGGAGTAACTTCTGGCAAGGCGGTTTCATCGCGTGCCATGGAAAGAAGCGTTTCAGTAGACATCAGCAATACGGTGCCTGATCGCGCAACGATGGCGACCTGCTGGCTGTCTGATGAAAACGCAGTGAGAGGTGCATACGAAAGCGGCACGATGCCTATGAGTTGAGTCGATTCGAGATCGACCACGCCGAGGCCGCCAACGATGCGTCCTCCCTCGCGACGGCTCGAAGCCCCGCTCAGGGCATAGCGTCCATCGGGCGAAACGGTAACCTGCGGCTGGTGCGCTTGCCCTTGGCTTGCGTCGAGCGGGCGCTCGTGTGCGGGTAGTCCGCCGGGGCCGGGTGGGCTTGCCACTGACGGGACGGTCCACCGCACGGGCGTGATCTGCGCGGCAGCAACGCTGGCGCGGATCATCAGTCGTTCGCCGGACTTGACGACGGCGTCGTGCGACGGGTACGCGTACATGGTGTCGTTGTCAGCCAACCATGTGAACGCGGGCACAAACGCGTGTCGCCGCGACGCGCCGGTGTCGAGCACTGCCAGCACAGTGCCGCGGGAAACATCCCAGACGATGATCGTACCTGTACGCACATACGCAGCGAGTTTCGCACCGTCCGGGGAGAAAGCGAGCCATCCGATTCCGAGGCTGTCGGTCGTGTCTGTCTTTTCAAAGTCGCGAGGCCCGATCGTGCGATCAGTCAGCGGAGATTCGAGCACACGCTGAACAGCGCCGCTGCGCGGATCGCCAATGGCAACGCGGTCAATAGTCACGGGCATTTTCGCGCCTTCTGGCAGTCGCGCGCGCAGAGTCGCGAGGAAGCGGGTGCTGTTGCGAGGCAGTTCGGCGTATGCCGCTGCATATGCGGAGCCATCAGGGGCGATATCGACAAGCGTAACAGCCATGATTTCGCCTTGCCCGGGTCGCTGCCGGCCTTGAGCCGAATATGGGGCAGATGGCAGAGGTCCTTTCCAGTCGCCGCGCGAACGCCCGGTTGCTGCGTCAATCAGAATTTGTGTCGGGGCGATCTCGGCGGACTGCGGCGTTGTGATGCCAAGGAACATGGTGCCCGTGCTGGACATCACTGATGATGTGAAAGTGTGCGCGTTGCCCGACGGCTGGAGCCGCCCAGTGCGTACATCAAATGACCAGAGCAGGCCGAAATCAGACAAACAGAACGCGTTGCCTCGCGGGCTGAAGGCAGCCCGCATCCATGCTCCATCGCCGTAGGGTGAGAAATTCCAAGACCGCACGCCTTCTGGCAGTGTTGGTTGCCCATGTGCAGGAGCACCGAATGCAATGGTGACCAACGACACTGAGATTGCTATGAAGGCCAGGGCGAAAACAGCCGGCAAGTCGCGAACTCCGATCATGGATATTGCTCCTTTCCAACGAGACTATACGATTCATCGAACAAATGCAATTGAGATAAGCATTCGAGGTACAACTGCAACGACATAAGGCTGCAAGGCATCTGGTCCACTAGATCGCTGTCTGATCGAAGACCGAAGGGCTCTCGTCGTGGCCTGTGTTGAGCAGCGAGCGTGCTCGAACCAGGGCGTCGTCAAGGTTTTCGAACATGTTGTCGAGCCCGATCTCGTCGTCGAGCCCCACTCGCGCAAGCTCGAACATCGGATGCGCGTGCACCCCGCCGAGCAGCAGTGTCGTCCCGCGACGCCGGCACTTGGCGTGAAACTCACGCAGCGCGTTGAGGCCCGTCGCATCAATGTGTGGCACATAGCGCATCCGCAAGATGATGATCTTCGGTGGCCTCTGCAATTGATCGAGCGCAAGCTGCAACTTGTTCGCCACGCCAAAGAAGAATGGGCCGTTGATTTCGTAGACCACCACATCAGGAGGAACTGCGAGATCCTCGACTCGGCCGGGGTCTTTAGGGTCCGGAGCCTCGGTGTCGATGCCGCCGATCGTGTCATCAAGCCCGCGCACGGTCGTGATCTGCGTCATTCTCTGCATGAACAGCAGCGATGCGAGGACCACTCCAGTGCCGATCGCAATCGTCAGATCGAAAATCACGGTCAGCCCGAATGTGGTGAGCAGCACGAGCACATCGGGCTTAGGTCCCATCAGCAGCCGACGAAAATTCTCCAGATCGCTGACCTTCCACGCCACCATCACCAGCACTGCGGCGAGCGACGCCAGCGGAATTGCCTTGGCTAGTGGTGCAAGCGCGAGCATGAACAGCAGGATGAACAGCGCGTGCAGAATCCCAGCCACCGGCGTCTTGCCTCCGCTGCGAATGTTCGCCGCGGTTCGCGCGATCGCCCCGGTCGCTGGCAGGCCAAAAAACAACACACTGGCGATGTTTGCCGAACCCTGTGCGACGAGTTCCTGATCAGATCGATGCCGCGAGCCTGTCATGCCGTCAGCCACAACTGCCGAAAGCAGACTCTCGATCGCGCCCAGAAATGCGATCGCGGTTGCAGCGGGTATGAGTGCTCGCACCATGTCGAGCGTGATCGTGGGCAATTGAGGCCTGGGAAGATTTGATGGAATCCCGCCAAAGCGCGTCCCGATTGTTTCCACCATCGGCCGAACATGCACGCCGTCATAGACCACAGTCGCGCTCGACCACCCCATCAGTTTAACAACGATCGCACTCAGCCCCACAGCCACAATCGCAGCCGGCACGCGCGGAGCTAACTTGGGCAGTCGCGCCAGAATCAGCAGCGATCCGAGGGCGATGCCCACCGAGTACAGGTTGAACGTGTGACGATTCGCCCAGAAGATCTCGAGTTTCCCGATGAACTCGGCCGGCACCGACGCCACGCCGCCCTCAGGCGTCAGCAGCGCAAGCCCGAAGAAGTCTTTGATCTGCGACGTCATGATCACCACGCCGATCCCCGCGGTGAACCCCGCGACAACCGGATACGGCACGAACTTGATCACACCCCCGAATCGAAACAGGCCCAGCAGTATCAGAATCACCCCCGCCATGCATGTCGCCAGCACCAGCCCCGCATACCCATGCGCAGCGCAGATCGCAAACACAAGCGGCATGAACGCCGCCGTAGGCCCCCCGATCTGATACCTCGAACCGCCCAGAATCGAAATTATCGCCCCCGCTACCACCGCCGTGAACAACCCCATCGCCGGAGGCGTCAGCCACGGATGAATCGCTGCCAGTTCATCCGCGACGTTCTGCGGAATACTCGCGATGCCCAGCGCCATCGCGAGCGGCAAGGCAATGACCGCCACCGTCAAACCCGCACCAAAATCCGAAACAAATGTCCGAGTGCCATACCCTTCACGCAGACAGGTGACCAACTTGGGGGTATGACGATCGCGCCATGAAACACGCGTCACGGGGGCTCCCTTCCGGCCTGGATTCAGGCCAAGGCAGCGCGCATTGTAGGCGGCACTCGAACCCGCACCGGCATAAGGCACAACAGACTCACATCACGCCCGCGCACATTCCGGTATCCTCGGGCCACGGAGACCTCCATGCTCATCCTCGCCAACCTGCTCATCTGCGCCCTGTTCGTAGGCTGGCTCATCAACCGTTACGACCTCTATGACAAGGAGCCTTGGTACATGCTCCTTCTGGCTGTCATCCTCGGCACTGCGTTCATGCACCTGTCCCTCGACCCTCAGGTCTGGTCTATCACGATCCTGTATCCACACCTGTCATTTGCTCAATCGCTCGCCCTTGTAGCTGCAACACACGAGGAACTTGCCAAACTTCTCGCGGTCATTCTCATTGCAACCATCTTTCGCGGCGTCTTCAAAGATCCAATGGACGGCCTCATCTACGGCTCGATGGTCGGCATCGGAGCCGCGATCGACGAATCCTTCGGCCTGCTCTCAGAACTCGAAGGACCGCTCCCGCCATCCGAAGTCGTCCGCATTTTCGGCCACGCCATCTTCGGCGGCATCACCGGATTCGGCATCGGGCTCTACGTCATCGGGCACCATCGCCGCCATGCGTTTCTCGCCCTCACTCTCTCGGCCTCGATGCTGCTGCACTATCTCTGGGATCTCGCCACCGTCGAACTCGTCGAGCCATCACAAACCGCATCGTTCTCATGCTGCATGATCATGCTCTGCGGCCTTGCAATCTATGGTCGACTCATCTGCGTCGCCCAATATCACTCGCGTAAACGCTTCAACCCCGATCATCATCACCGCCTCTTCGGCTGGCCTATCTCACTTGTCCTCAAGCCACCGCGCTCACCATCGCCCTGACATTCCGGCATTTCACGCCGCCGCTCCGCGCCCGCCTTCACTGGCCTTATTCATCATCCAACTCCGGCACGTTTCAATCAACTCTTCCCTGCGTATCGGCTTGCTGGCGTAATCATCGCACCCAACTTCCATACACCTTTGCCGGTCCTCAGCCATCGCATGCGCCGTCAGGGCCACGACCGGAATTCTGTCTCCACGCTCACGCAACGTTCGCACCAGCGTGTAACCATCCATCTCCGGCATCTGAATATCCGTCAGCAGCAGATCAAACGGGTTCCCCTCCTGCACTGCTTCTTCGAGAATTTGCAAAGCAATGGCACCATTGTCCGCAATCACTACCTCCGCCCCCGCACGCCTCAGATGGAACGAAATCAGTCGTTGATTGTCGATCCCGTCTTCCGCCAGCAGAATCCGCCCGCTCAACAACTCCGCCACATGCGCAGTCGCCTTCGCCTCCTGCGTCGGCTCCGCAGCCTCAAACGCACTGAAATTTTCAACCAGTACAGACCCTTGAACTTCGATCAGCGGCAACTCCATGACAAAACACGATCCCTTCCCGGCCTCCGTCCACTCCAGCCAAACATCCCCACCCATCAAGTCTGCTAACCTGCGCGAGATGACAAGTCCCAAGCCGGTCCCGCCGTGTTTGCGTGTGATCGAACTGTCCGCCTGCGCAAAAGGCTCAAACAAACGAGAAGCCTGCTCCTCGCTCATGCCCGAACCCGTATCCTCCACCTCGAACCGCAGCCGCCGCAGCGCCCCCTCCCCAGCCGTCGCGATGCGCACTTGAATCACGCCTTTGTCAGTGAACTTTGTCGCATTCCCAATCAGATTCATCAAAATCTGTCGCAACTTCGTCGGATCGCTCAAGATTCTGTCAGGCACCGGCGTTGTAAACTCCGTCTGCAGTCGCACGCCCTTCCCACGCGCACGCGGACGCATCAAACTGTCAATGTCGTACACAACACGTACGAACGGCGTCTCAATCCGCTCGACGCCCATTCGCCCCGATTCAATTTTCGAAATATCCAGAATGTCGTTGATCACCGTCAACAAATGCTCGCCAGCACGCTCAATTGTCTCAAGTGACTGCAATCGCTCCGCAGAGGCCTCTGGATGCTTGCTCTCCTCCTCCCGCATGACCTGCGCATAGCCAAGTATCGAGGTCAGTGGCGTCCGAATCTCGTGACTCATGTTCGCCAGAAACTCGCTCTTGGCCCGGCTCGCGCTCTCGGCCTCGTACTGCGCCTCACGCAACGCGCGCTCCGCACGCTTGGCCTCCGTAATGTCGCGCACAAAACACAGCACATCATCCGCAGTCAGAATGATGATGCGAAGTTCATACTCCCGCTTGCCCTCGGGCATCATCAACTCATATTCCAGCCGCGTCAGCTCTCCTGTATCCAGTGCCTGCTTGATTGCAGCCATCGCACGCACCGCAAGTTCCGATGGCAGCACATCCACCACTCGCCGGCCGATGAACTTCTCGCGAGAAAGAAGCAACCCACTATCACCTTCATAATCCAGGAACTTTCCTTCGCTATCAATCCAGAACATGAGATCAGGCAGCGCTGAGACAATCGCCCTGTTGCGCCGCTCGCTCCGAGCCAGCGCTGTCTCCGCGGACTTCTGTGCCGTTACGTCAAACCGAATCGAAACAAACTTCTCGATCCTCCCGCTCGGCCCACGGCAAGGCACTATCGTGCTGTCTACCCAATAGTTCGTCCCATCCTTGCGCCTGTTGCAGATCTCACCACGCCACGCTCGCCCGCTTGAAATCGTCCTCCACACTTCCACCCAGAAATCCTTGGGATGAGTCCCCGAGTTTAACATCCGATGATCCTGCCCGATCAATTCTTCCCTTGAGTAGCCGCTGATCCTGCAGAATCCCGTATTAACGTCAATAATTCGCCCCGCCCGATCCGCAACAGAAATTATCGAGTGCTCATCGAGCGCCCCTCGCAGGGCTGCGACCTCGAGCAGTGCCGCCTCAGCCACCGCTTTGGCATCGCGCAACGCAACCTCGTCCATCTTCTGTTGCGTGATATCAACCAGCACCCCACGAAGCATCGGCACGCCACCATCGACATCAGGCACCTCTACATGCACAATATCTTCCATCCACAGCTCTTCTCCATTCGCACTCACAAATCGGTACTGGAATCTGTGACTCTCTCCCTGCTGCGTGCAATCAGCGCAGAACTTCACCGCACCTTCCCGATCCTCCGGGTGAATATGGGCCGACCAGAACCCCGGCGTCAGCCACTGCTCAATGCTGTAGCCATACTTCAGCGCCTGAGGCGAGACATATGTAAACTTGTCCTGCGATGGATCGAATTCCCACACCAGAACATCCGCTCCCTCGACCAGTGTCCTGTACCTCCGCTCGCTCTCCTGGTTTTTGCGCTCTGTCTCGAGCTGCGTGGTCACGTCAACAAACGACGCCACCACCGAAGCGATTCGTCCGTCAGCATCGCGAATCGGTTCTGTGCTTACCGAGAGCCACCGCAGGTTTCCTTGTGGCGTGTGAATGCCGTAGACGCTCGACCGGATCGATTCTCCTGTTCGCATCGTCACATAAATCGGCCGCTCATCTCCAGGAAACTCCGACCCATCAAGCTTCACGGCCCGCCAGCGTGCATCCAGCGTCGTTCGACCAAGTATCTGCTCCTCAGTCAACCCCAGTATCGCCGACGCTGCCTTGTTGCACGCCATGATCTCGCCGACTGCATCAACCTGCACGATACCCTCGGCTACCGCTGAAAATGTCGAACGCAATCGCTCCCGCTCCATGACCAATGCCGTGATGTCGCTCTCCACCGCCAGGAAACCCGTGACCGTGCCGCGCTCATCGACCAGAGGCTCGATGTTGATGTCAAGCCAGTAATCCCTTCCATCCTTACTTCGATTCAGAATCTCGCCGCGGAACGGTTCACCACGATCGCAAGCCTCCCGAATCCGCTCGATGACCGCCTGATCGGTCTTGTCACATTGCAGCAGTTCACTCGGCTTGACGCCAAGCGATTCCTCCAGCGTGTACCCCGTTATTCGCGTATACCCCTCATTGACCCATGTGATACGACGTGCTGCATCTGTGATGATCACCGCGTTTGATGTCCGCTCAACGACCAGCGCAAGCCGTGCGATTTGCTCCTCCGATTTTTTGCGACTTGTAATATCTCGTGCCGATGCGTAGATCTTTTCGCCCAGAGGCATTGAACGCCACTCAATCCACCTATACGTCCCGTCCCGACGCTGATACCGGTTCACAAACAGCGGAATCGGCTCCTGCCGTTCCAGATGTTTCATCACTTCGAGTGTCTGCTCCAGATCGTCCGGATGTACGAACCGCAGGAATGACTTTCCCTCCAACTCCGACCGCGTATGCCCGAGCACCTGTTCCCACTCCGCGTTCACCCGTATGAACTCACCGTCAATGTTGGCGATGCACAGCAAGTCGAGATTCGACTCGAAATACTTGTCCAGCTCTTCGCCCTGCATGCGAATCTCATCCTGCGCCCGCTTCAGCTCAGTGATTTCGCTGAACACAGTCACCGTGCCAATGAGTTCGTCAAATGCATTGTGCATTGGCGCGCAGTTCACTAGAACTGGTATCCGGCTCCCATCTGGCCTCGCAATCACAATCTCCACCTGCTCGACTGCTTCGCCAGTATCCATCACTTGCGCAATCAGACAATCCTCGCCACTCAACACGCTCCCAGATGGAGAGTACAACTGTGTCGACCCGCAGTATTGTTCAACCCCGATCACTGGCCGTCGACCGAGCAACAACTCCGCGGTGTCATTGTAATTCTCAATGAACCCGTTCTTGTCGCACACGAGCACCGCTGCAGGCACCGATGTGAACAGCGCACGATACGCGTCCTTGCTCTCCACGATGCGGGCCTGACTGCGCCGACGAGCATGCGCAAGCCCGAAAACGCTCAGCCCCGCCATCACCGCGATCACACCCGACGCCCCGTGAGCAACCCACTCGGCACGCCGAATTCCGGCGAGTCTTACTTGAAACGCATCGGCAGTGATATCGACCCCAATCACGCCGGCAATGCTGCCGTCTGCTCGAATCAGCGGCGCATATCCAGTGAGAAACGTCCCCCACTTGTCCGTATAGACCTCGTCGCTCGACAGGGCGACGCCGCTCATCAGTGCCTCAACGATCGCAGGATTCGGATCTTCATACAGTTCCATCAACTGCGCTTGATCATCGATTCCATCTCCATCCCGATCGCCCGGTTTCGAAGCGTCAACAACAAAGTATACATGACCTTCGCGTTGCACCGCACTGTATATGAAGAAAATGTCCTTCGTGCGCCCGAGAATCTGCCTCAGCGGTGACACAACATGCTCGTACTCGCATGAACCCTGTTTCGATGCATCTCCCACCAACCGATCATGAACCTCAACGTCCACCATCGACGCCGCAGCCTCGGCCAGACTGATCAGGCTCTCTTTCACCTGCGCGACGTACGCATCTCGACTCACGAGCGACACCATGCGAATGCAGATCGTCGCCCCCACCAGCACGCACACCATCGCCACGATGCCATCAAGCAATGACCGATGCACCGGGCTCGCGGCACTCCAATGCCTGCCACGCTCGATCAGCCCGCCAATGTCCCACTTCGGTCTTTTAGCCATCGCGCGACCGCCGGATTGTGTCACCCCGGGAATCCAGTCACCAGGCGCAATATCTGCGCCATCCCTGCGCCGGACTCACAGAGTCACCGACTAACAGTCGGCTCCACCATCCCACTCGCTTGAAACCTAACCCGTGCGCGCGACACACACGCCCATTCACGGACCAAGCAGAACATCATCCGCAGACGCCGGAACCTCGGTCCCCGTCATCCCGTGATACCGCCTGATCAACGCAACCGCCTGCTCGATCTGCCTCGGAAGCCAGATATTGTCCCCGCTCGCAACCAACGGCGTCGTCAGCCATTCCACAGTGCCGTCCGTCTTCATCACATGCTGCCCACGCATCCCATGATTCGGCGAATTCTCCTCAGGCCTGATCGCTTCATCACGCGCAATCCGAAGCACCACCGGCGAACGATCCGCAACTATCACCAGAGGCATCGGCGACGCCCAGAGCCGTTGCCGCACACCATCCTGCACCTGATAACTGTACGAAATCTCCTCAAGCCTGCCCCAGTCCCGCGCCTCGGGTGACACCTCATTGGTCGGTGCAACCGGATTGCCCGCACACGCCAGATCCGCAAGCCTCACATACCGCCCACGCACCAGCATGTACAAATTCGCCGAGTTTGACTGCTCTGGCGTCGTCCCAACATTCATCCACGAACGCCCGCCAAAACCCGCGGTCGCTGTCGGAAGCGAAGCCCGATGTGCCCCAGCATACATCCCCACTGCCTGCGCCACCTGCGCAAGATTCGTCTCGCACATTCCACGCCGCGCCTGATCCCGCAGCGTCCCAAGCACCGGAAACGCTATCGACGCCATAACCAGCAACACGGCCGCCACCGACACCACATCCGCCAAACGCAAACTCGGGCGACGCACCAGACTCATCCGCCCTTCCTGCGCCGTGATCGTCGAATCAATCCGCGCCAGCGTCGAGGCAATCAGCGCCTCGCGATCTGTTCCACCCTCCACCGCCGACCCCGAGACCAGCATCGCAAATGCCGCATGCCGACTCGCACGCTCACGCAGCCTCGAAGGCAGCCGCCCAACATCTCCGCCCGCCAGAATCAGCGCTTCAAGCGCATCGCTGTCCTCCTGGCACAGTTCCGCCTCGACATACTCCGCCCGATCCTCGCTCCGCCCCAGCACCGCCGCGACCGTCCGCGACGCCAGATCACCATTGCCCTGCGCAACGTCACTCCCCAGAAGCCCAAAGAGCAGACCAACACGCTCCGCACGCGCACGCTCGGCTTGCGGTACTCGCGAAATGTCAAACTCGGCTTCAATCAGCGCATCAAGCGCACACTGGTCAATGTCCGACAACTGACTCCACGATTCATTCTCGTTTTCCATCGGCACGAGTCTTCTCCGAACTACTGCCTCTTCGAGTCCTCGATCCCCTGCCACGCTCGCGCAAAAGCCGCAACCGCAGCATGCAACCTCGACTTCACCGTCCCAAGCGGAATCTCCAGGTCTTCCGCCATCTGCGCATACGTCAGCCTCTGAAAATACGCAAGCAACAGGATCTCACGCATCGTCGGCGACAGCGATCCCAAAGCCCGTTGCACCTGTTCATCCCTTTCGGCTGCATCCAAAGCCGCATCCGGCGTCGGAACATCAATCCGCATCAGATCCACGATCGAAGGACCATCCCCGTCAGGCCCCACAGGAGCCGAAATTTCCATCGACTGCCTGCGCCCTCTCTTACGAAGGTAATCACGCCCTTTGTTCGCTGCAATCGTGAACAACCAAGGCCGAAATTTTCGAGTCGAGTCAAAAGTCTCCGCCGAAACGTGAATCTGGAGAAATGTTTCCTGAAAAACATCCTCAGCCGCCGACCTGTCCCCGATCAGACGCGTCAAAAAACGAATCAGATCGTCGTGATGACGTTCGATAAGCGTCCGAAGCAGCACCGACTCCCCACGGCGGTACCGCTCAAAGACCTTCTCATCGCTCAACCCGTTTGCATCCGCCAGGACCGGCTCCTTCCCGACACGCTTTGGCCCAACTACGAACCATGAACCCCGCCGGATCGCCACAGCGACCACTCAACCATACATCATGCTATCGGACTTCATCGCCCCGTCGCCCGACTTCCCCTTCAAACGCCACCAGCACCCCCTCCGTACGCGACATGCGTACACCCCGCTGCGGCCCGAAACGCCTCAGCCCATCCTCCCGGAGCCGCGGCGCATGCTCCAGGATATAGCGTGCATACTCCTCTTGGGTTGCAAACACATACCGTACCTCTAGGACGCGGCTGCCCGACACCTCCATGTCCACCAAATCCGCCCGAACCGCCCCACACGCCAGCACAGCCTGAATATGCCCCTCGCATAGCCACTCCTCCACTTCTCTCAGCACTGCATCTTCCTCACACTCGATGCGAACCGTGTATGCTGCCATATTCATGGCCAAAGGATAGCGTTTGTCGGGCAATGTCCGGGGCGTTCCGGCGTTCTGCACTCTGTACAGGGGACTGACTTGGGTCGCGAGCACGCTGAGCCATCTCCGCAGCCGAAGGAACTGACCGACCTGCTCGCGCGGGCCGCCCAGGGTGAGGATGACGCATGGCGACAACTGATCGCACAATACAGCCGACGCATCTTCGCCCTCTGTCGCAGCCGACTCAACTCCGTCGAACTGGCCGAGGAGATCACTCAGTCAGTGTTTGTCACCGTCGCTCGCAAGGTCACCGAAGGCGGGTACATAGAGTCCGGGCGCTTCGAGCCTTGGCTCTTCCGCGTCGTCATGAATCGGATTCGCGATGAAATACGCCGCCGAAATCGCGCAGCCCACCACGCTTCCTCGCCTGTCGAGCAGCACGCCGATCCCATTCCCTTCGCCGATGAACCGCCCGAAGATCTCCTCGCACTCCGTCAGGCAATCAGCCAGCTCCCCGCACCCGACCGCGAAGTCATCGAACTTCGCCACCACGCACAACTCAGTTTCAAGGACATCGCCGATCTCACACAAGAACCCATCGGAACCCTTCTCGCCCGCCACCACCGCGCCTTGCGGAAACTGAGAGCAATGCTCGAATCCCGCTCCATATCGAGCGAATCTGGAAACAAGCCATGATCGACCACAACCCGCACCACGATCCCGAACTTCAGCCCATCACCGATCAACTCGATCGCCTGGCCCATGCTGAACGCACGCACGCCCCTCATCACCTCGAAGACTCTGTCTTCGCCTCGATCGAACGTGAAGTCTTCGACGCGCCCCCGATGCCTTTGGTCAGCGCCAATCCGTGGTTCCGCAACCCCCTCTCGCTCGGTCTCGCAGCCTCCGTCGCGCTTGTCGCTGCTCTCTCGCTCATCTTCTGGATGTCCGCCCCGCAACGTCCCATCCACACCTCCGTTGTGGCCCAGTCCGACGCTTTGGCCGATGTCGAGGAGTTCATCGCCACCGTCGCATGGCTCGGAGCCGAACTTCCCGACTTCTCCGACCTCAACCGCGCCGCACAGCAGATCCCAGGCCTCGATGACGACACCTGGCACAACACCGAAGAGACACTGCTCAACGTCGAGGAGTCAATCTGATGACCATCGATCGCCCCCTCCTCTCACGCATCGCCATCACACTGGCCCTTTGCACGGGCTTGCTGGCTCTCGCGTGCGCACAACCCGAGGAGCGACCCCGCCCTGCTGCCGAACCGCCGACCATCGACCGCGGTCAACTGCGCGAGCGCCTCACCTCACGCCTCGAACGTTCCAAAGCCTCCTGCGTAGCTCTCGAATCCGCCATAGCCCGCCTCGACAACAACGAAGAACCCACAGCCGTCCTTGTCTCGCTCGGCCCAGTCCTTCGCGAAGACATGTCCGCCATGTTCGAACCACAACGCCCGCGAGGACCCTTCCCACGCGACGGCGCGATCTCTGATGCGGACCCGCACTCACGCATCACGCTCGATCCAGACGCCATCAATGAATTCATCGATCGTGAACTCCCGTGGCTCGCGGAGCGGCTCAATCAAATTGAAGCCGAGCGCCCCGGCTCACGCCTCGAAATGATCCGTCGCCTCACGCCGCAGATCGAAGAGATCATCAATACAAGCAACGAAAACCCGGAACTGGCCAAACTCCACATCGAGCAGTTTCGCCTCGGGTCCGAGATCATCGAGACCATGCGCCGGGTACGCCGTGCTGTCGATGCTGGCGAAATGACCGAAGACAGCGCCAAAGCCGCGATCATTGCGATTGCTTCTCAGCAGGTTGACCTGCGTGAACGCATCACCCGCACCGAAATCGAATCGCTCCGCAAACGTCTGGCCGAACGCGATGCCGAACTCAGCGCCCAGATCGCAGACCGCGATCGAGTCATCGCCAACATGACCGAGCGCATGTTCCGCCGCGGGTTTGACATGCGCCGCGAACCCTCAGGCCGCGGGGTACGCCGCGAAGACTTCGACCGCCGCGACCCGCCAGAAGACAAGAAGCACGATTGATCGCACTCACCTGATCCTCGATCGCGCTCTCACGACACCGTCGAACCCGGCGCGATGTCGCTCATCGGCGACAGCAGAATCACCTGCCGCTCCTGACCCTCAGTTGCGTCCTTCGGCACATCGCTGGCTGCAAGCAGCATCCCGCGCGATTCCTCCCCACGAATCTTCCGAGGCGCCAGATTCGCCACGATCACGATGTGACGCCCCACCAGCGACGCCGGCTCGTAATGCCCCTTGATGCCCGCGCAGATCTGCCGCGCCGTGCCTGAACCATCATCCAGTTGCAGCTTCAAAAGTCGATCCGCGTTTGGGTGAGGCTCCGCAGCCACGATCCTGGCAATCCGCAGATCCACCTTCACGAAATCATCATACGAAATCTCGGGTTTGAACCCCGCCTGCACTTCTGTCATCGCGTTGCTCCTTGGCGATTGCGCCCGCAGTCTAGCGCACCTTGTCGCCACAAGAGATTCGCCCGACCTCACACCCACGATCGACCGTGCTCGTTCTCTCCAGAAATTCGCAGGCCCCCAGCGCTCAATCAGAGCCATTCTCGCCAGGTGGCTCCATTTCGACGCCATTCCCATCACTCTCAACACCAGCCTCTACCTTCACCGCCTCTTCCTCGGTTCGCCATGCGCCACCGATGTACCGCGTCTGTGTGACATCCACTCCGAACCGTGCTGCCAGTGTCGCAAGATCCATGTCGCGGAATGGCGTGCCTTGATCCATCTCGATCTGCGCCCCCCACGACCGCTGCTTGCCATTGAGCACACGCGCCTCGAAACGCAACTGTGCCGCAAACTGCTCCGGCGATGCAAACTTCATCCCCGGATTCCCCAGGCATGTATTGCACAACACCGTGCTCACCGTTCCCGATACCCGCCGCGTGACCGCGCGTTCATTTCTGCACTCCGGACATGGCCACTTGGCGGCTTCACGCTCCAGTTCAGGCAAAGGATCCTGATTGGCAGAACCCGTAAGAATCGCGCCATACGCCCGGATCAAAGATTGCACATCGGCTCGCCTGAGCACTTCTCGCGCAAGGTGACCCTGCCCGGAACGCACATTGCCGATCGCTGCCGCAGCCGCATACGCCACATCATCCGAAACCTGCGGATCCACAGTGCGACTCCAGTCACGCATCGCGTACCGCTCATCGAGAGATCCCGCAAGCGCCCACAGCGAACGCCGATCCGTCTCAGATCGTGTGATGTCTGCCAGCGCCACGCAGGCACTGGCTGCAAGTGTGTCGCGCCCCTGCACGCTACGCGACAGCGCCGCACCAAGCACATACAGCCGCTGCGCCAACCGATACTCCGCCTCGCTCCGTGCCTCCGACGCGATCTCTTCACCAAGTTCGATATACCCCATCGGACTGGTAGGATCGAGCGCTTCCAGACTCCTCAGAACACCCGGCACACGCTCCTCCAGCCCAGACACCACCACATCCTGCCCCCAGGCGCAGGCAACCGCCAACAGCATCAAACACCCCACACACCACTTCATCCGCCATCTCCTGCGCCATACCTGATCTGCCACAACGCTGCAATTGTGCGCTCACCTGCAGCGATCTGCTCGACGATGTGAGTCGAACTTCTGCGCACAGACTCGAACTCTCTCAAAACACTTTCAATCGCACCCAGCGCTCCAGGCCTCTCACACGCAATCACATACGCCATCGTCCCGATCAGGGCCAACTGTTCCACGTGGAACTCCTGCACCGGTCCGCGGACGAGGGTCAGGCGACCC
Source organism: Phycisphaeraceae bacterium (assembly GCA_019636795.1). Classification (NCBI taxonomy): domain Bacteria; kingdom Pseudomonadati; phylum Planctomycetota; class Phycisphaerae; order Phycisphaerales; family Phycisphaeraceae; species Phycisphaeraceae bacterium. The sequence goes on from JAHBWW010000003.1 coordinate 136,154, forward strand.
ATGCGTGTGCGTTCGATGGTTTCGAGGGAGTTGGTGAGGGTGAGGGGGGGAATCGACCGTTCTGCGAGCCTCACCCAGCGCTCGCGCAGCGCTCGCGCGGACTGGGACGCGGAGACTTTGATCTGGTCTCCGGAACTGGTGGTTCGGGTGGGGCTTTGGTGCTGGTACGCTTCTTCGAGGAGGAGTGCGAGATCGTCGAGGATGGCTATGGGACTTTGGCCGACAGTGAGTTCGATGAGTCGTTCGACAAGGACGCGGCGGACTGTTGGGCGCCAGGTGGGGCTGTTTGGGTCTGGCAATGGGGAGTAGGTCAGTGCGGTCACGAGGTCGTTGGTGGCGCGGGTGGGAGCGAGGCGTGGGGCCTCTTCGAGAAGTGCGTTGATGATGGCGGGCGAAGCGCCAAAGGTGAGAACAACTTCGCGTGCGGTGTCGCGGATGGAGCGTACATTACCACGGACTGCTTCCTTGACGAGGACTTCGGCATCGACGGATCCGATGGATCCACGACTGGCCCCCCGCAACTGACGCAAGAGCTCGATGCGCTGTTCGATGTGCGTACCGGCGGCGAGATACCGGACGGCCCATGTGGTGGATTCGTCGAGCACGACAGGCGAACGATTGGACTGCATCTGCGTGATAGAGAGGGTGGATGAGGAATCGAGCCATGCCTTGGCTTCGAGGGAGTTGCCCTGCCACTGCGCAGCAGCGGCGGCGTTGAGTCGGGCGTAGCGGACCGCGGCGACGAAGGTGTCGGTGGATGATTTTGCGGAAGTGGCTGCCTGGTCGATCTGGGTGCGTGCAGCGAGAATCGAATCAAGGAGCGTGCGATCTTCGCCGGGACGATCGAGACTCCATGCGGCGGCGTAGCGATCGCGCAGGTCACGGCGGATGAGATCGCTGGCGTTTGCAGCGAGTACCATGGTCGGATCGACGTTTTCGGCGCGTGAGTCAGCGACGATGGCTGCGGTGATGGCACTGAGAGCGGCGTTGTACACATCGCGGTTGTCGAACTGTCGAACGACCCATCGCTTTGCGTCGGGCGACTCATTCCATGGCATGACGCGCATGAGTTGGCGAATGGCTTCGTAGGAACGTCGCTGCTGTGGATCAGAGCTGCGCATGACGACGCGGTCGGTTGCGTGCATGAGCATGTGTGCCCGTCGCTGCACATCGGAGCGTGTGACCTGTTCGAGCGATCGAACCCATGCGTTCCAGACGGAAGAAGAAGATGACTGACTCGATGCGAGCGGTTCGATCATTGATGTGAGTGCAGCAAGAACACCCTCATCGAAAGTTGATTGCGTGGGGACAACATCGCGAAGTGCGGTGCTGAGTGCGCGGTCGACGCGGCCGAGAAGTTGCGAGGAAAGGTCTCGCTCGCGGCGAATGCGGTTGAGCATGCCAAGGGACCACGCGGCTGAAGAGACGTTGTCTGCTGAGAGTGGACCAGCGGATCGAAGGGGCTCGATCGCGTCTTCCAGAGGAGCGAGGAGCGTGGCATGGCCTGCAGTGTTTGCTCCGTGACGATACATAAGTTCGACAACGGCATCACTGATGCGAATGCGTTCATCGGTGCTGAGATCGAGCCAGTGCGCAGCTGCGGCGTGAATGGCCCGCGCGGCCAGGGCGCGCGAGCCGTGGGCATCGGTTACGGCCATGGATTTGGCGCGGTCGAAGGCTGTGATGATTTCGCGCGGGCCGAGAAGTGGCTGAGCACTTTCGGCAGGCAGTGATGCCGATGCAGCTCCAGTGCGTGGTGATGGGAGAGGCGTAGACAGTTCGCCAATGGGGAGCGGGGCAGTTGTTGAGTCTGAGGTGTAGGACGTGTTGTCCATCGCTTCGCGTACGACGAGACTTGCGACCAGGACGCTCGTGATGGCCACGGCAGCGATGACCCAGCCTCCACCTGATGATCGACCGGTGATGCCTTCGAGTTCTCCGACGCCTGGAGCAAGTACACCGGTTGGGGGAGCGATGGCGCGTCGCTTGCGTGAAAGGTGCGAGAGCGCGACGGCGACATCGGAGGATGTGAGGCCTCGCGCGTGGGCGAGTGCGAGGAGGCGAGGGAGACATTGTCGGCTCCAGCCGCCGAACATGCCAAGCGTGAGGACCATGTCGTGCTCGAACGCGAGCAAAGCGGCGCGGCGTGCATCTGCAGTGCGGGCGGTCGCGAGATGCGCGCGTACAGCGGGATTGAGGAGTTGTGCGGTGGCGGCGTGAACAGCAAGACGGACTTCGTCGGCAGCGGCGGAACCGGCCTGCGAGTGACGATCGATGAGTGTGAGGCACCGGTCGCGTGCAACGAGAACGTCGGCATCGGTGAAGCGAGCCTCATTGAGACCGAGCAGGCGCGCGGGACCTCGACCGGCTGCTTCGTGGCCCAGGAAACGCGAGACCGGATCTCGTGCGTCGTCGTGGGTCAAGGTTGCGAACCTCCGGGGATGGTGATGCGAGGGAGGAGTTCGAGGCGAGCGGAAAGGGCGCGGAATTTTTCGTCCCACGGCGGAGGGCCGAGGCTTGGAAAGAGGACGACATGCTGCGAGACGACTGTGCGAGCGGATTCGGGATCGAGTTCGACGAGCAGTCGCATGGCGTTGTAGCGTGCTTCGAACCAGGATTCTTCGCCGGTGCGATAGGCAGCGGAGAGGGTATTCCAGGCTTCGAAAGCAGTGGTTTTGTCGCCTTCCAGTTCGGCCAGGCGTGCGACGCGACGGAGTGTGCTTTCGGTCCATTTGCCGCGTTCGAACCACTGCTGCGCGATGCGCAGCGCTAGGGCGCGCATGGCGAGATCGTCGTGATCGGTCCAGAGTGCTTCGGCGGCCTCACTGACGCGATCGGCGACGCTGAGGAGAGTGTCAGCGTTGAGGCGATCGGAATCGTCGTCGGGGGTTGCGAGGATGCGCCCGCCGAAACGGACGAGGTTTCGGGCTTCGAGTTGGCCGGCATCGGGCCTTGACCAACGATCGAGGTAGTGTCGATAGAGCAGCCGGTCGGCGGCGCGGGCGAAACGGCCAGCGGTGCGTGCGAGGCGGCTGAGTTGCTCTTCGATTTGTGGCTCATCGGAGCGAAACAATGCGATCTGAAGGCGGCGATACGCGAGTTCGGAATCGAACTCGCCGAGGCCCAGACCCATCTGGTTGGCGACACGTTCGAGGAGTTCGAGCGCACGATCGGCACGAGTGAGTTCTGGCGCGTGGCTGGAGAGGACGACATCGAGTATCTGGCGTACGCGGACGATGACGGCTTGTGATGCTTCGGTGGCCTGCTCGCGTGAGCCCGAAACAACGATTGCAGCGTCGAGTTCGAGGAGTTCTTCGGCTACGGCGAGGAAGCGGGCGGCTTCGGCATCACGGCGGTCGGGCGTGGCGCGGCGATACTCACGATAGAGCAGGCGGCCGAGGTGTCGTCGAGCGGAATCGTACAACGGCGATGAGGTTGGGACGGCGGAAAGGACTTCTATGGCTTTTGGGCCTTCGATGTCGTCGAGGTTTTCGCTTCGGAGCAGGAGGATTGCGGCGCGCTCTGTCTGTGGGAACTCTCGCATGTAGACGACGGTCAGACGTGAAGCCCATTGGCGTGCTTCTTCGCTTGCGCTTTCGGCGACGGCGCGATCGAGGGCAACGAGCGCGAGCCACAGTGATTCTTCACGTTGCTTCGGGTCGGGAGAGAGCGCGGCAGCCTGCTCGCACCACTGTGCGGCATCGGAGTATCGTGCGCGGTAGTAGTGAGTGAGGCCGACGGTCAGTGCGCAGCGTGCGCGTTCGCTGGCAAAGCGTGAAGCATCGGCGGCATCGAAAGCGGGAGCGAGGAGATCGTTTGCTTCTTTGTATTTTGCAGCGACGTCTGCGCGGCGTGTGGGCTGATTGTCATCTTCGGCCGATTCTCGATGAGCGCGCCGGGCGAGGTCGTAAGCGAGCAGGCCACGGGCGTAGCGAACGATGAATCCGTCGCCGACAACGGGAAGCGTGCCATAGCGGCGCAGAAGATCGAGAACGTGTGCAATTTCGCCTTGCGCGATGAGATCGGCGATGGCGTCGGCGGCGATCTGGGACTGGAATTCTGTGTCGTGTTGTGATGTGGACGCGGATCCTTCCATCGCAATGATGGCGACAAGACGAGCCTCGAGAACGGTGAGGCGTCCTGCGGTGGTCTTGCGACGGGAGTCGATGAGGCTGTGGAGTTCTTCCCATCGTTTGGCCTGTGCGATCGCCCAAGATTCGCGGGAAAAGAGTTGGTCGCGAACGGATTCGTGGAGATCGGGGGCTGCAGCGAGTCTCTTGAACCAGAGCAGAGCTGTGGAATCGCTACCTTCGACACTATGGGACATTGCGATGGCCATTGCGGCGCGAGCGACATGCTCGTATGAGAGAAGCGCGGTGTCGAGCAGGATGATTTCGGGCATTTTGCCATCGGCGCCGAGGAGAGTGCCGAGGTCGTGCGCGGCGCGCCTGGCAGCGCCCTTGTCGTTGGCCATGAGCGCGAACCAGTATCCGGCCCAGCCGGCGTAATACATAGCGGAGGAACGGTCGGCCTGAGCGGCGTTGATCTGGGCGCGGATGTTGGTTCGCTCGGGTTCGTCGGCGCGTCGTTCCTGGTTGGTCAGTTGGGTGATGCGCGAGGCTGCCTGCGAACCGATGAGGCTGAAGGTGCGCTGAACTTCCTGCAAGGTTCGGCGTGCTTCGGTGGCGTCTTCGTCGGTGGTGAGGCGGAGCCGCCAGCGTTCGGCGATGCGTTCGGCCTGGAGGTATTGGGCCTTTGCGAGGCGGATGCGCAGGGCGAAAGAATCGAGGCCTGGGATGGAATCGAGGAGTTCTTTGCTTTGGCGTTCGATGTCGCGTCGTTCGGCGGGGGAGATGGGTTGTTCGAGGAGTGCGGCGTAGATATCGCCGAGGCGCTCGGCGATGGCGAGGCGTTCGGCTGCGGTGCCGCCACGGGCGAGGCGTTGACGGAGTTGTACGGCACGGAGTTCGTCGAGGGCGTGGAGTTGGAGATAGCGTTCGACGATTGCATCGGGAGTCTCGGGGTCAACGAGATCCTGAGCGCGGGCCGAGGAGAAGGCGAGCGCGAAGATGAGGCTAGTTGTCGCTGCGCGATGGAACATAGGACCTCTTGGTGAAACCGGCGTCGTGTGCGGCTTGAAGGGCGGTCGCGGCGGCCTGGATGGGGACGTGATCATCGACTTTTACGGCGATTCCGGCGTCTTTGGGGAGTTGTTCGAGAATCGCGCGAAGGGCGATGTTGGTGAAGACGACGCGTTCGCCGATGCGGAATCCGACGCGGCCGCTGATGAGTTCGACCGAGACGATTTGAGGCTGGAGTTGCGAGGCACTTGCTCCTGCGCGTTCGGACTGGATGGTGGAGGTGACACGATCTTCGCGTTCGGAGAAGTTTGCGGTGACGAGGAAGAAGATGAGCAGGAGGAAGACGACATCGATCATGCTGGTCATTGGCAGCGTGAGGGTGGAGCGCTGGCGATGTGCTTTGTCGGTGAGTTGCATCATCGCGCTCCGAGCGGGTCGGTGGTGCCGATCTGCCATTTGCCGACGCCTTGCTCGCGCAGGCGCAGGGCGAGATCGCTCAGGTGTTTTGCGGGTGCGAGGCGGTCGGGGCGGATGAGGATGGTGACGTGTTCTGGCCCGCCGGCGCGGGAGATTTCGAGATCGACGAGGCGGGAGAACTGTGCAAGACTGATGGGGCGTCCTTCGAGAATGAGCTCGCCGTCTTCGAGGAGGTCGAGGACGAAGGATGGCGGAGCCTGCGTGATTTGTTTCTCACCGGGTTCGAGGGGGAGATCGACTTCGGTCTGTGTGATTCGGCCGAGTTGGGATGTGAACATGAAGAAGATGATGAGTTGCAACACGACGTCGATCATCGGCGTGAGGTCGAAGGTGCGGAATTTTGTGCGATCGACAGTCGAGAACCGCATGTCAGGCTCCGGGGCCGCGCGAGGGTTGAGTGCTCGTGGACTCGAGGTGTGCTGCGAGATCCTCGATGGTTTGGCCGACTTCGTCGGTGAGGTTATCGATGCGGTTGCGGAGGTAGGTGTACGCGGCGGTGCAGGGGATTGCGACGATCAGGCCGAGCACGGTGGTGATGAGGGCTTGAGAAATGTTGCCGGCGAGTGCATCGGGGCGGACGGGACCTTCGGCTACGCGGATGGCATCGAAGGCGCCGACCATGCCTACGACTGTGCCGAGGAGGCCGAGCATGGGGGCGATGGCGGCGATGAGGTTGACACCATCGGTCAGGCGGTAGAGGCGTGCGACCTGGAGTTGGCCGACTTCTTCGATCGCGGACTTGAGTTCGAGAAATCCGAACGGGCTTCGGCTGCAGCGGAGGAGGGCTGCACCCATGACGCGTGTGAGGAAGGAGTCGTTGTCGGGCGAGTCGCAGTATGAGATGGCGGCTTCGATCTGGCCTGCGCGGAGGTGTTTGTCGAGGATTGCGATGGATTCTTCGGGCGCGAGGGCGGAGCGTCGGAGGCGCACGAGTTGTGCCACGATCAGAACAACGGCGACGAAAGAGAGGACGATGATGATGAGGCCGATCTCCCGCCCTTGAGCGATGTAGGTGAGCAGCGATCTGCTGGTGCCTGCGGCGGGTACGGTTGCGAACATGGCGTGTAGCAAATGCATGTCACCTCGTTTCTTCGCGGAGTGGGAGCGGGAGGGCTCGGGTGTGCTGCATGAGCAGTTGCTGCAACGGAGCCCATTGGGTTGCGGCGTGAGAAGCATATTGATTGCGGATCTCTGACAGGAGGGCATTGAGGCTTCGTGGGTCGGCGTGCTGATCGAGCGCGACGGCGCACTCGGCCAAGGCGAGTCCGGCGAGATAAGGGAGGCTCTCGCCGAATCGCGCGGGGAGGTGGAGAAGTTCGACGATGCCCGAGAGTCTGGTTTCGCGGTCGGTTTCCATGAGGAGCGAGCGCCCGATGCCGAGGCGGCACCATGCTTCGATCCACATTCGCTGGCGGGCGACTGGAACACGAGCCTCGGCATTCATGATGTCGAGCAAGGTGGCGCGGGCATCGGCGCGTTGCTGCGTGTCGCCGCATCTTGCGAGGATGATTGAGAGGGCAAGTTGGATGCCTGGATCGCGCTGTTCGCGGCTGTCGAGGTCGAGTTCGGGCGTGCCCTCAACGAGTCCGACTTCGAACTGGGCTGCATGGCGGTAGAGACGGCCGAGGATTTCGGCACGGCGTGGGGGTGAGGCATCGGTCGCGGACCATGCCACGATTTCATCGGCGTTTGCAAAGGCTTCGACCGCTGGGGTTGCGAGCCAGACTGGGGCGAGTGACGGAACAAGCCCGGTTTCGGGATCAACCGCAGGGCGGAGGACACCGACGATGAGCGACCGGTACGGCCCGTTGCCTTCACTGGTGAGGTACGCGAGCCAGGGCGTCACGGCGGCGGTGTGAGCACTGCGGCGCAGGCGACAGCGCAGAAGACCCTCGGCGACCATCGACGCCATTTCGCTCTGCGATCCTTCGTAACGATCGAAGAGTTGTTCGAACAGCGGCTCGGCGGTGACGGCGTCGCCGCGTTCGAGGCGGGAGCGTGCTCGCCAGGAGTCGACGGCGATAGGTTCGTACACAAGGGCGTCTTGGGCCTTATCGCCGGTGATTCGTCGAACAGAGTCCCAGCGGATTGTGCGTTGTACGCCGAATGGATCTTCGACGATGACACCTGCGAGACTGACGGCGTAGATCTTGCCTTGCGGCGGGGTGCGACCTGCGCGAAGTTCGAGTTCATCTGCGCATGCGGCTGCGCCGACCAGACCAAGGACGAGGGCGATTGTCCATCGCATCACGGTCCGTCTCCGACGTGCCTGAAGCGTCCGCCGCCGCTGTCGCGGGAAATTTCGCGCATCATGGCTTCGACGCGTGCGCGGGCCTGGGCATTGCCGATGTTGCCGAACATGATCGAGTGAATCGGAACCCGTGATCGTCGATTGAGCGATCGCACCTCGCCGGGAATTTCGGCTGCGAACTCGCCATCGGTCATGAAGTAGATTGCGTCGGGGGTTGGCTTCATGCTCAGGGCCATGCGGAATGCTTCGAGTGGCTCGGTTCCGCCCGAGGGCTCGATTTGCTCGATGCGCCGGCGGAGCAGCAATTTGTTCGACTTGTCTGCGCGGCGCCAAGCGAGTTCGCCCATCAACGGCGTGGACTGACTGGAAAAGAGGATGATAATGATTTCGGAGGTTTCGGCCAGTTCGGTTGCAGAGCGTGCGAGTTCGACCTTGGTGCGCCCCATGCGGTTCTCTGAGGCCATGGAGCCGGAGATGTCGACGATGTAAGCGAAGCGGGAACCCTTGGCTTCGAGGCCGAAGAAACTGGCACCGTCGCCGCTGAGCCCTCCACCTCCGGCTGCGGCATCGAGGGATCCTGAAGAGAGGTCGCCGCCTCCGGCTGCGATGTCGATATCAACGAGTTCGGTGGTGAGGGCGTCGATCTCGCCGCCGGTCATCTCGGCGGAAATTTCGATTTCGGTGAGGCTTGGTGGAGCCAGATCTGGGGCGTGTGTGGAGGAGAGTTGCACAGTGCTGTCGGCCAGCTGTGCGAGTTCGGCTTCGGTCAAGATTGCGAAGTCGACGATGGAAGACCCATCGCCGCCGGTGTCGGCGGGTTTGTAGGTGACGTTGAGAATGAGCGCGAGCAACGCTGCAACCAGATGGACCGCAACGCTTGCCAGAACACCGACGACGGAGGCCCGCTGCACCCACCACAGCAGGTTGTGGCTTTTGTTGATCGGTGCTGTCTGTGATTCGATCATGGTCGTGCCTTGCGAAGATCCTTGCACCCAGGGCGTGTGCTCTCAACAGCATCGGTCGATTTTGCGCTGTCCATGCACCCTTTACGGTTCGCGTGAGTGCTGCGCTTGGTTCTACAGATCCCCTTCTTACGGGTTGCATCGACTTGACCTGAGGGGTCCGAGACCGTTCAATCGCCCGGTTCAACCCACACACTGCGCGAGACCCGAATGCCAACTGCCCCATCGACAAGCCCGAGCACCCGGCCGACCCTTCACTCGATTCTGGGCCGGCCCCCTCGACGGGTGCTGCTGAAGATTTCCGGGGAGGCTTTTGCAAAGGCGGGGGAATTCGGGATTGATCCTGACGAGTTGACGCTGATCGCCAAGGAGATCGGGGACGCACATGCTGTGGGAGCGCAGGTTGCGGTTGTGGTCGGGGGGGGAAACATCATTCGGGGTGCTTCGCTCGCACGGTCGGGTGATATTCATCAGGCGACGGCAGACTACATGGGAATGCTTGGGACGGTGATGAATGCGGCTGCGCTCAAGGAAAAACTGTTGAGCATGGGGGTTGATTGCCGGGTGCAGTCGGCCCTGGAGATCAAGGCACTGGCGGAGCCATTTATTCGTGGTCGGGCGATCCGTCATCTTGAGAAGGGCCGGGTGGTGATTCTGGCTGCGGGGACGGGCAATCCCTTTTTTACAACCGACACATGTGCGGCGTTGCGGGCGAGCGAACTGGATTGCGATGTGCTGCTCAAGGCGACGAAGGTGGATGGAATCTACACGGCTGACCCGAACAAGGACAGTACTGCGATACGATACGATCACTTGACGTTTTCGGAAGCGCTGGCCAAGCGTCTTGCGGTGATGGACCTGACGGCGCTGGCGATGTGTCAGGAGCGGAAGTTGCCGCTGCTGGTGTTTGACTTCAAGAAGCCCCGGAACATCAGGCGTGTGATTGAGGGCGAGCCGATCGGGACGATTGTGACTGCGGATGCCTGACCTTTGGAGCAGGGTGGGCTTATGATGCTTGCGTTTTGGATTTTGCGATCGACTTTGCGGAGGTATGCATGATGACGACAGACCCTGACACGATTTTGCTGGAAGCCGAGGAGTCGATGCTCAAGGCGATCGATTATCTCAAGCATGAGTTTCAGGGGCTGCGGACAGGGCGTGCTTCGACGGCGCTGGTGGAGTACATCAAGGTGGACTACTACGGGAGTGCGACGGATTTGAAGTCGATTGCGGCGTTGAGCATTCCGGAGCCTTCGCAGATTCTGATCAAGCCTTTTGACGCGACGTCGCTCGGGGCGATCAAAACGGCGATTGAGCAATCGGGGCTTGGGCTGAACCCGCAGGTCGAGGCCAAGCAGATTCGGCTGAATATTCCGATGCTGACGAGCGAAAGGCGCCAGCAGCTTGTGGGGCAGGCCAAGAAGATGGCTGAGGAGCAGAAGGTGGTGATGCGCAACGCGCGGCGCGACGCGAACAAGCACGCGGACGGGCTCTCGAAGCAGGCGGGGCAGCACTTCTCGGAAGACGAGATCGACACGTTGAAGGAAGAGATTCAGGACATGCTCAAGAAGTATGAGACGCAGCTCGATGAGATGCTGACGAAGAAGTCGAACGAGATTACGGAAGTGTGAAAGAGCTCGCCAGGCGGTGGGCTTGGACTGAAGGACCGGATAGAAAAAGCCCGCGAACGAGTGTCGCGGGCTTTTGGTTTGTGAAGAAGAATGACGCAGTGATTCACCGGAACAGCAGGACGCGAGGCGAAGTCAGCAGGACGGGTTCGCGGCGGAGTTGCATGTTTGCGTTGATCGCATCGCGAAGGACTTCGAAGCGCCTTTCGCCGAGAAGCTCGCGAAGCGTGCCTGCGATGGGAGCCAGCGTGGCCTGCGTCGAGAGGCCTGCGGGCGCTTTGACGAACCCTCCGAGCATTTCGTCGATGAGGTCGGTGATGGATTTGGGGCCGGGGAAGTCCATGATTTCGAAATCGTCGAGATCAAGATCGGCTGCGAGTTCGTGGATGGCGTCATCGAGCCCGCCGATGGCATCGATCATGTTGAGATCGAGGGCTTGTTCGCCGAGGAAGAGGCGGCCTTCGGCTGTGCGACCGAGATCGATGCCGGGCCTGCCGGAGGAGACGCGGCTGGTGAACTGGTCGTAGGTCTGCTTCATGCGGTCGCGGATGAGTGCGCGTTCAACGTCGCTCCATGGGCGGGTGGAACTGAGGAGTTCGCTGCGTGGCCCGCGTGAGCGTTCGACGACGTTGATGTGGAGTTTGTCGTAGAGGCCTCCCATCGCGATCTTGCCTCCGACGACGCCGATCGAGCCGACGATGCTCGATGGATTGGCGTAAATGCGTTGACCACCCACGGCGATGTAGTAGCCGCCCGAAGCTGCCATTGAGCCGACGCTGACCCAAACTGGTTTTTCTTCGGCGAGGCGCTGAAGCCCCTGCCAGATAACTTCGCTTGCGATGGCGGAGCCGCCGGGGGAATCGATGCGCACGACGACGCCCTTGATCATGTCCTGTTCGAGAATGTCTTCGATGGCGTTACGAATGGTGCGACTTCCGACGCTTGAGCCGCCGAGGAACCCGCCAGAGGAGGACTCGCCATCCACGATCGCGCCATCGATGTGGAGGATGGCGATGGTGGGCGAGGTTGCGGTGTGTGATGGCTTCTTTGAGAGGATTGAGAAGAAGGCGAATGGGTTGGCCATATCGAATGAGGAAGAGGTGTCATCGTTGAGATCGAGCGTGAACTCGACTTCGGAGCCGTAGATGGTTTCGAGGTGGTCGTAGATGGTCGGGAGATCGACTGCGGCGTCGATGAGCCCGAGGGAGATGGCTTCGGCCTCGTTGGCCCACCAGCCATCGGACATGGCGCGATCGAGTTGCTGATCGTCCATGTTTCGGCCGTCCATGATGATCTGTCGCATGGTGCCGTACATCGCGTCGAGTAGCCCCGAGATGTTTTGTTCCCAAGCGGGGCTGGGCTGGGTCTTCATCATCATTTCGTCGGCGCCCTTGTAGTCGCCGATCTGCACGTAGTCGGGGTTCATGCCGATCCAAGTAAACGTATCGCGCAGGTACATCTCTTCCATATGCAGGCCCGAAAGCGAGACATTGCCGCCTGACTGGATGAGGATGGAATCGGCGAAACTACCGAGCAGGAGTTCGGGGTTGGCGTAGTTCTCGGCGAAGACATGGATTTTCTTGCCTGCTTCGCGGATACGAAGCATCGCCTGACCGAGTTCCTCGATGTGCGTGACATCGAGCGCGGCATCCTTGAGGCGAATAACGAGGCCTTCGATGTCGTCGTGGTAGGCCACTTCGTCGATTCGTTCGACGAGGCTTCGGAGGGTGTCACCTTCGGAACCCCCGAGCCAGGCGAATGGGCCGGGCTGCTGGGTGGGTGTGCCCGAGAGTTCAAGCCATGCAAGCCCGACGGGCTGGGCGGCTGCTCCGGACACTGCGACTTGCGAAACCAGGCCCGCAACACAAGCAAGCGAACGTGTGATCAAACTCATGCCTCACTCCGTAGATTAGGAAAATACGAACAAAGGTTAGGCCCGCTAGGGGACTGAAACATTCGTGGGTCGAGCGATGTGTCGCCTGATCGATTCAGACCAACGGTCAGTCGTACCCGAGATCCTCAAGATCATCCTCATCGAGCCCGAACTCGTGTCCGATTTCGTGCAGGAGCGTGATTCGGATCTGCTCGCGTACCTTTTCAATGCCGCCGGGTTGATCGAACCCGCCGGCGAGATCGATGATTCCGACGCGGAATAGGTGGATCTGCGATGGGAGACGCCATTGGTGCTCGATGCTGCGCTCGGTCGTGGCGATACCCGTATGAAGCCCGCACAAGGTTTCGGCTTCGCCTTCTTCGAGTTCAAGCCCGACCAGCAGGTCCGGAGTCGGCACGTCGAGCACGACCACGGGGACCTCGTCGATAATGGAGCGCACGCTGACGGGGAGGTCGGTGATGACTTCTTCGAGGAGCGTGTCGAACTGTTCACGGTTGTGTCGGTTCATGTGCGATCATCGAAGATGTCGGTCAGGCCGATGCCGGGTGCCATGATGACGCGGCGGATGCGCCATGCGTCAAGCGTTACGCCCCAGAGTGCGACGGTGAGCAGGAATGAACCGGCTGCGACAAGGATGACGCCGACGGTGTACAGCAGGTTGGTAATCGGGCCTGAGAACTGAGTTTGAATCAGGAGTGTCAGATCGCCTATGAGTGCGATGCCCGCTGCAGCTGCGAGTGCTCGCAAGGGCTGGCGATCGACACGACCGGAGCGTACAAGCACGCTTCGATGCGCGAGAATGAGCGCATTGGAATGCAGAAGGAGCACCATCGCGATGAGGCTGATGCCGAAGACCAGGCGAAGTGCGATGCGCAGCATCGGCATTTCGGTTGTGCTGCTATAGACGTAGTACTCGTAGGGATCGATGCGGAAGAACATGTACCATGCGGCGGCAATGAGTGGTGCATAGCACAACACGCCGAGAATCGCGCGGCGCACATTGCGTCGGTCCAGGCCTGCGTGAGGGCGGATGATCGCAATCGCGCCAAGACCCGAGGCGATGAGCGAGCCAATATAGAAACGAGACAACGGAACCACATCAGCAGATATGCCGAAGAATCGTTCGGAGAATTCACATGCGCGAATGACCCAGTTCAGGACTGCGGCACAAAATGCTGCGAAGGTCCACAGAAGAACCCCGATCTGGATGAGGCGGGGATGCTCGATGGGCTGCAACTCGTCGGCGTGCGGATCGACCAGCGCAAGGATGGACGCTTTGACGGGCAGACCGCACTCGCCGCACACGGACAGAATCGACAATCCTCGAAGATTGTACTGGCATCGGGCGCAATGGAGATCGCCGGTGAGTTCGCGCGCAATGAACTCGGTGCCTTGGGTACGGGGCAACTCAGGCAACTGGGTAGTCCGCTTAGCGAAGTCTTCCGGCACGCACACACTCCATCAGGAATCCCGACCAGTGAAAGCATACCTTCGCCCCGCCGCTGGCATCGGAAGCGAGCAGGCTTATACTGGACCTTGAGAGATCAGGAATCCATGCGCATACACCTTGACCGACTTCGCGAAAACGTCGCCCGAACTTTTCTGGGAAGCACCCGGCCGATTGATCGCCTTATCTGCTGCCTGCTGGCACGCGGGCACGCGCTGATCGAGGATGTGCCGGGGGTGGGCAAGACGGTGCTGGCGTCGGCCCTGGCGCGCAGCATTGATGCGGACTTTTCTCGCATTCAGTTGACGCCTGACCTTCTTCCTGCCGATGTGCTGGGCGTGAGCATCTATGAGCGGGAGACAGGGAAGTTTCACTTCAAGAAGGGGCCTTTGTTTGCCAACATTGTGCTTGCCGACGAGATCAACCGCACGACGCCGCGCACACAGTCGGCCCTGCTCGAAGCGATGAATGAAGCGAGCGTGACGATAGAGGGCGCTCCGGTTCCGTTGCCTCACCCGTTCATGGTTCTCGCGACGCAGAACCCGTATGAGTTTGAGGGCACATACCTGTTGCCCGAGAACCAACTCGACCGGTTTCTGATGCGTATCAGCCTGGGATATCCGTCGGCCGAGGTCGAAACGCACATGCTCGATTTGCGTCCGGCGCAGAATGTGCTGACGGACCTGAAACCGGTGCTGACACGCGACGATGTTATTGAAGCGCAGAAAATGGTTGACGCGGTGAAACTCGATGAGTCGCTGCGGCGGTACATCGTAGAACTCGCCGGTGCGACGCGGCGACACGAAGAGATTCAGGTCGGCATGTCGCCGCGCGGTGCGCTCGCGCTGGCACACGCTGCCAGAGCGACGGCCCTGCTCAATGATCGGGACTACGCCATTCCCGAAGATATTCTCGAAAATCTGATCGAAGTCGGCGGGCACCGCATCATTTCGCGCTCGTATCGCGCGGGGCAGAACTGGGAAGTCGCAGCCGGGCTGCTGCGGCAGATTGCACAGAGTGTGCCGAGCCCGATGTGACGGCAGTCGAGCAGGACGACAATGGAGAAACCAATGCCTCGCATGATCCGTCACGACGCTACAGGCCCGATTCGCATCGACCCTCAGGACAAGCCGATTTTTGTGTGCGCGTGCGGGTTGTCGCAGAAGTTCCCGCTGTGCGACGGCACTCATAAAGGCTGCAAGGATGAGCAGCCCGGCAAGGTGTATGTGTATGACGCGGAGCGGAAGAAGGTGATCGAGGAGCGTGACGAGGCTCAGCCGTAGGTTTTGGTATCGCCCGGAGCCATGGCCCACACTTCGACTTCGGCCGGTCGGAACGGCGTGATATCCTGGGCCAGCAGCGGGAAGGTCTTCCAGTGGATGGGAATGGCGATGCGTGGCTTGATCATCTCGGCAGCCATGCGCCCGAGTTCGGGGCCCATCGTGAAGCGATCCCCGACAGGGATGCACGCGATATCGGGGTTGTAGAGTTCGCCGATGAGGCGGAGGTCGCTGAAGAGGCCGGTGTCACCGAGATGGTAGATGGTCGCATTCTCGGCTTCGAAATGTGCGACGATGCCGCAGGGCTGGCCCATGTAGCGACCTTCGTAACTTGAAGAGTGGAAGGCCTGTGTAAAGGCGATCCAGCCGAAGGGCGTCTTGACCTTGCCGCCGGGGTTGCCGGGGTTGGTTTCGACGCTGTGCTCGCCCATGAATTCGCAGATTTCCCAGCATGCGATGACGGTCGCGTTGTTGGCCTTGGCGATCGCGACCGAGTCGCCGATGTGATCGCCGTGGCCGTGAGTAATGGCGATGTGATCGCACTTGATCTGATCGGGCTTGCGGGTTGCCAGGGGGTTGCCGGTGAGGAATGGGTCGATGACGAGGGTTCCGCCGGCGCTCTTGATGATGAAACCGGAATGGCCGAGATATTCAATGGTCAGCGGCATGATGTGCTCCTCTCGCGAAAGAAAGTATGGCAATGCTAGAGCGATCGGAGCGCAGAGGCGGCGCCGATGCAAGGCGATCACGAGAGCAGGGGTCTGCGTGTCGTCAAAACGGCTGGAGCACTTGTTAGAAAATCAGCGGACGTTGAGGCTGCCGACGTACTGGTTGAGTTCGTTGCGGCGTTTTTCGAGTTCGGTTCGGGCGGCTTCGATTTCGGTACGGATGGCTTCGAGCCGCGTCTCCTGCTCGCCCATGTTCTTGAGATAGCGGGCATAGAGATCCGTATTGCGGTCGATGCGGCCCATGTTTTCGCGGACGCGAGTCTGATCGGCCGCGATGTCGTTGCGTTCCTTCTCGAGCGCGGCGATCTGTCGCTCGACTTCGCTGACGCGCCCGGCAAGGCGAGCGGCCTCGCGCACCGCGGCCACGACCTGCTCGGATGCTTTGCCGTCGCGAGAGTAGGCCAGAAGGGTTTGCATGTTGTACTGAGTCACGGCAAACGACTGCCTGTCGGTGCGTTCGAGTTGCACTTCGAGCGCGACTGACTCGCTCGCAGCCGCCTGGACCTCGAAGCGGTACGCGCTTGGGGTCTCGCTGGCGGGTTTGGTTGTTCCTGCCAGATCCCAGCCACCTTGCTTGGTGTGTTCGACGATGATCGTGCGGTCACGCTTGGCGTCGTTGTTCTTGAAGGCGTAGTTGGTGGTCTGCACGCTGCGGCGAGTCTCCTCGATCATGCCGCCGACAATGCGAAGACTCATGACATTGGCGTCGAACTTTGATTCGGTCGTGGAGATGCAATCGAGATCGACGGCGTAGGCGAGGAGTCGCTGATCGCCGGCCGAGACGTGCCCGATCTGCGAATCCCCGGCGAATGCGGCGCCATCGAAGACGCTGATGGGCCCGGGCATGAGTTGCAGGCCCGAGGTGTTGTTGATTTCGACGCCGCGCATCGGGCTCTTGAGCCCGTCGTTGACGTTGAAGATGCTCACGCGACGGCCTTCGACGGCCGAAGCCAGAATCGGCAGCATGGCCGAGCGGCGGCGGCTGATGGTGACCGGGCGATCGAGTTGATACTGGAAGACTTCGCCGACTTCGGCTGCGCTGGCTTGTGCGCGGGCGGCGTACTCGGCCATGTCGCGAGCGGAGTAGCTGAGTGGTGACTGGCCACCACCCCCCGGTCCCGCTCGCTCCCTCAACGCGTCCAGTTCCATCGCTGGAGCTGGCGAGGCTGCCATGGAACGGCGGACACTCCGCGCATCATCAATCGCCAAGCCTTCCTTGCTCATCACATCGCCCTCATACGCCCGCGCGATCACGCCTGCTGTCACGGGCACGGGCAGTTCGGGCCGATCGAGGAACAGGGGCTGATAGAGATCCATGCGGAAGCCGACCGGTTGACCGGCGACCAGCGAAAGTTTGATGTTGGTCCAGTCTTCATCGGTGGTGTTCTCGACGATGGCCCAGCCCTGAAGCGTCGGCTCGCCGCCCGAATCATCGGGCATGACGAGGCGGTAACTGGTCTTCCAGACGGGCATTTCGTGCACATACGCCACGAGCACGCGGCGCGAGCCCTGGCCCCTGAGAACAAGATCGACGGCCTTGGTGTTGTCGGCCCGATGCTCGGCCAAGGCTTCGAGTGCTTTTGCCAACTCGGCCTTGAGCATCTCATCGAGAATCTCGAACGACGAAACTTGCGTCAGATCGACGCTGCGCACGCCCGAGGGCGTCATGAGGTTGACGTATGGGCGCTCGGCGATGGTGTCTTCGCGCGTGACGACGGGGCGTTCTTCGACGCCGACGACGACGCCGGAGACAGGCCCTTCGGTCGTGCGCAGTTCAAGCCGAGCGCCGCGCAGGCGGTTGATCAGCGTGCCCATCGAGGGGTTGTCGGCGATGTTGACCGCGAAACTGGCCAGGCGCCGGGCGAGGGGTTCCTTCGAGCCGTAACTCGCGCCTTCGATGTCCCCGCCGTCGAGATCGAGGGCGATCATCGACTTGAGGATGTCGTTGATCTGATCGGTGGCAAAGCGGAGTTGGACGGTGGTGTCGTCCTGCACGAGCCCGGCACGCTCGAAGTAGCCGACGCCGGAGCGGTACAGGGTCAGGTTCGTCACGGGCAGCGGCGTATCGCTGGCTGCCAGAACCACATTGCCCGCACTGCCGCACACCGCAATCAGAATCAGGCCGACTACGTTTCCGCGCACCATGACTGTCTCCTTTGGGGTTCACACGCTCGGTGACCACATGAACTGTATCGACCCTGCGGGCGGCGCGGTTCCAGGATTTCAAAGTGTTGCGTTGCAGTGACACAGCGCGCGCAGCGGATACAGTCCCCGCGCGATGCCGATGCCCCCCACGCCTGCCGCCGAGCCGAGCCTGCATGCCGACGACGTGCGCGCGCTGATTGCCGCGATCGAAGGCGAGTTTCGGCCAGGACTGCACGATCGCATGCTGTACGCCACGGACGCTTCGCTGTATCAGGTCGAGCCGCTGGGCGTGCTGATCCCGGCCGACATCGAGGATGTGGTGCGCGCGGTGCGTGTGTGCGCGGCCCGCAACCTGCCGATGCTGCCGCGCGGCGGAGGCACAAGCCTTGCCGGGCAGTGTACGAACCGGGCGGTGGTGTTTGATCTGTCTTCGCGCTGTCATCGGCTGCTGGATGTCGATATCGAGCGTCGCCGGTGCCGGGTCGAGCCGGGCATCACCATCGACGATCTGAACGAGCGGCTGCGCCCGACGGGCCTGTTCTTTGCCCCCGATCCGGCGACGAGTCGCCACGCAAACATCGGCGGGTGCATCGGCAACAACGCGGCGGGCGCGCGGTCGATCCGCTACGGCCGCACGAGCGAGTCGCTCATCGCTCTGGACGTGTGTCTTGCCGATGGAACCCGGCTGACGTTCGAGCCCGGGGCGGCCCGGCGTGATGCGCGGGTGCGCGACCTGACGCTGCGCGTGTGCGAGGTTGTGTCGCAGCATGCCGATCTGATCCGTCAGCGGTTCCCGAAGACCGTGCGCCGCAACGCGGGCTATGCGCTTGACCTGGTGCTGGCGCAGCTTGATGCAGCGGGCGGCGATCCGCTCGCGGTGAATCTCGCGCCGCTGCTGTGTGGATCGGAAGGAACGCTGGCCGTCACGCTGGGGGCCGAGCTTGCCCTGCATCCGGTGCCGGTGGCGCGCGGGCTTGCGGTGGCGGCGTTCCCGACGCTCGACGATGCGATGGATGCCCTGCTGCCGATTCTGGCGCTCGGGCCCACGGCGGTCGAACTGCTCGACGATCTGGTGATCTCGCTGGCCCGGGCGCAGACGGAATATAAGCACTACGTCGATCTTCTGCCGCATCCTGGCGGCCAGTCGCCCGAAGCCGTGCTGTATGTGGAGTTTTCTGCCGAGCACGACGCAGCCGAGATCGCGGCGGCGTTCGATCGTCTGCGGGCCCTTCTCCCCGAAGATCGGCTCGCGTGCCATACCGATGCGGGCGCGATGCTCGACGCCTGGAAACTGCGCAAGGCCGGCGAGCCGCTGCTCCACGGCGTGCCGGGCGACCGCAAGCCGATCACGTTTGTCGAGGATAACGCTGTGCCGCCCGAGCGGCTGGCCGAGTTTGTGCGGCGGTTCCGCGCGATCGTGGCCGAGCACGGCACAACGGCGGCGTTTTATGCTCACGCCTCGGTCGGCGTGCTGCATGTCCGGCCCCTGCTGGATATCAAAGACGCGGGCGATCGCGCGGCGATGCAGTCGATCGCGGTCCAGGTCGCGGATCTCGCAAAAGAACTGGGCGGAGTCATGAGCGGCGAGCACGGCGACGGGCGGGTCCGCGGGCCTTTGCTCGAACGATTCTTCGGTCCCGAACTGATGGCCGCGTTCGGCGCCGTCAAGACGATCTTCGATCCTGCGAACCTGCTCAATCCCGGCAATATCGTCGCTCCGGGCCCGATTGCGTCGATGGCCGCGAGCCTGCGCGTCGAGCCGCGCGGCGTGCCGGTGCGCGTGGCCGAGGTGGACACGTTCTACGACTACGCCGACCAGCACGGTTTCGCGCATGCGGTCGAGATGTGCAACGGGGCCGGTGTGTGTCGCAAGAAAAGCGGCGGCACGATGTGCCCGTCGTACATGGCGCTCCTCGATGAACGCCACGCCACGCGCGGGCGGGCCAACGCGTTGCGCATGGCGATGACGGGTCAGATGTCGCCCGACGGCTCGCCCGCCCTCAACGACGCCCAGACCATCGCGACGCTGGATCTGTGTCTCTCGTGCAAAGCCTGCAAGACCGAGTGCCCGAGCAATGTTGACGTGGCCCGGCTCAAGGCCGAGTATCTGGCGCTGTCGGATCGCGCGGCCGGGCGGGTGCCGCTGTCGCGCCGGGCGGTCGGAAGCGTGCATGTGCTCAACCGCATCGCGTCACTGACGCCGGGGCTTGCCAATGCGTTCAATGCCTCGCGGCTGGGCAAGGCGATCCTGTCGCAGACGCTCGGGGTTGATCCGCGTCGCACCATGCCCGCGTTTGCCGAGCCGCTTTTCAGGCAATGGAAGCGAGCGGCGGCGCGCGATCCGGGTCCGGCTGCCTCGGCCCCGCGCGTGATCCTGCTGGCCGACACGTTTACCGCGTTCAATGAGCCGCACCTCGCGCTGGCGGCGCGGCGGGTGCTGGTGCAACTGGGCTATCGCGTCGAACTGTTCCTCGGGTCCGACTTCGGGCGGGCGGCGATCAGCGCGGGTCTGCTGCCGGCGGCGATCGACGACGCAGCGGGCTTGCTCGACCGGCTGGGGCCGATGCTCGACGCCGCGGATGCTCCGGTGTTTCTGACGCTCGAACCCTCGGTCCACAGCGCGATCATCGACGACTGGCTGAGTCTGAAGATTCCCCGCCCTCTTGCCGACCGGCGTCTGCTGGCGTCGCGCACGTTTGCGATCGAGGATTATCTGGAAACGCACTGGCTCGATCATCCCGTCGAGCCTGCCCTCGCGCCGCTCAGCGCCGACGTGCTGATCCACGGCCATTGCCATCAGAAAGCCCTGACGTCCACCGCCCCCACCGCCCGGCTCGCGGCGCGGCTGACGGCGGGGAGTGTGCGGGTGCTCGACACCGGCTGCTGCGGCATGGCCGGGAGTTTCGGCTACATGAAAAAGCGTTACGACCTGTCGGTGAGCATCGCGAACCTGTCGCTGCTGCCGGCGCTGGCGGCGGCTCCGGCGGCGCTGCTGATGGCCAGCGGGACAAGTTGCCGCCACCAGGTGCGCGAACTGGCGGCTCGTGAAGCGCTGCACCCGATCGAGGTGATGGCCCGGGTGCTCTGAAACGTGTTTCGCCTGCACGCTCACCTCCCGCCGAGCCGGGTGACCATGTCATCAAACTCGGCGAGCACGCGAGTGAGCGCTTCGGTCGCCGCTGCAGGGTCCAGGATGCGGGCCGCGTACAGTCCGACCTGGCTCCGGGGCGGAAACGCTTCGCCCGTCGCCAGCATCGTGCGCACTCTGGGCACGAACACCCACGCCAGCCACTGCGGGAAGGTCATCGTGTCGCACCCGAACGCGCCGACGACCTCGAGAGGCCCATCTGGGGCCGGTCCCGGCCAGAGCCCGGCTTCGTGCATCGCCGCCTCGATGCGTTCGAGCAGGGCCGAGACGGCTGCATCATCGCGCGCGTGGCCTTCGGTCGCGGGCGGGGCCACCTCGAGTACGAAGCGCAGCAGATCCGTCATCCGCTCGATCGGCGGCGGCTCGTCAGTGGGCAGGCTCGCATCGACCGTCACCAGCAGCAGTCTGAACCCGAGTTCGAGCTTTGTACCCTCCGCCCCGACCGGCTCGTGACGGATGCGGACGGCCCTGATGGCTGCCCCGAGTGCGTGGCGGTGGCCCTCGTGCAGGCCGATGCGGGCGAAGGCTTCGACGATCGGCGTCAGGCCGTGATGCACAATGCCCGCGATCCGCTCAAACTTCCCGCCGAGCGATTCTTCGAGGATCAGCAGTTCGATGTCTCCGCCGCTGGCCAGTTCCATCTGCATGGCCCACGTCGGCTCGGTAGTGCGAAGCATGCGCACACCCAGCTCAAAGCGTTCGGCGGCGGAGTCTGCTTCGTGCATGGCGATGGCGTGCGGCGCGCGGGCCTCGAGTCAAGTCTCACTGCCGGGGGCGCGATCATCGGCCGTGAGAGTTTCTCCGCCAAAGGCCGACGCGACCTGGTGTTCGACGAAGTCTCCGGTCTGGTCGTCGTCCCATACCGGGACGGTGCAGCGCAGGATTCCGTTTTCGAAGCGCAGTTCGCGGCCTCCGATCAGTTCGTCGTCGATCCAGATGGTGTGCAACTGAGTGCGCACGATGCCGGCGTAGGCCGGATCGCCCAGTGCCAGACCGATGCCGCCCAGGATTCTTCCCAGCCCGCTGCGGTAGAGCCTCAGATCGCGTTCATCGTTGAGCAAAAGGCCCGCCGGATCAGCGCACAGACGCACATTTCGCCCGATCATGTCGCTGATGCGCTTCATCTGCCTCGGGGCGACGTGATCGAACCATGCCTGTCCGGCATCAGGTGTGCCTTCGGCGGGAATCTGGCGTGTGGTGCCGTCGAACTGGGGAAGGATCTCTTCGGGCAGGGCGGCGGCCACCCCGCAGCCGAGGGCGACCAGTTGATTCGGGCCGATGGCCTGCACATTCTCGCCCGTGGCCATGCGCAGGACGATGGCGTTGCCGTCGGCCACGAGGTAGCGCCAACTGCTTGCGTGAACCGGCTCGAAGCGCAGGCAGTTCATCCGTCCGATCAGCGGCACGAACCGCGCGATCGTGGGCAGGACTTCGATCCAGGGCTTCATGAACTCGTCTTCGAGCCACGTGATATAGCCGTCGATCTGCGCCCGCAGGTCGTCCTCGATCGGCCAGTGCATCTCATTGAACGTCACCACGGCGCGCACCTCGAAGCCCAGCGCTTCTGAGACGGCCGCGGTGGTGGCGGGCAGGGCAAAGGTGGGCGGAAGCGTCTCGAGTTCGCTGTGGGACGGATACGGCTGGACATCATCCCAGACGCGGCACTCAAGCGCGGGCGCCGCCTCGATGAGCCGGGCCGCCAGCGAACCGGGCTCAACGTCTTCATCGTCGCCATAGGTGCTGAGCGTGTCGCCGACGGCCGCCGCGATCAGGCCGAGGCTGTCGATCGCTTCTCCGGTCGCTTCGCCCAGCGCGCTCAACATCTCTTCGGCGAGTTGTTCGAGTCCTTCGGGCCCGCCGTAGAGCAGTTCGATCGAGGCGACCAGATCGAGTTTCCAGTCTCCGTCCTCGAAGATCATGATGGCAGGCAGGGGCGGGCGTGTAGCGGCGAACTCGGGACCGGGTTCGATAGGGATCATCCATCCATCGCTGTGCGGTTCGGGCTCACCGAGCGTCACGGAGTCGAACTCGCTCGTCGAGCCCGAGAATCCGCCGGCGTCGCGTGTGCGCCGGCTCAGGAGCGCGAGCATGGCGGCATCATCGCGTCTGGTGTTGGCGGCCAGAAAGCGGCGCAGGCTCTCCAGCGCGGCAGCGGCGTCGTCGTGCATGGTCGTTCCCCCGGTTCGTACCCCAAGCGCGCGTGCTGCGCTCGTGAACAGTGTACCGCGCACGCGTGCCCCGCGCGCTGCGGGCTCGCCGATGCTGTATCGTTCCATGCGGCCGGACCCGAGAAAAACCGCTTTGATTCACCCTGATGAGGTGGGATTGGCGGGCAGGACGGGGATGCCGACGGGCAGGGCGGCGGCGCCGGGAAGTGGTTGTATGGGCCAGGCGGGCTGGGCGACCGGGCGGGTTGGCAGGCTAGTCTGGCAGTCTGGCGAACTTATCTGTCTGACTGGTGATTTGTTTCCGCCCGTGGTAGCTCCATTTCCCCTCGCGGGAGCTCCATTTCCCCTCGCGGGAGCTCTGGAATCCTTCGATGACACGACAAAATCCCTCGATGACACGATAGGACCCTTCGATGACACGATAAAACCTGTCGATGACACGATAAAACCTGTCGATGACACGATAAAACCTGTCGCTGGAGCTCTGGAATCCTTCGATGGAGGAGCATTTCCCTTCGCTCGCGGAGCATTTTCGAAGGAGTTTGCTGCATTTTCCTTCGCTTGCGCTCCATTTCCCTTGGCTTTTGCTCCATTCTTGAAGGTCCAGATCGCGTTCTCGCGAGCCTGAGCCGCGTTTTCGTGGCCTTCAGGGCCTCTGAAGCGGGTATTCGCCCCATAAGCCACCCCCTCCCGGGTGCCGGGGCCATAGCCCTGCATGGCCACGAGCAGCGACCGGGTGCCGTGGTCATGGCCCTGCATGGCCACGAGCAGCGACAACCCCGAGACCAACGAAGGCGCAAGAACCTCGCCCGCCGTTCCGCCCGTCCGGGTGTCCGCCTCATCGCAGGGGCTGTACACTGTGGCCGCAATGGACCCGGCCACCTCGCCATCTCCCGCCCCCAGGCCCACCCTCAACGGCCAGAGCGCGAACCCCTTCGACTGGCGCGCGTTCTGGAAGGCGGCCGACGCGGGAGCGGTCATCGAAGTCGCGCATGTGACGTTTGACCGAGAGTCTGACGCCGGCCAACTCGCGCGCCTTCGCAGCCGCGTCTTCAAGGAACGCGTGCGCTTTGTGGACTGCCGGTTCCACGCGCTGGTGGACCTGGCCATGGCGCGTTTCGAGAAGTCGCTCTATCTGGTGGACTGCACATTCGAGCAGGGGCTGTCGCTGCGCGATGTGGACGTCCGCAGCCGTCTCTCGCTCCGCGGCTCGACCATGCGCGACGACGCCCGTTTCTGGCTGGACTGGCGCGGCCTGCGCGTTGGAGCCGACATGAGCCTGATCGGCGCGACCGCCTACGCGCCGATCGACCTGTACAACGCGACCATCGGGCAGGATCTGCGCCTTGACGGTCTGCACGCGCTCACAAAGGGGAAGGCGACAGAAGAAGTCGCGAAGAACCAAACCCTCGGCGTGATCGACCGCAACCACGTCGCCCGCGAGATGGTGGGAAAGGCGATCAATCTGGAAGGGGGGGAAATCGGCAGGAATGTCATCGCCTACCCCTTCAACGATCGATCGACGACGATCAAGGGTCAGTTCGACCTTCGGGCCAGAGTAACGGGGCAGGTGCAGTTCAGCAACTCCGTCGTCGATGCTGGCACGGGCGGCACGGCTGTGGATCTTGAGTCCGCCACTATCGGCGACTCGGTCTTCTTCATGGATGGCACGCGGATCACGGGAGCGGTTGATCTTCGAGCCAAAGTAACGGGGCAGGTGAGCTTCAACAACGCCGTCGTCGATGCTGGCACGGGCGGCACGGCTGTGGATATGGCGGAGGCCGCCATCGGCGGCTCCGTGTTTTTTCAGAATGGCACACGCATCACGGGAGCGGTCGATCTTCGAGCCAAAGTGGCAGGGCAGGTGGCTTTTACCAACGCCGTCGTCGATGCGGGCACGGGCGGCTTGGCTGTGAATATGTGGTCCGCCGAAGTCGGCAGCTCGGTCTTCTTCGTGGATGGCACACGTATCACGGGAGCGGTCGATTTTCGAGCCAATGTAACGGGGCAGGTGGCGTTCTTGAACGCCGTCGTCGATGCGGGCGGTGCCCCGAACACCATCGCCTTCGAATCTGCCGACATCGGCGGCACCTGTTTTCTGCGCGAGCGGACCCTCTTCATCGGCTCAATCAACTTTCTGAAAGCACGACTGCGCGGCGGACTCACCTGTTCGGACATTTTCGATCAAACGACGTTCGATCGACCCGGCTCGGGCGGCGGTGGGACGCCCCGCCAGTGCCTCTGCATCACCGGCGGCATCGATCTTGATTTTGCCGAGGCCCATGGCCCGGTGGTGCTGCACGGTGTCGGCATCGGGGGCAATATCAGAGCCCGGCATCTGACCGTCCACGGCGACCTGCACCTCTGCGGCGGAGTCGCGGGCACGGTGGACAAAGCGTCAACAGAGGCTCGCGATGCGTTTGTCGAACACTACAGAACACTGCACACCGCCCATCTCGCAGCCCTCAAGGCTCGGGACCAAGCGGACACGCCCACTGCCAAACTCGATGAGGCCGTTGAGAAGGCACACTCGGCATTAGAAGACCATCTGAGCACCATTTTGCCTCGGGAGTGGGAAGATTGGGAATACGAGTTTCCCGAAATAGGCTGGCAGGACTGGGACACCGCCAGTTCGCCCGCTGACGCAACCCAGACCG
Source organism: Phycisphaeraceae bacterium (assembly GCA_019636795.1). NCBI lineage: Bacteria > Pseudomonadati > Planctomycetota > Phycisphaerae > Phycisphaerales > Phycisphaeraceae > Phycisphaeraceae bacterium. The sequence goes on from JAHBWW010000003.1 coordinate 162,020, forward strand.
CCCTCGACCTCGAACTGGCCGACATCCACGGCCACGTCTGGATCAAGGGCACGCGAGTGCTGGGCACTGTCAGGCTCGATGACGCCGAAATCGTCGGTGAAGCCAACTTCGAGAAGGCGATGATCCACGGCGACCTGCTGATGCGCTCGGCCAGCGTGCGCGGAAGAGTCTTTGCCGACGAAAAAGCGAGCGACGGCCCCTGTCCGCAGGTCACGGGCACGGTCGATGCGCGCGGAGCCAGGCTCGCGCAGGTCAGCATCAGCCTCGTGCGGAGCGACGGCGACACGATCCCGCAGGCCATCGTGATGAGCGGTTCCACGGTCGATTCGTTCGAGGTGCGCGGCCGACCACCCGAGGGCCCCGGGAAACGGCGCTTCAACATGCACCGCATGAACTTCGCAGGTCTTGACGTGTCTGCCTTTATCTGCGACCGACCCGTGAGCATGAGCATGCGAGATTGGCTGCGGATCGGCGCGTTTGTCGGTCTGATCGCGCTGGCCGCGCTCGTGCTTCATCTGGGTGGCTCGCCGCCTGGCAGCGTGCTGGTGTCGATCGTCATCGGAGTGTACTTTCTTATCGCTTGTGGGCTCGCCATGCCCGTGCTGGCGCCACTCACCGGGCATGCTGTACGCAAACCTGTACTCGACTTTCTCGATCACACAAAGTTCAGCGCCGCGTTTTATCTCGGGGTGGAGCGATGGGCAAGGGCACGCGGCAATGATCCGCTGGCTGACGAGGTTTTCCTCAGCCGTCGCAAGAGGGAATTGATAGAACGTCGGGCTCGCATGGCAGGGACCTCTTCAGATCAGAAAAAACAGAGGGTCTGGCATGACCGAGACTTCACATGGTTCTGGCGCTACTGGGTGATCGAATTCCTCTTCGGCTACGGCGTGCGACCCGGGCGCGTTGTTCACTTATATCTGCTCCTCTGGCTGCTCAACTGGGCCGTGTTTCTGCCCGCTTTCAGCGTCGAGCGGCCGCTGTCGTTCGAGGTTGCGGCTGAAACCGACTCTGCCGCTGCCCAAGGCAGCCTCGACGAGCGCCAGAAACAGGCCCACGTCGCGGGTACGCCCAATCTCTGGCCCGGCGAGGGCGGAAGGCCCGGGCCCGAGGACCACTGGGGCGCGCAGCGGGCCTTCTTCATGGCGCTGCGGCTCCAGATCCCGCTCGTGGACCTCTTCGTCGACAAACCCTGGAAGCCCGCCGACCGGGCCATGTTTGCGGGCGGCGAAAAAACCGGTGGCTGGCATCTGACGTACGAAAACTACGCCGCGGCCATGCGCGCGATCAACCTGATCCTCCTGCCCGTCGTCATCGCCGGGGCCGCGGGCTTTCTCAAGCCGCGCGATCGCGGCGAACACGGCACCTGACCGGCGCTGCGCCGCTGCCCGGCCAGAGAACATGTGCAGGCCGGGGCATGTCCCTGTATACTGCCCGTTGCCACGGCGGTCCGGCGCGGGCCGGATCGCACGCGCCGGACCACGCAAACAGGATCGTGCGTCATGACCGAGCCGCCAAATGTTGATTCTGGACACACGCAAAGGCCCCGCGAGGCGACCGCTGCCGCTGCGCCGGGCCCCGGCGGCCGGCGCCTGCTGGTCGGGGTCGCGCTGCTGGCCGCGGTGCTGCTGACCCCGCTGGCGTTCGTGTGGGTGATGCTGTCGGTCGCGCGCGGGGCGGTGTGGGCGCTGGCCGAACTGCGCGAGCACATCGCGGCGACCGGCTGGGTGGTGCTGGTCCTGATTCTCATCTGGCTGGCGGCCGAGGTGCGCATGATGATGCGGGCCGGGCGCGACGGGGCCGATGGCAGGTCCATGCCGCGCCGCAGACGCTTCAGCGCGTGCGTTGGCTGCGCCGCGATCATGGTCATGGGCAACGGCGCGCTCGAGATCGCCTCGGGGCGCGTCGAGGCCCACTGGGAAGCGCGCAAACGTGACGGCGTCGATCTCTACCGCAACCACGACCTGTCGCGGCTGGTCGGTCAGTGCATCCGGCTCAGTCTGCTCCGCCACGCCGAAACGATCGGCCGATCGGGCGTGCAGCGCGACCTGACGCGGCTGGCCGAGACGGTGCCCGATCGCTGGGAAGCTCTTGCGGCCGCGGGCGATGCGCGGGTCATGCGCCTTGGCGATGCGCAGTTGAGCCGGTTCATTCTCGAGCCCGACGCGGCTGCGCTCTCGGCCGACGAGTTCGGCGCGCTGCTGCGCGACTGGCGACGGCAGGCCAACCTGCACGCCCTGAGCGAGGCCGATCTCGACGCGGCGGCCGCCGCCATCAGCCGCGACCTGGGCATCACGCTTCGAGAAGCCCTCAAGAGCGATTTCCAGCGGGGCGGAAAAGCCTGGGCGGCGATGCAACTGGACATCGCCCAGAGCCTGCTGGCCGCTCTGTCGGCCGGGACCGCCTCGGCTGACATCGCCTCCGCCATCGCCGACCTGCACGCGCTCGTCGCCGACCACGCCTCGGCCCTGCCCGCCCTGTCAGATCTGCTCCACACCGTCGCGGCCGCCGATGAACGCCACGCCCGCGCGGTGCTCGAACGCTTCGACGCGACCGCAGCCCAGCTGGCCAGGCTCGAAGAGACGACGCGCGCGATCCGCGATGACACGATGGCGATCCGAGCAGACACGGGCACCATCCGGGATGACACCGCTGCCCTGCGTCAGGACACGGGCGCGATCCGGGGCGATACGGGCGCCATCAGGCAGGACACGGGCACCATCGCGGGGACGCTCGATAGTGTGCTCTCGAGCGTGAAGGACGTGACGGTGCTCCAGCGCGAACTCAACGAGCGGTTCCTTGCGCACACCACCATCGGCCAGCGCGCCCCAGCCGAAGCCGCCGTGCCCGATTTGAGCACCGATCCGGCAGCCTCAGCCCAGATCGAGGCCGACTTTGCAGCCTACGAAGCGGCCCGCCGCACCACCGGCTCGCGGCCGTTCTTTGTCGAGACCGCCCCGCTACGCAGCCGCCTGTGGGAGCGCGAGGCTCGAGCGGGCAACGCGGCCGCCGCCGTGCTCATCGGCCGGACCATCCAGGAAGGTATTGGCATGGAGCCGAATCAGCCCGCCGCCCGCGCGTGGTACGAGCAGGCCGCCGATGCGGGCAGCGCCGCGGGCCTGTTCAACCTGGCTCTGATGCACGAAGATGGCGAAGGCGGGTTCCCGCAGAGCCATGCCGCTGCCCTGCGGTTGTATATTGCCGCAGCCGAACTCGGGCATGAAGGAGCGATGGCCGCTCTTGGGACATACACCCGCGACGGCCGGGGAGGCGTGATATCCAGCACCGAGGCCGCTCTGGTCTGGTACGAACGGGCCATCGCGCTTGGTGATACGCACGCTATGAACCTGGCGGCGTACCACTACCACCGTGGCACCGAGGTCCGCAGTGCTGACCCGGACGCCGCACTCGCACTCTTTCGTCGCTCCGCCGCAGCCGGCAACGAGGAAGCCAGAGGCATCGTCGCAGCCGAAATACTCGGAGCGTGCTTCAGGGCCTACACAACTGAAGGGGCTGGTGAGACAGCACGCGAAGCAGCGCTGGCTGAGGCCCGAAGCGCTTTGGGAGTACTGCGCATCTCTTCTGCAGAACACCTGCTCAGATTGCTCAACCGCGATTCCATCTGGACCATCCTCGAAAAGTTGAACGACGCCTCTGCCCATGACCCGATGCGGCAGTTGCTCGAAGAGTTGAACGTCTTGACCATCGAACGCTTCCTCGCTGCTGACGAGTCAGATCGCGTCCGACTTCTCGATGGGTTCGCACGAGCGACAGCCGCGACTGTATCGGCGTGGACAAGGAACAACGAACACCATCGCGTGGTCGAGTTCTGGAAACTGGCCTACCGAGGCGTACCGCTGGCCAGTCGAACCCAGGGTGAACAAGACCAGATGCTCGCCCAGATCAAGGCATGCGTCGTGAGCCTGTACACCCTCGGCTACCGGGCCGACGCCGCTCGCCAGACTGACGAAGCCTTTGTCATGTTTGACGCCATCATCGCCCAGCGTCCGTGGGACTGGTACCTGCGAGGAGCGGCAACGCACCTCGGGTGGGAAGCCGGCGCTGCCGCCCTGCACGCAGGTGATCACGAAAACGCGCAGCGCTTCCTGCGGCGAGGCTGGACTGTTCAGGCCGAATTTGAAGGTCAGGAGGACCTGATCGCACGCACGACGATCCTGCCGGTCAAAGGAGTGATTCCGCCGGGCATACCCGAGAAAGACACGGCCTACTTCCGGGTCTTCGCCCTCGGGAGCGCGGACCGTGACAAGGCCGATCCACGATGGGGCCTCATTAAGTTCACAGTGCCCTTCGATTTCGAAGGCCGAAAGATTCCCATTGCAATCTATCTGCACAAAGGTCCACGCGGATATCGAGGCTTGCAGGAACAGTTCATCTGGTGGCGGGAGTATCGGCGAGGCATCGTGCCGCCGGATGTTGAGGACAGTTTCCGAAGGCTCAACGACATCGCCCGAGAGAACAACGTCGATTTTGCCGATCTCTGCGTCTATGCCCTCGGTACCAATGACGCGGCAGAGAACAAGCCATAAGCAGTCCCGCTTCCGCCGCCGGCACCCGCCGCGACCGACAGTGTCCGAAACGCACACTCTGCGCTGATCCGGCCCATAACCGCCGCGCGAAGTTCAGGAGGCCATTGCTGTCAAGGATGCCCGCCCGCCCGCAGCAGCACCCCGCCCGGGTCGCTATCCTGCACGGCCATGAGCGCGTCTGACCCGCCCACCACCTCTGCCACGAACGCGCCGCCCGATGCACCGCCGCCGCCGAGGCCGAAGAATGGCTCGCCCATCGCGCGCTTTCTGGCCGTCGTCGAATGGCTCGGGAACCTGCTGCCGCATCCGGTGACGCTCTTCGCCCTGTTCGCGCTGGGGGTCGTGATCGCCAGCGCCATCGCCGCCTGGCTTGGGGTTTCGGTCGCCGACCCCCGCCCGGGTGCCGCGCCCGGCGCGATGTTCACGACCAACTCGCTGCTCGATGCCGACGGCGTCCGCTGGATGAGCCAGAATCTCGTGGCCAACTTCGCGGGCTTTGTGCCGCTGGGGACCGTGCTCGTGGCGCTGCTGGGCGTGGGCGTGGCCGAGAAGTCGGGCCTGCTCTCGGCGGCCATTCGCGGGCTGATCCTGGCGGCCCCCAAGCAACTCGTCACCGTCGTCGTCGTCTTCGCCAGCGTCGTGAGCAACACCGCCAGCGAGATGGGCTACGTCGTGATCATTCCGCTGGCGATGGCGATGTTCTACGCCCTCGGACGCCACCCGCTGGCGGGGATGGCGGCGTCGTTTGCCGGGGTCAGTGGCGGGTACAGCGCCAACATCCTCATCGGCACCGTCGATCCGCTGCTGGCCGGCATCACGCAGGAGGCCGCCCGGCTCATCGACCCGACCTACGAAGTGCACCCGGCGGTCAACTGGTACTTCATGAGCATCAGCACGTTGCTCGTGACGGCTGTGGGCTGGGCCGTGACCGCGTGGATCGTCGAGCCGCGTCTGGGCCCCTACAACCGCGCCGACGCCGATGACACACTCGAGCCCGCTGCGACAATGGAGAAGCTCAGCGCCGTCGAGAAGAAAGGGCTGGCGCTGGCGGGGCTGGCGGTTGGGCTGATCTGTCTCGGCTTCCTTGTGCTCGCGGGCCCGCGCTACGCATGGCTCGAGTGGGCCAGATTCCTGCCGGGCTGGGGCGTCCTGCGCGACCCCGATCCGGCGCTGAGCGGGCCCGACTCTTTCAGGCCCATGCTCCGTAGCGTCGTGACGATGATCCTGATCTTCTTCATCATCCCCGGGTTCATCTATGGCCGCGTCGTGGGCACGATGAAGAACGACCGCGATGTCATCGACGCCATGGCTGCCGCGATGCGATCGATGGGGCTGTACATCGTGCTCGTGTTCTTCGCGGCACAGTTCGTCGCGTTCTTCAACTACTCGGGCCTCGGACAGATCCTCGCGGTCGCGGGGGCCGATCTTCTCATCGCGCTCAAACTCGACAACCCGCTGGTCTTCGTGCCGTTCATTCTGATGTGTTGTTTCGTGAACCTGATGCTCGGCTCGGCCAGCGCTCAGTGGGCGGTCACGGCCCCGATCTTCGTGCCCATGCTCATGACCGTCGGCTACAGCCCCGAGGTTATTCAGGCCGCCTACCGCATCGGTGACAGCACGACCAACATCATCACGCCGATGATGTCGTACTTCGGGCTGATTCTCGCGGTCGCGGCACGCTATCAGCGGAACCTGGGGATCGGCACCATGATCGCGACGATGCTGCCGTATTCAATCGCGCTGATCATCGGCTGGACGGCGCTGTTCTACCTCTGGGTGTTCCTGCTGGGCATGCCCGTCGGACCGGGGGCCCCGACGTATTACACACCGTCCGCAGGGCTGTGAACCCCACAGCGAGCCAAACATCCCGGGTTGGATTCGAACCAACGACCTGCGGATTAGAAGGCCAAAGGGATATGCACAGAATACACGGGAAATAGGCCACTTTCCAGCATGTTCACCCCTTGGTAAGGAACTTGGCAAGGATCGTCCCCGCCCAGGCCCACCACCCGGCCCGGTAACGCTCGCCCAGGTGGAGCCGGGCCACGGGGCCGTGGTCGCGTCGGTTGACGGCCTCCCGGCCACGGGTAGAGTGAGGGACGCGGCGGCCTCTGACGCGCGGCGCGAAGTGGTCCCCTCGACCGACCCCCGCGAGAAGCGTAAACTATGGGTGGCACACCCTTGTGAGTCCGCAACCCGCGCAAGCGGAGACCGGATCGGGGGCCATGAACTTGTGAAGTTGTGAACCTGCGAACGTGTGAAGTTGTGAACCTGCGAACTGCTGCCCCAACTCGGCGCGTTCGTCCGTTCGTGGTTCCACCGTCCATCGTAAAGACGGCCCCGATGCGTTGACGGATCGCGCCCCCTGGGAGCGTCCGTCATGTCTGTTGCTTCACCCGGCGGGGCGCTTCCCGCCGACTTCGCCCGCACCGTCGCCCAAGCCGTCATCGCGGAGATTTCGCGCCGGGGCATCGTCCAACCCGAGTACCTGGATACCGCCCAAGCCTCTGTCTACACGGGCATGAGCGCCGATTGGCTGTCCAAGGGCCGGTCAGAGGGATTCGGGCCGCCCTACTCCAAGGTCAGTGATTCGCGCGGCGGCGCTGTCCGCTACAAGCGCACCGACCTTGATGCGTTCATGGCCGCACGCCGGGAAGGGGGCGGGCGGTAACATGGACACCGGATGCCAACTCGACGCCAACGCCATTCGTGACGACGTTCGGCTACTCGCCCGGCTCGCCAACGGCGCGTCCGGCAAACTGGTTGCCACGGGGTTCGGAGAAGACCCTTGCGGGTCCGCTCCGTTGATGCCCAAGGTGATTCACGGCTCCCCTTCCGACCCTGACACCTTCGCCGATGCGATGGTGTCACTGGGCGCGGAGCGTCATCGGAATGTGTACCTGTCTCTGGCCGTATTCACGCCCGATCTACGCGACGGCTTGAAGGGCGGAGAGGCCGAAGTCATTTCCGTCCTGGGCGTGGTGGCGGAGTTCGATTCCAAGAATGATCCGCACGCGGGAGAGTGGGCTACTCGGCTCCCGATGCCGCCGACGATGGTACTCGAAACCAGTACCCTCCCGGCCCCATCGGTCCAATGCCGCTACCTGTTCACGCGGCCCATCGAACCGGCCCAGGCGAAGCGAATCGCGGTCATGTTGACAGAGGCCACGGGAGCCGATCCCGTGTGCAAAGACTTCTGCCACGTCTGGCGGCCTGTCGGCGGCCTGAATCATCCGAACCGCCGCAAGGTACAAGCGGGCCGTCCCCTTGAACCCCAGGCCGTCAAGGTGATTGTCCCGTTCGCGGATGATCGTCTGATTGATCCCGACGAACTGGAGCGGAAGTTGTCGGTGATCGCGCCGAAGGCGAAGGTGAACGCTTCGGCTCCGTCCGAATCCATCGACATTGCCACCAATGCCCCGCGTCTGAATCACGTTGACGAACTGGGGCAGGGTGTTTCCGATCAGGTGAAGGTCTACATCGTCAATGGCGAGAATCCCCAGGAACCGGGACACTTCCCTTCCCGTTCGGAGATGCTGTTCTGGGTTTGCTGCGAGTTGATCCGGTCGGGGGTTTCGCACCCGGTCATCTACTCGGTCATCACCGATCCGAAGTTCAAGGTGTCGGAGTCGGTGTTGGAGAAGGGATCGGGAGCGGAACGCTACGCCCTCCGTCAAATCCGCCGAGCGGAAGATGAAGCCATTGACCCGATGCTCCGCGAAATGAATGACCGGCACGCCGTCATCGGGAGCCTGGGCGGGAAGTGTCGCGTCATGGAGGAAGTGTTTGACGAAACGCTCCATCGTCATCGGGTGGAGTTCAGCACCTTCCCCGACCTTCGGAACCGCTACCTGAATCGAACCGTGGTCCTGGGCCAGAAGAAGGACAAGAAGGGGAACGTGGTCGGTGATATCGAAATGCCCGCCGGTGAATGGTGGCTCCGGCACCCGAACCGACGCGAATACGCGGGCATCATCTACGCACCGGGCCGCGTGGTGGAGGGTTCGTACAACCTCTGGCAGTCATTCGGAGTTGTCCCGAAGCCGGGTTCGTGGGTTCGCATGGCTACGCACCTGCGGGACAACGTGTGTGCGGGGAACGCGGACCACTCCCGCTACGTCCTGGGCTGGCTCGCCACGATGGTCCAGAAGCCCGGCGAGCCTGGGCACACGGCCATTGTCATGCGGGGCGGTCAGGGTACCGGGAAGTCCATCGTCGGACACAACCTCCGCCGCATCATGGGCCGACACGGTATCTCAATCTCCAACCCAACCCACTTGGTGGGCAACTTCAACGCCCACCTCCGGGACTGTTCGTTCGTCTTCGCGGATGAAGCCTTCTACGCCGGTGATCCCCGCCACGCTCGCATCTTGAAGACCTTGGTGACGGAGCCGGTGTTGATGATCGAACAGAAGGGCGTGGACGCTTCGCCGTCACCGAACTGTGTTCACCTGCTCATGGCCTCCAATGAGAAGTGGGTAGTCCCGGCGGAGGCCGACGACCGCCGCTATTTCGTGTTGGACGTGTCCGACGCCCGCGCGAATGACCACGCCTACTTCAAGGCCATTCAGGAAGAGATGGACCACGGCGGCCTTGAAGCCATGCTCCATGATCTCTTGGCCCTTGATCTCTCCGGCTTCAATGTGCGGGCCAAGCCTGACACGGCGGCCCTGCGGGATCAGAAGTTGCGGAGCCTCCCGCCAGAGGATGAATGGTTGCTGTCCATGCTGGAGGACGGGGCCTTGCCCGCGTCGGCTCTGGCCGTGGGGCAGAGTCGGGAGGTGTATTCGTCCGACCGGGACACCTACCCCACCACGTCCTTCGGCCTCTACACGCTCGCCCGCCGATCCGTTCCCCGGCTCCGGGACTGGAGTGACAAGCGGTTGGGGGCGGCGCTGGCGGCCTGGGGTTGCACACGCCGCCGGTGGGATCATGCCCGAGGGTGGACCTTCCCTCCCCTGGGCGAGTTGCGGGCGGCCTGGGATGCGAAGTACGGGCCGCATGAGTGGCCGGAAGGTACCGGGCCGGACTGGGCGGCCCCGGTCACTGACTCATGGGGCGAGCCTGACCCATCCGCCCAGGGGGAAGAGTCAGGAGAACGTCCATTCTGATACACGCGACTACATACCGATACGGAGAACCTGACTCTTCTGACGCTTCTGACGCATTCGGAGCGAAGTCGGGAATCCTGGCGCACTTCACACCCTGGGTAGTCGGCGCACTCTCTGGACATTCTGATTCTCTTTATAAGAGTCAGAAGAGTCAGAAGAGTCAGTCTTCCAATGCTCTACATGCCGCACCCCTACGGCTCCATGCTGAATCGCATGACCCATCCCCTGACGCATCTGGGCGATGGGTCATGGAGCATGGAGCGGGGTCCGAGGATTCACCCCGCGCGTCGCCCGCGCCGCCCGATAACCCCTTGCGCGCCCGTATCGGACCTTTCCCGCGTTATCGGGCGTCCGCCCCAGGCTCCCCGGCCCGCCGACCGGCCTTACCAACGCGCTCCGAATCCTTACCAACGGGCCTCCGTCCCATAGGAACCCCGCTCCCGTGGTCCCAGGGCCGTATCCCTGCAACCTACTTGGTCCCCGGCCTCCGCCGCACCCATCGTTACCGGACCCTGACCTGTCAACCTGGAGAAGGTGTGACGGCTGTAGGGGTTGTAGGGCCTGGGAGGGGGTGTCCCATAAAAGCGCAGATTCTCGGACGCGGGGACCCATCCGCCCCCATATTCCCGGCCCAAACCCGCATCGCAGTTTGTTAGGTGTTTACTAGATATGAGTACGAACCCCCCAACCCCCGATCCCAACGGCCTCCCGCTCGCCCCGACGCGCGGTTCACCTGTCAGCGCCGCCATGTTTGACCGGCTCATGGAGGCCGCCAGCAAGGGCGGATGGGCCGCCGTCTACACCACGTTCGCCCAGGGTGAAACCACCACCGAAGCGAAGCCCTACGCCGTGTACGAACGCCCCGCGCGTCGGCGCACGCTCGCGGCCTTCCTTGACAAGCGCCCGGACCTTCGCGCGTTGCTTGACAACGCGGCCCAGGAACGCCGGGACCGCTTGCTGTCCGCTTTGGAAGATGAAGTGGAGCGCATCGCGCTTGGACCGGGCGACGTGACCCAGGATTTCGACGCGAAGACGGGAGCCTTGACGCGGACCCGCGTTGATCGTCGGAACAAACTTCACGCGCTGTTGAAGTTGCTGGGTTCGCATGACCCCGACACCTACGCGGATCGGAAGCGCCTTGACGTGGCCGGACAGGTGAACCACGCGCACGCCCACCTCACCGTGAACGCTCCCTCCGGGTACGTCATCAATGTTGAGGCTCTGGAGGCGCTGGAGCCGGAGGAACGCACCACGCTTATGCGATTGATCGTCAAGATGGAAGAGTCCCGACGCGAACCGCCCGCGCTCCCGCCTGGAGGCCAAGCATGAACGCCGCACACACCTACCGCCAGCGCGTGAACTTCCTGGGCCTGAAGGCGAAGACTCTCGGCTTGACCGCCCAGGAAGAGGCCGAACTTGAACGGCTCCAGAGTATCCGCATTCACGAAACGCCGTGGGCCGTCATCGTCGCGCCGATCCCGCTTGACGTAGACGGCTGGAAGGCCGCCGTTCAACGGAGCCGGGGAGCGCCGCGCACGTTGCTGGCGGACAATGAACATAAGAATACATAAGAATACAAAGCGTTACATAACTCTGTGTCATTGCCCGATCCGACACCGAAGCGTAAACTATATCAGGATGCAAAGTAGTAACACACTCACACCCGAAGCGTGTATGGTCGCGGACGCGATGGAACCCCGCGTGGCCGCCGCGATCATCGACGCGATCCGCACGGCGCATGCCCAGGGCGTCGGGCGTCCGACTCCGGCGCATTGCATCGACGCGGCCAAGCGTCATCGGGCGAAGGCCCGGCTTGTGTGCGCCGCGAACGGTTGGCTTCGGTGCGAACACTGCCACACCTGGATTGATGCGGCGGGGTGCGAAGACGCGGAATCCGACTGTCCGCACGTTGGCGAAGCCGACAGCGCCGACGTGTACCGCGCCTTGATGCTCCGGGTTGCTGTCGGCGCTCCGATGAACTGCTCACACTCCATGCCCCGCGCCGTCGCGGAGCGAATGAAGACCGCGACGGCCTCACGATCTCCGGGGCCGTCGCAGAGTCCCGCCACGTCACCGAAAGGTGGCGCACCGGCGGTTTAGCGCGGCGGCATCCCCGCGCGATCCCTCCGGCGCTCATTGGCGTGGGCCGCCGGAGTTTCAGACGTTCACCGGGCCGCCGTCGAAAGGCGACCGACCCGGTTTCGACCCGGCTTGTTGTCGGGTCCGCTCACTCGCCGGGGTTTCGTACTGGCCCCCGGCGGGTTTCGCAAAGCCGAGTTCGGATACCCAATCATGGAACCAAACACCCCGCCACCGATCAACACCGACATTCCGGTATCGGTTCACGTTGACAATCTCGCGCCGATGCGGGACGCCTTCATCCTGGGCGTTGACACCCAGGGCCAACCGATCATCGACGATGCGTTCAACAAAGCCTGGGCGTCGATGGAAACCCTCTACACCAAGTCCGCCGCGCTGTCGGAAGCGGATCGGGCGTTGAAGGCCACGCGCATCGACTCCGCCCAGGAACGCCGACTCCGCGCCGGAGCGGACAAGGCGCTGTCCGACGCTCGCCAGACGGTGGCAACGGCGATGGAGTCCATCGCCAAGCATCGGGCGAAGGCGGAGGATGAAATCTCCGCCGCGCTCCAACTCCCGGAGCATCGGTCATCGGTGGTTCACTCCATGCGGGCCGACTCCATCCGTCGCGTGTTGCACACCATGCCGAAGACGGCTCGCCTTGACGCGCTCCGCGCCGCGATCAATGAAGGGGACGTGGAAGCCGTGGCCTCTGTCCTGTCCGCCTCCCCGCTCGCGTCGGGCTTGTCCCGTGGCGACTTGGAAGGCTTGCGGATGGACGCGGAGCGGAAGTTCGCGCCCCAGGCCGCCAACCGCCGGGATGCGTTGATCCGCCTGGGTGAAACGCTCGCCCGCGCTGGCGATGCCACCGAACGCACCTGGGGCCGACTTGTGGGCCGGGGTTCCGATCCCCACGCCCGCGCGGAGGCCGCATTGCGGAACCTGGAAGGGAGCGCGGTCTAATGGCGGACACCGACCCCAACGCCGCGCCGCCGGTCGATGAACTGGCCCAACTCCGCGAGTTCGCGGGAAGCGTCCGCAAGGCGCTGGCCCTGGGCGACGATGCGGACCCCGCGTCCGTCCTGTCCGCCCTGGGCAACGTGTCCAAGGAACTGTCCGAAACCAAGGCCCGCGCCGAATCCATCCAATCGGCATGGGCGTCGGAGAAGGTGTCGGGGGCGATCCGCTCCGCGCTGGAGGCTTCGGGCGTCAAGCCGGAGTTCATGGAAGACGCGATGCTCCGCGCTACCCCACTCTTCACCGTCAACGAACGGGGCGAAGTCGTGACCAAGGCCGACGCGAAAGACACGATTCCGGGCCAAGCGCCCGCCGCGTGGATTCATGGCGAGTTGATGGCCCAGGTGAAGGGGCGGTACTGGCCTACGTCTGTCGGCGCTGGCGCACGCGGCGCGGGATTCCTCAACACCGACGCTTCCGGCGCGGATGCCATGTTTGATCCGCGCTCCCCGTCGCATTCGTTCACTGCCCAACTCCAATATGAAGCGAAGTTCGGGAGCGTGGCCGCCGACCACGCCCGCGCAAAGTACCGCCACCGTGGAAAGGGGTTCGTATGACCAATCAACTCTGGGACGCCCGCGCGTCCGCCGTTCTCTCCGCCGTGCGCCGGGAAGTCGCCCGCCGCGCCGTCAAGTCCGTTCGCACCCAGGTGGAGGCCGCCGAAGGCGACTGGGCGGACCACGCCGCGAGCGTCAAGGCCGCCGTCCTGGGCTTCCTCGCGCTGGCGGAGTGTCACCACGTCATCCTTTACGCCGCGTCCTACGAATGCGCCCCAGGTGTCTACTCCGAACCCGCCGACGTGGGCTTCCCCCGCGCCGTTCGTCGGGCCGTCCGGCGCATCGGCCCGATGCTCCCGGCCCAGGCCGCCATGCGCGGCCTGGACACCGTGGCCGCCTCCCTGGGCGAAGCGTCGCCCGTGGTCCAACGGATGCGGGCGAACGGGTAGGGGCCACACGCGGCAACCGATTCGGCTACACTCGTCCCACGAACCGCCTTCCCGCCCTTCAACGGGGTTGACAGGCCCGTTAGGGCATCGTACAGTACCGCCTGTAGCGGTCTGTCCTGGGACGTGGGCGACTAGTGGTGCCTATCATGGCGCACCGACCGATGAGGTAAGCCGTGGCTGGAACCATCCCGTTTACCGCGATTGACCTGTTCGCCGGAGCGGGCGGACTGGCGGAGGGCTTTCGACAGGCCGGGTTCCAATGCCTCGTCGCCAACGATTTCGACCAATCCGCCGGTGAGACTTTCAGCGCGGCCTTCCCCGAAGCGAAGTTCATCCCTGGGCCGATTCAGGACATCAGCAATGCGAAGATGCTGGAGTTCGCCGGGCTGAAGCGCGGGGAACTGGACGTACTGGTTGGCGGGCCGCCGTGCCAAGCCTTCAGCGTCTACAACCATCAGCGCGGGATGCACGATGAACGATCTGGCATGTTCCGTGAGTACCTGCGCATCGTCAAAGGGCTGTTGCCCCGCGCCGTTGTCATGGAGAACGTGACGGGTATCACCAGCATTGAAGAGGGCCGCGCAGTTGAAGAAATCCACTCCGCGTTGAAGGACCTGGGCTACACCGTCGAGCATCGGATTCTGAAGGCTGAAGAGTACGGAGTCCCGCAAGAGCGCCGCCGCATCTTCTTTGTCGGTGTCCGGGACGGGGACGCGATTCAGTGGCCCCAGCCGACGCACTACGGGAAGGATGCCAGTTCCCTCTTCGGTGAACCTGGGCGAGAACCGTTTGTGACAGTGTGGGACGCAATCAGTGACCTACCGAAGTTGTCGATTGAGGAAGGCGAAGAAGTCTGCGACTACGGCTCACCCGCGAAGTCGGACTATCAGCGCGTCATGCGCCGGTACTCCCGCAAGTTGTATAACCACGTTGCGCCGTATCTCGCGCCGATCAACATACAACGTCTGAAGCACATCCCTCCGGGCGGAAGTTGGCGCGATATCCCGCGCAACCTGCTACCGGCGGGCATGAAGGCCGCTCGCCGTAGCGACCACACCAAACGCTACGGTCGGCTGGAGAAGACCGGCCTTGCATCGACCATTCTAACCAAATGCGATTTGCACTGGGGGGCGTTCATTCATCCAACACAGGAGCGCACGCTTACGGTTCGTGAAGCGGCGCGCTGTCAGTCGTTCCCTGATCGGTTCCGTTTCAACGGCTCGCGGGTCGATCAGTTCCGGCAAGTTGGAAACGCTGTTCCTCCGTTGCTCGCCCGCGCCGTTGCGCAGTCGGTCGCGGAAATGTTGAAGGAACCCGCGACCGAGAAGGGCACGGTAGAACTTGTCTCGTGACCCGCTCACGATCATCGCCGAAGTTCTCGGTGAACCAGCGGACCAAATGCGAAACCCAGTAAACGCTGGGTATCAGTGCCCCTTCATCAACTCGGTTTGCACCAAGCGAAGTCAAAGGATGCAGGGTTCGTACCCGGTGTGCAGCATCTACCGGAAGACGATCCAGCATTGCGTTTGTCCGAAGCGGTTCTATCAGGCGGACTTGGTGGCGGACGTGCTGGCGCATTGCTGGGCGGGCACGCCCCCAACAGCGCCGCAAGTCGCCTACGAAGTCCAAATGAAGGGCTTCGGGATGGTGGACTTGGTGATTGCGGATATCGACGCGACGAACACCGTCCGTTCATTCGTTAGTGTGGAGTTGCAGGCGGTTGATATCACGGGGAGCGTCGAACCCGCGTATCAAGCGCTGTTGGGCAACGCGCAGGTAGAGGGAAAGATCAGTTACGGCCTCAACTGGGCCAACGTCCGCAAGCGGTACGTTTCGCAACTGATATCGAAGGGCTTCTATCACCACCACTGGGGGAGCAAGATCGTTTCCGTCCTACAGGAACCGCTATACGCCCAGTTCCGCCACTATATCCCGTTCGATGAACTGGACCCGAAGGCGGGCACGAGCAATGTTGTATTCATGCTGTACGATTTCCAAGATGATCCCGACCGGGGAGCGCCGCATCGGCGTTTGACGTTCACACGCGCCATCGGCACAAGTCACAACAGCCTAATGACGGGCGCGCTGTATCGCACGCCTCCCGATCGCGCCGTCTTCTGCCAACGAATCTTGGAGCGATTGAACGGGGCCTGATCCCGCACTCGCTAGGCCTTGGTCGGGATGGTGTCTTCCAAGCGTTGACGCCGCGCCCACGTCTTCAACCCGGTACGGGACGCGATGCCGCGCGCCTCATGCTCCGCTTCCTCTTCACTGGGCCACCCGCGCCCGTGGTCCGGGTCCGCGAGCATAACGCCTCCCTCTTCATCCTGAATGACCCAATACTCTGTCGGGTCATCGCGGAGCATGATGGACGCGGACGGTTGGGCCGCGTCGAATGCTTCATCGTCGGGATACTCGGCCACAAGGTCATCCGAGAAGACGACGATTGAACCGTCCGGGCGTCGGAGCGCGACGACGTAGATACCGCCCCCGCTCTGCCACGCCTCCCCGCCCATCACTTTCGCCAACGCTTCGGCTTGTCGTTCGTCCATCGTCGTTTCCTTTGCAAGCGTCCCCGGCTGGACTCGAACCAGCAACCACCCATTTAGAAGACGGGAGCGCTATCCAGTTGCGCCACGGGGACAGGTGGGACCATTCTACGCGCTGGCCTGTCGCCGCTCCCCCTGGGCGTCCGCTCCCCGGACGATTCGGCCCGCCGGGTTCGTAGCGGCGGGGACCGCCCCGGCCTTGCGGATGAGGAACGCGGACACCTTCTCCGTTGCGGCCCGCATCGCGTCCATGCTGGGCTTCCGGTACCGATCCGTTACGTTGGCGCTTTCGGGAGTGTGGTTCAGCAACGCCTTCAACACGCGCTCCGACACGTTGACACCCTCTTCATCGGCGGTACTGGCGAAGGTGTGGCGGAGCCGGTGGGGGTTCGCAAGCGCCGTGAACTTCCGGGGCTGGCCTTTGGGGTCAACCGCCCACGCGCCCGCCGCGTTCCGCTTGAAGCGGAGGATTCGCCCGTCCGCGTCCCGCATGTAGTCCTGTTGCTTCGGCTCCGACAGGTGGACCACGGCTCCCGACTTGTCCCGCGTCGGGAAGACCCACCCTTGATCGTCGCCGAACAGCGCCGGATTCTCCGCTTTGCGGCGCTTCAGGATTTCGACCGCCGGAGCGGACAGGGGGACCGTGAACGCCTTGCGCTCGCCACCCTTTGGGCATGGCCGGTGAATCGACTTCGGCGGGAGCGCCACGCGCTCGCCTTCGGCGTTGACGTACCACCCCGCCTTGTCCGTCAGGTTCACTTCATCCCAACGGAGCGTCCGCGCGTCAAGGCTCCGAAGCGCTGTCAACAGGACGAACCAGTACCAATCGCACCGGACGGAGTTCCGAATCCCGTTGACGGACGCGGCCCACTCCGGGAGCGCTTCCCATTCGATGGGTTGGCCCTTCGCTTCCTCATGCCACACCTTGGCGAAGCGCCGAACGGGGTTCACGGCCCCGTAGTTCTCGTCGGCTTCCCGCTTGCCCGCCGCCGTGTTCCAGACGGCGCGAAGGTTGCGGAATGACTTGTTCGCCACGGTCCCGCCGTGGTCATCACACACCTGGGCGTGGCGCTTCATCGCCTCTTTGCGCGTCAGGGTCGAAATGGGCCGGTCCATCCACTCGCCCAGGTAGCGTTCCATTTCCGCCTTCATGGACGGGACGGAGCGGGCGCGCTTGCGGCGGCGCATGTAGGCGAAGTGTTCATCCATCGCCTGGGCGAGCGTCAACGCCCGCCATTCGGCTTCCTCCGCCTCCGCCTCTGTCATCGCGTGGCCCGCCTCCCCGTTCACCTGGGCCACCGGAGCGTCCATCCCCTGGGCGTCCGCCTGGGCCGCCTGGGGAGCGTCGGCGCGGGCGTTGGGACGGGCGGGCGCTCCGTCCCGCTCCAGCCGTTCCCGAATGCGGGCGACGATCCGGGCGGCCTCCGCTTCATCCCCGGCCTTGGCCGCCTTGTTCGCTTCCCCCAGTTCGCCCCGGACCTTCTCCGCCAAGTCGCGGAAGTCGGAGGCCGTCCGCTTGCCCCCGGCCCGCCCCAGGGCCAGCCGGACGGACTTCCCGCCGACTTCGCGTTGGACGTACCACGTCCCCGCCTCCCCGTTGGCCTTGAACAGGAAGCCCCGGAGCCGGTCATCGGTGAAGACCACCGGCCCGCCCGCCTTGACCGCCTCCGCGCGGCACCGCTTCAACGCCTCTTCCGTCAGGTAAACGCGACGCTCCATATCGGACCTCCGATTCCCTTACCAAGGGCCTTGGTAAGGTCGGTCCCTCCATACCGCTACTTGCGGCTACAGAGGGACCGATCAGAAATCCCTTTGGAATACGGCGTTTACAACACCTGGGGCTACGGCTACACGCCGCGTTCAGCCCTTAGAAGTCCGCTGCTCTATCCAGCTGAGCTACCGGGACAGACATCGAACACACGACACGAACCTCGAAACCATCCGCGTCAATGGTATGATCCCGCCCAAGGTTCATTGCGGCGTGAGCGATGCCTTTTTCTCACGCTGACAGACTGGGACCGGTGGCGGCCGGCCCGATTGCCGGCTCGTGCCTCCACCCTCCCGCCAAACGCCTCGCCTCGCGTCAAGCCCGGAGCCGATCGTGCCCGAATCTCATGCAACTCCATCCGCCTTCCGCGACCAGTCACCCGTCGGGAGCGGTCCCTATGTCGTGCGGCAGGGCGAGTGCCTCCTGAGCATCGCTGAAGCCAGCGGGCACTTCTGGCAAAGAATCTGGAACCACCGCGACAACGCCCCGGTCCGCTCGGCACGCTCCGACGCCATGGTCATCCTGCCCGGCGACCGACTCGTCATCCCCCCCATCGAGCCGGGCGAGGAATCGGGCGCGACCGAGCAGCGCCACCGCTTCCGCCGTAAGGGCGTGCCCGCAGTGCTCAAACTTCAGATGATGCGCGACGGCGAGCCCCGCGCGGGCGAACCTTATGAACTCGAACTCGACTCAAAGCTTCTCGAAGGCCAGACTGACGACGAAGGCCGCATCACCATCACGATCGAGCCCGGCGCACGCGCCGGCCTGCTTCGCGTCGGCACCGACGAAAACAAGACGATTCAGATGATCGAACTCGGCCATCTCGCCCCGCACGATACCGTGCTGGGGACGCAGCAACGCCTGGGCAGCCTCGGCTACTACGAAGGCCGCGAAGACGGCCAGTGGAGCGACGCCCTTTGGCGCGCGATCAACACCTTCCTCACCACCAGCGGCCTGGAACCCGAGGACAACGTCAGCCACGCCACACTGCAGAAGATCCGCGACGCGCACGGATCCTGATCGGAACACCCGCATGGACACACACGGACATCACGAATGCGCCGATCAGGCCGGGCTCCCGCTCATCACCGCAGCGCTCGTTCGCGCCAGGAAGCCCGGCTGGCGCACCGGCGCGTTCTACCTGGGCAACTGGATCACCGATGTGCAGCAGGCGGTCGATCCGCAGCCGTATACCAATGTCGCCAACGGCGTACGCGAAGGTGTCGATGGCGCGGTCAAGGCCATCATGTCGCTCGAGATCCTGAACTCGCCCGGCTGGATCAGGAACAACCTCACGGTTCCGCTCACGAAGTTTCTGGGCGAGATCAAGGCCGCCGCCAGCGCGCTCGATGGTGGGCAGGACAGCCAGGTTGCGGGGATGATGCGCAAGGCCTTCTTCGTCATGGGCTACGACAAGTTCGTCCATCCTGAACATCGCCACGGCCCGGCACGCATGGACTACAAGGCCTACAAGCATGTCTTCGACTCTTCCTACACCCAGTACTATCCGCACGAACACCTCGACCGCTATCCGCAGTTTGCCGTCACCGCGCAGGAGCAGGCCACTCGCTCGGCCGACAAGCACGGCACCGGCTCTCGGCCCCTGAGCCCACACCTCTACGACTACCTCATCGAGGACATCCAGATCGCCGCCGGACTGCTGGCCAAAATCGACCGCGACTGGGCTCAGCGGACCTTTTCGCCCAAAGGTCAGGCGTGGCCCGATGCCGACGCGAACCTCGAGTGGAACATGGGTCTTGCTCGCCTGGGCCACGCTGTGCATGCCCTGGAAGACTTCTTCGCACACAGCAACTTCGTCGAACACGCCATGCACGCCCGGGCGCGCACTCTCAAGGATGAGCACTCCAAGAAAATCTTTGAGAATCGACTTGCCAAACTCAATCCCGATGAGTCGATCGGCTCGCCGTTCAGCGAGACCAACGTCGTCACCGGCTATTTCGACTCGTGGGACACGCTGCACTCTCTGGCGCACGTCGCCCAGGAACTCGGCCTGCGCGTCGAAGCCCACCTTGACCGGGCTCCCGAACCCCCAGGCGTGCACGGCCACGGTACGAAGCTCGGCCGCCTCATGGTCGAACTTGTCCGCAAGATCAAGAACGGCCCAAAGACCCGCGCCACCGTCGAAGCTGCGCTGAGCAGCATCGTCTCGGGCGGCGACCCGAGCGTCGATGCCGCGGTGCGCGACGCCGCACGCTTTGTCATGCACGAGATCCCGCCGGAAGCAAAGGAGGTCAAGGACGCGTTCTTCGACACCGTGCTCGCGCTCGCAGCCGATGTCCCCGGCTCGTCGCTGACCGTCGCCGATGCTCTGATTCTGCTCGCCGAGATGCACGAACGACTCATGTATCCGTGGGAGTTCTTCAAGTGGATGGTTTCCGAACTTCCGCTCGGGGCTGCCAAGTGGATTGTCGAGAACATCGGCGACGCCATCGAAGACCGAATCCGCGAGCCCTTCGACCGCGCCGTTCGTCGCATCATCGAAGAGCATCTCGGGCGCTTTCGGGTCGGCTCGCACTCTCTGCTCGCCAAGGACTACGAGTGGCCGCACGAAGAGGAGATCAACACGCTTCACACGCACGCGATCAACCTCGCCAAATCGGTCCACTGGTATGTCATCAAGGCAATGACGCGGCACACCGACCCGCCGCGTGTTGCCGTCACCCGAGCAGCATACGAGGACCGCGATCTCGCCTCGAAGAATCTCAACGTCCTCGGGTTCTACACATGGATCGACTGGCTCGAACTCTGCGAGACGTTCCTGCGCCATCCCGCTGGCGATCGCAAGAAGTCGCACGACACTCCGCTGCCCTCGCCCTCAACCATTCCCGACATTCAGAAACGCTGGTGGAACATCGTCATGGAGGGCAGGTCATTTCGGCGCTTTCCGGGCTATACGGGCACAGCAAAAGGCTGGGATGCACGCCTGCCACACAGTCTCATTTTCATATCCCCAGCCGAACTCGACGACCAGATCACCGCCGCCGAGTCGCTTCGCAAGAATGCCGAAAACGCCTACAACGGCGTCGAACCGACGCCACCACCGCCACCACCTGCTCCGACCGGCAAGATCGTGGACCTGCAGAAGATCCTCGGCGTGGCAACCACGAACGTATGGGATGATGCCACCGAACAGGCCGCACGCCGAAATATGGTCGCCCACGGCTCGCGCGGCGCGATCGTCGAATGGGTCCAGACTCAACTCAATGCTCAAGGCATGGACAGCGGCAAGGCCGACGGCATCTGTGGCGTGCTCACGACCGGAGCCATTCGACGCTGGCAAAGCAAGACTCCCGGACTCAGTGTCGATGGCATCGCCGGCCCGCGAACCATGCAGACTCTGGCCGAGGCATAAATGCCGCACGCACAGCATGCGTAAAGTCTCGCAACTTTTCGCGAGAGGAACAGCATGCGCCACCGATTCTCCGCCTCGATCATCGTCGCCGTTCTCACCCTCGTCTGGTTCGGTGCGACGAGTGAGGCGGCACAGGAAGAATCTCGCCCCGTTGCTATTCGTGTCGCAACGTTCAACCTTCAGGATGTCCGCCCAAGCGACATCGGCGACGGCTCGACCTATCGCCTGCGACAACTCGCCGAGACCATTCAGCGCATTCGCCCCAGCGTGATCCTCCTGAACGAAATCGCATTCGCAGCCCCCGACGATTACGGACGTGAAACCACCGGCTCGTGGACTGCCGAGCAGTTCGCCGAGCGTTACATCGCTGTCGCGCAGCGCCAAGGCCTCGAACCAATCCGTTACCGCGTCTTCACCGCCCGCACCAACACCGGCATGCCCAGCGGGTTCGATCTCGACCGCAGCGGCGAAGTCGTGAGCAGCTTCCCCGCACCACGCACCGCCAAGCCCGACGGCACACATCACTCAGCCTCCGACGAAGCGCGGGCCTACGCCGGCGATGCATGGGGCTGGGGAGAGTTTCCGGGGCAATATGGCATGGCCATTCTGGTCGATGAACGCCTCGATATCGTCGAAGATCGCGTCCGCACGTTTCGCCTCTTTCCGTGGATGGGCATGCCCAATGCACTCTTGCCCACACTCGGCACGGACGAAGAAGAATCAATGTGGTATGAAGAAGAAGCCCTCGAACTCTTCCGTCTGAGTTCCAAGAGTCACTGGGACGTGCCAGTCAAAATGCCCAACGGCACAATCGTGCACTTCCTTGCCAGCCACCCGACTCCACCCGCATTCGATGGCGATGAACTCCGCAACCGCAAACGCAACCACGACGAGATCCGTTTCTGGGCCGACTACATCCTCAACGCCGACTACATCGTCGACGATGAGGCTCGCCGCGGCGGACTTCGGCAAGGCTCATCATTCGTCATCCTTGGCGATCTCAACGCCGACCCCGATAAGGGCAACTCGTACCGCAACCCGATGCGCCAGTTCCTGCTCGACAACCCCGCGATCAACAGCCAGAACACCCCCACGAGCGATTTCGCCATCGAAGGCCTCGAACCACACGACACCGCCCACTTTCGACTGAGAGTGGACTACATCCTCCCGTCATCGAGCCTTCGGGTACTCCGAAGCGGGATCTGGCGCTGGTCCGACGGACAACGTCCGAGCGACCACTTTCCGGTGTGGATGGATGTCGTTGTACCGAACCCTTGATAAAAAGTTGCTGTCTCGCTTCCCTTCAAAATTTTGCACGTCAAAGGCATAAATATGCGAACATACTGCGAACGTTATCCCTATGTCAGTATGCGATAGGGTATTTTCGCCGCAATTTCCGCCTTGCATCGACGTTCAAGATCCATTAGATTATGTACTTAGGTAAAGGAACGCCAGCGCGCATTCGCCGCCCTCGGCTTTAGTAGGGTTGCTGCTTGGCTCAGAGGGGAGCCATGTCGCTTTTGACAGTTCATGAAGGGGGCTGCCTTTCGATCCCAGGCAGCCGGGGAGAAGTTCAGCTGTGTTCCCGCATTCAAGGAGTGCTGCTGTCGCGCCTTTTCAATCGCGAAGGGGTCATGGTTTTTCTTGGAGTTCACGATGAGAATTGACGCACTGGTCGCAGCGTGTGGTCTGCTTGCTATCGCAGGCACAATGAGTCTGGCCGCAAACCCAAACCCGATACCCGCCGGATCCATTGACAACCTCCGCTCGACATTCATGGATGACACGCTTGTGGTCTATTGGGGCATTGATGCCTCGGTTGCAGCACGTCAGGACATTCTGGACTCTATCGGTGGACAGGTCGTCGCTTCGGGCGCCAACGGTACTGATGTCATCCGCGTCAGCCATGGACTCGCCGCTGCGCATGCCGTTCTCAATCAGGTGCAGCCCACTGTTATCGTCTCCATTCAAAATACCGATATCTTCCTCGGCGAGCAGTACGACATCAGCACGTTCGAACTCCAGTCATTGACGATCGTTCCGACCGGGCCTCAGCGCGTGCTCGTGCCTGTCCTGCTCGATGGTGGGCTCTATACGCTCGAACTCGCCCCGTTCTCGTCGCGAGCACCGAACTTCAAAGTTCTTGTCGATGACGGCAGCGGCCAACTCGTCGAGGTCGATCCTCCCGCTCCCAAAACATGGCGAGGTCGAGTCGTCGAAATGCCCGGCAGTATGGTTGCTGCTTCGATCGACGGCTCGGCAATGACGGCCTCGATTCTGCTTCACGATAACGTTCAGGACGGATGGTTCATCCAGCCCCTCTCCGAAACCCTTACCGGCAATCCCGCCAATGCGCACATCGTCTACCACGGCCTGGCGTCTGTTTCGCACGGGCACGAGTGCGGCGGAGCACTCCCTCACGATGGAATGCTCTTCAACCCCATCGAACCAAATCAGAACGCCCTGCGCGGCGGCGGTCATCTCATCGTGGAAATGGCGTACGACGGCGATTTCCAGTTCTATCAGCAGAACGGCAGCAACCTCAACAACACCATCGCCGACATCGAAAACGTTCAGAACGGCATGATTGTCGTCTATGAGCGTGACTGCGGCATCACATTCGTCACCACACAGATCATCGTTCGCACATCAAGCGCCGGCAACCCCTATACAACAAGCAACGCAGAACAGCTCCTCGGTCAGTTCGGCACTCAATGGATTCAGAACCACCAGAGCATTCACCGCGATCTGGCTCACCTCATGACCGGTCGCAACATGGGCGGCGTCCTCGGAATCGCCTGGCTCCAGGGTGTCTGCAGCATCAGCAACGGCTACGGAGTCAGCCGCTCACGCTTCACCACCAACTTCGCACAGCGCACTGCGCTGACCGCGCACGAAGTCGGTCACAACCTCAGCGCGCCACACTGCTCTGGAAGCACCTGCCGGATCATGTGCGCCAGCCTCGGCGGCTGCGGCGGGATCGGACTGCCGAACTTCAGTGTCCCCGAAGCCACCGGCATCACCAACTTCGCCAGCAATCGCTGGTGCATCGACGACGGTTCGCCACCGCCCAATGATCCGCCCACCGTCTTCATCACCACTCCTCAGGCCAACAGCGTTTACAACGAAGGCAGCCCCGTTTTCTTCTCCGCCCTCGCCTCTGACCCTCAGGATGGAAACGTTGCTGCAAACCTCGTCTGGACGTCCAACATTGACGGGGCATTCGGCAACGGCGCGTTCTTCCAGTACACCCTCCTCTCACCTGGCGCACACACCATCACGGCTTCGGTCATCGATGCCGGAGGCCTCAGCGGCGAGGATCAGGTCCAACTCACCATCAACGCCGTGAATCCGCCCTGTCCCGCCGATCGCAATGGTGACGGCGAACTCAACTTCTTCGATATTCAGCATTTCCTCGACGCCTTCGCCGCCCAGAACCCCTCGGCGGATATGAACGGCGACTCTATGTACAACTTCTTCGACGTTCAGATTTATCTCGATCTTTTCAGCCAAGGTTGCCCCTGATTGGAGTTTCATACCGGCGGGGGGATTCTTACCCCGCCATCAACAGAGTTCATATACCAACAGGTTTGGACGTGCTTCGAGTCGGGTCGATGCCCGACTGACGCACGTCCCGCCTGTTTAGATTTTGAGGATGCACGAATGGGAAACATCAGATCGCTAGGAAAGATGCTCGCTGCATGCGGCCTTCTTGCCCTGGCCGGTCCCGCAACGCTCGCGGCCGGCCCGGACCCGATTCCACCGAGCACATTCGAACGCCTTCAGTCCAATTTCATTGACAACACACTGGTTGTCCATTGGGGCATCGACGCCTCCGACTCGCACCGACTCGCTGTCCTCTCGACCATCGACGGGAGCATCGTTGGAACCGCAGCGGATGGAGCCCAGGTCGTTCGTGCAGGCGTGGGAGCAGGATTTGCACAAACCCTGCTTGCACAGTTCCCCCCCACAGTCGTGGCAGGTGTCGAAAGCTCCGACATATTCCTCGGCAACCAACTCGGCCTCAACGCACTTGGCCTTCAGTCGCTGACCATCACCCCGCATACCAACGGGCGCGTGCTGGTGCCTGTCATTCTCGATGGCGGGCTGTACACCCTCGAACTCGCCCCGTTCTCGTCGCGGGCAGCGAACTTCAAGGTCTTCATCGACGATGGTTCGGGTCAACTTGTTGAGATCGAGCCCCCGGCCCCGAAGACGTGGCGCGGCCGTGTCATCGAAATGCCCGGCAGCGTCGTCGCGGCATCCATC
The DNA here is from genome assembly GCA_019636795.1 of Phycisphaeraceae bacterium. NCBI lineage: Bacteria > Pseudomonadati > Planctomycetota > Phycisphaerae > Phycisphaerales > Phycisphaeraceae > Phycisphaeraceae bacterium. Next base: position 187,679 of record JAHBWW010000003.1, read on the forward strand.
GATAACGGTCTTTCCGCTTCGATTCTCCTTCACGACAATGTGCAGGACGGATGGTTCATTCAGCCGATCACCGACGTGCTCGCGGGCGTCGCGGGCGATGTTCATATCGTCTACCACGGCAACGCCGTGCGAGAGATGGATGTGCACTGTGGCGGCGGATTGCTGCCCGACTTGGGCGGCTTCAACCCGATCGATCCGCAGATGGATGGCACGTTCCGCGGCCCAGGGTTCAAGATCTGCGAAATGGCGTATGACGCCGACTTCCAGTTCTATCAGCAGAACGGCAGCAACACCAACAACACCATCGCCGACATCGAAAACGTCCAGAACGGCATGATCATCGTCTACGAGCGTGACTGCAACGTCACCTTCACGACAACGCAGATCATCGTCCGTACATCGAGCGCCTCGAACCCTTACACATCCAGTAATGCCGAAACCCTCCTCAACCAGTTCCGCAATCACTGGAATGCCAACCACGGCAATGTGCATCGCGATCTGGCCCACTTGATGACCGGTCGGAACATGGGCGGCGTCCTTGGCATTGCGTGGCTTTCGGTTGTTTGTGTTCAGAATACGGCCTACGGCGTCAGCCGCTCTCGCTTCACCACCGCGATGGCCAGCCGCATCGCACTCACCGCACACGAGGTCGGGCACAACTTCAGCGCTAACCACTGCTCAGGCAGCACCTGCAAGATCATGTGCGCCAGTCTCGGCGGTTGCGGCGGCATCGGGCTCCCGAACTTCAGCCCTGCTGAGGCTTCTGTCATCACCAACTACGCCAACGGACGCCCGTGCCTCGCAAACACCGGCCCACCGCCAAACGACCCCCCCAGCGTTTTCATCACCACGCCATTCAGCGGCGCACAGTTCAATCAGGGCAACCCCATTTTCTTCTCAGTCATCGCTGATGACCCACAAGACGGCAACATCGCTGCCAACGTGCTCTGGAGTTCAAGCATCAACGGCGTATTCGGTGCCGGCGCGTCCTTCACCTACAGCAACCTCGCGGTCGGCACGCACACTATCACTGCATCTGTAACCGACTCGGGCGGACTCAGCGCCAATCATCAGGTTTCGATCACTATCAACGGTACTGTCGTGAATCCGCCCGATCGCCCTGCCAAGCCGACTGTCACCGACCAAGGTAACGGATCTGTGCTTGTGCAGTGGATTGACCTTCCCAACGAAACCGCCTGGGACGTTCAGCGTCAGGAGAAGGTTGGCGGCGTCTGGACCAACTCTGTCATCGTTGGGTCCAACCTGCCAGCAAACACGACTTCGTTCGTGAATAACCCCGGCGGATTTGGGGATTGGCGCTATCGCATCCGCGCCAAGAACTCGGCTGGTACCAGTCAGTGGTCTGTGTGGCAGACGATCACGCTGGTTGATCCCAGCATCACGGTCCCGGATCGCCCGGCTCAGCCTACCGCCACGCATACCGGCGGCGGGAATGTCCTCGTCAGTTGGACCGATCTTCCCAATGAGGACTACTGGCGCATTCAGAGGCAGCAGAACGTCGGTGGCTCGTGGACCAACACCACGGTCCTCAACAACAACCTGCCTCAGAACACCACGTCATACAACGACGCTCCGGGTTCTGGCCAGTTCCGTTACCGCATTCGTGCGGGCAACGTCGCCGGGCTTTCGCCGTGGTCACCATGGCGCACCATCACGGTGCCATAATCCAGACCTGAAGGCATGATCCATCAAGGGGTCGCGACACAGGTCGCGGCCCCTTTTTCATGCGCTGGTGTCGCGGCGACGAGTTGATATCCCCGTGCGGTCTCAGAGCATGTCTTCGGGCCGAGGCTCGTCCACGATCTGATCCCGAATCTGGTCGAGCATTTCGAGCAACTTCTCGCGTTCAGGCCCATCGAGTTGATTCGCCATCGCGAGCAGGCTTTGCGGAGTGATGCGTTTTCGCTGCGCCGACCCGTCGGGCATGCGCCGAAGCGCAAGCCCCGGCGACGCGCTGAGCATGTCGCCGTTGCGTTCGATCAGATCGGCAATCTTGCGAAGCAGTGTCGCGGCAGTCGCCGGCGAGACACCATGCCCCACACGCACCCGCACCGGCACAAGACCCGGGTCGCCGGTCTCGCGGCGAAGCACCGTCGCCGTCACGACGTGCCCTTCGCTGTCGGCTGAAGGATCATCGGCGCGGTCATAGGTCTCGGCATTGAACCCTGTCAGATACACCGCGAGGTGTTTCGAATCGCTCATGATTTCCCTTTTCGCACTGCCCGCTCGATCCATCCTCCGCCCAGCACCAGACTTGGCTCATCACGCCCATACAGCACGATTGCCTGCCCCGGCGCCACAGCGAACTGAGGCTCGGCGAAGCGAACCTCAAAGCGGCCAGAGCGTCCCGATTGCGTCGCCGCATGACCCGGTGCAATCACGCGATACTCAGCCAGACATGCGTCACTGTTGTAGCGGTGCTGCGCTCGGCATGGTGTCCAGTCGGCTGCAGGCTCGACGAACCACTGCGCCTCGCCGCCGGTGCACGACTCAAAGTAGAGTTCCTCGCGCGAGCCCACGACAATTGTGTTGTCCGCAGTCCGCTTGTCGACAACGTAGATCGGGCTTCCGGCCGCAACGCCAACGCCGCGACGCTGCCCGATCGTGAAGCGATGGTGCCCCTGATGCCGACCGACTTCACGCCCGGCTGTGTCGATGATTTTCCCTTCGACGCGTAACTCAGGCCGCTGCCGCTCGACAAAACCCGCGTAGTCGTTGTCCGGGACAAAACAAATCTCCTGACTGTCGGGCTTGTCGAAGACAGGAAGCCCGAGCGCCTTGGCGCGCTCGCGCACTTCGGACTTGTGCATGCCTCCAATCGGGAGCATCATGTGGCCAATCGCATCGGCTGCCGCACCGAACAGGACGTACGACTGGTCCTTCGATTCATCCAGCCCCCGCATCAAACGCGGTCGTCCGTCACGCTGCTCGATGCGCGCGTAGTGCCCGCTCGCGACCAGATCGGCACCAAGCTGCTGCGCGTACGACTTGAGTTTCCCGAACTTGAGCCAATCGTTGCATCTGATACAGGGGTTGGGGGTGCGCCCGTCGGCATACTCGCTGACAAAGTGGCGGATGATGCGTCCGAAGTCTTCGCGGAAGTTGCAGACATAAAAAGGCACATCAAGAATCGCCGCGACCAATCTTGCGTCGGCCGCGTCCCCCACCGAACAGCACCCCTGATGTCCCACCTTGAGCGAACGCGTGTTGCAGCCGTCTCCCTCCTTGACGATGAGTTCATCGCCCGGGGAACCAAGCCGCATGAAGCACCCGATCACTTCGTATCCATCGTTGCGCAAAATCGCCGCGGCGACCGAGGAATCAACACCCCCGGACATCGCGACCAAGACCTTTCCCCGTGTTGCACGCATGAGCCTGATCGTAGGTGTGGTCAGATGCGCGGGAGCCCCGGCAGATCGTCGCCCGCATCGCTCACCGAAGGCTCGGCCAGAGGGATCGGGAGGTCGTCGGAAAGCGATGCCAAAGGAATCGAAGGCGACGGCTTGGGAGGCGGAGGAACCCTCGCTGCCAGGCTTGCAATGCGCTCTTCACGCCGTGCCGAAACCCGGGCGTCGCGCTCGCTGGCTGTCACGGCATTGTTGACAGCCCATGTCGCCATGTGCGATAGCTGAAGCAGAAAAAACAGAAACCCAACCGTCGCGATTCCACTCACCGAGACCGACCACATCAGCACCAACGCTGCCATCCCGCGCATCCCGACCGATCCGACAAGAATCATCGCCATGACGACCGCAGTCATAGTGCACAGCGCAATGACCGAACTCGCCAGACGGAAGCGCGTGCTCAGGCTCCCGTCGCCCGCCCAATCGCATAGCGCCGACAGATAGACACCCAGCGGCACAAGCGCCACCACGCACAGAAGCACAATGCCCAGCCCCGCCAGAAGCAGAACCTGAGCGATCAATGGTAAGCCCACGGGTGTACTCATCTGCGTCAAATATCCCGCAAAGATCAACCCTGCCGCGACGATGGGCAGCATGTGCACGACCCGAAGCGTCACGCGGAGTTTGCGATGATCCAGCACCGAGTCCCGCGGCAATCCGCTTGGCCGTTTCCACGTCGTGAGCCAGACTCCAGCCGCCCAAGCCGGCGTGAGCCCGAGCATTGACACGGGAACGATTGCGTACTGCCCCGTCCACCACGCTGCTGCAACCGTCACAATGGCACCGATCGAGACAACTGCGAGCAGAAGCAAAGCCCATCGCAGATGTCGCAGATAGTTCAGCGGTGCATCAACAAGATTGTCGCCAAACCTCCCGGATGGTCGGTGCATCACAATTGGCCGCCCGCACTCGGGGCAGACACCGCCAGCCACGAGCCCGATCAGGTCATACTCGCAGTTCGGGCAACGCTGATGCTCGCGGATCACCGATCCGCGCGAACGCCCTTGCAGACTCGAAGGCAACGAAGTCATATCGCTCGTTCTACCTCCCGCTGCCGCACGGGTTGCACTAGGCCAATGTGCCCGCTGCTGCAGCAACCGCCGCGTTGAACATCACCAATCCCGGCGTCTGGCGGCCTTCACGCGGACCAAGCCGCGTCCAGAATGGGTGCCGCGTCCAGTCCAGATACCGCTCAGGGTGCGGCATGAGTCCGAAAATCCGCCCGGTCGCGTCGCACACGCCGGCAATCGATCGGGCAGAACCATTGAAGTTTTCCCGATACCGCAGCGCGACCTGCCCGCTCGTTTCGAGGCGATCAAGCACCGCTTCGGACCGGGCGACCAGCCTCCCCTCGCCGTGCGCGCTCGGGAGCATCAGTTCATCCTCGCCATACCCCTCACGCCAAGGCGCAGTCCAGACGCACACCGAGTTGGCCGGCACCTCGACCCGAGTCCATTGATCGACGAAACTCCCGCCGACGTTGTGCGCCAGCGCCAGTTCCTGCTCAGGCCGCGCTAGAGGCATCCGTTCCCCGGGCGTCGGCCCCGGCAGAAGCCCAACCTGAACCATCACCTGAAACCCATTGCACGCCCCGATCATCAACGTGCCTCGATCCGCTGCTGCCCGCAAAGGCTGCCACAAATTTTCGCGGATCTTCATCGCCAGGATGCGCCCGGACGCGATGTCGTCACCATGGCTGAACCCGCCCGGAAAGCCGATCAGGTCTGCTCGCTCGATGGGCGAAGCATCCTCGATCAGGCGATCGATGTGAACCAGATCGACACCGGCCCCCGCCAGCGCGAACCCGCGCACCATCTCCGCTTCGCAGTTGGTCCCAGCAGTCCGAATCACCAGTGCCCGTACCATGCCGATCCCTCACAACTTCCCTTTGACGATAGGAGCGGCACCGGCGCGCCGAACCTCGGCCCTCCGTATAGTCTGGTGAAAGGAATCTCCATGCCCAAGGTCTACCCCTTCCAGGCTATTCAATACAACAAAGGGATCGGCGATGTCAGCACCCTCGTCGCGCCGCCCTATGACGTACTCAACGCGACACAGAAGGCGGACCTTGTGCGCCGCAACCCCGCCAACATTGTCGGGGCCGACCTGCCACACGTTCCTGCCAAGGAACTCGGCCCACCGCAGGCATACCGCGCCGCTGCCGATCTGATCGCACAGTGGACTGCCCAGGGCACGCTTTCGAAGCGATCAGCTCCCGCCATGTTTGCCTACGTTCAAACCTTCGACTTCCAGGGCCACCGATTCCGCCGCAAGGGCATCGCCTGCACCGTCGAAACACTGCCACTCGGCCCGCGCGACGGGGGCGGCGTTCTCCCCCACGAACACACCTTCTCCGGGCCAAAGGAAGACCGCCTCGCGCTCATGAAGTCAACCGCGATGCAGATCTCCCCGATCTTCGGGCTGCATGCCGACGAGTCCGGCCGCGCCACCGCGCTCATCGAACACGTCATCGCTTCTCGCTCTCCCGACATGACGGCAAACCTCGGCGACGGCGTTGTACATGAAGTCTGGACCATCGAAGACGCGCCGACCATCGCTGCGTATCAGGACGCACTCGCGGGAGAAGACATTTTCATCGCCGATGGCCATCATCGCTATAACACCGCAGTCAACTATCTTGCCCACCTCGAATCGCAGCAACCAGTTCCCGCCAGTCATCCCGCGCGGCGCACCATGTTTGTCATTGTCGGCATGTCCGACCCTGGGCTTGCCATCGGTCCAACTCATCGCGTCCTGGGCGGCATGAAGCACTACACCATCGAGAAGTTCATCGAAGCCTCGCAAGGGTTTCTCAACATTGAGCCCGTCGACAACGACCCGCACACGTTTGACAAGTCCATCGCCCACATCGCCGACCGCGAGGGTACCAATGTGTTTGGGATCATGGATTTTGCCACGGGTCTGTGCTATTGCGCGTGGTCCGTCGTCGATGATCCGCTTGAGGACCGTTTTCCCAAGATGCCCGAAGCCTGGCGGCGACTGGATGTCGCGATCATTCAGCACCTCATCGTCGAGGAAATCTGCCAGCCGATGCTCAACGAAGACAAACCCGTCACCTGGGCTTTCCCGCACTCGATCGATGAACTCCTCGAAATCGGACGCGGCGGCGAAACAGGCGCAGGTGGTGGCTCAGGATTCGCACAACTCGCTGTCGTCGTACGCCCCACGCCTCTGGCGTCGGTCCGCGATGTGAGTCTTGCCGGCGAGGTCATGCCTCAGAAGTCGACCTTCTTCTATCCCAAACTCGCGACCGGGCTGTTCCTCAATCCTCTGTCATGACCAGGCGCCGGTGAGCTTCTTCAACTGCCGAACGAAGCCATGCCAGGTAGGCAGAAGCCTTCTGCTCGCCTTCGAAGCGCGTTATTTCGTGTGCACCAAGCCTCACCACGCTCGTCGGGAGGTAGCGGACGTTGCCGAGTTCCAGCGCATCGCGCCGGTCATTGTCCGCATCGACATACACCGCAATGAACTCGCGCCGGATGAACGACTCGACCTCGGAATTCGACAGCGTGTGCCGCTTCATCTTCTGGCACGAACCGCACCAGTCCGCCGTCACGAACGCCAGCACGGGCTTGCCTGATTCATCGCTCTGCTCGGTCGCCATATTCAGCGTGATGTTGCGATCAAAAACCGCAGGCGTGGCTGCGACTCCTCCAAGTCTCGGAAGGACCATTGCCGCTGCTGCAATCCCGACGATGGCAACCAGAACTCCAAGTCGTTTCACAAACATGCTCCGTTCTGCCCCCGCTCTTGTTCAAACTCCGATCGCTCTGATCCTATTTCACATCTTTGACGAGCGAACCCAGCAGCGGCTCGATCAGCCTCCGCGTGGTTATCAGGCCAAAATCCAGCGAGCCACGCGTCACAATCGCCTCGCGAGCCCCTGCCGCCGACATGCGAGAAAGCCCCTCACGCACCGTCACGTTCTCATCGATGCGTAGCGGCGTACGCACCGGCCAGCCCTTCCCCGCATCCGGCACCCCCGAGATCAACCCCTCCACTCTCCCACGCTCGCGCATCACCACCACGGGGTCGCGTGCTGCACGCTGCACCGCTGCCGCCACGCGAGCACGATCCGCCGCATTGACCACCGACACCGAGGCCGTGAGAGGTACTGCGTGACGACCAACGGTCGTTCGACTCAGTTCCATTGCCTCATCGACCAGTGAAGCCTGAACTTCGCTGATCGCCCCGTGTGTCGCGCCTTCCTTGAGCATCCACGCGATTTGCGAACGACGGTCGGGCGTCGCCTTTTGCCCTCCAAAGGCACGCGACGCACCTCTGGCCAGCAGGACCACCAGCACCATCACAGGCCAGCACAACACACGCAAGACGCGAACCAGCCACACCAACCGATATGAAAACCGATCCGCCCCGACGCGAAACAACTCCTTGGGCAGCGATTCGCCAAACACCAGCAGCACCGGAGTCAGCGCCAACGTCTGCAACCCCACCACCCAGCCCTCTGAAAACCCCATCGAGAGCAGAGCCATGCTCAGTCCAAGAGCGCCCATATTGTTGAATACGTTGTTCCAGATCAGGAGCGTCGTCAACAGGCGATCGGGCTCATCGAGTTCCTGCTGCACCGCCACTGCTGCCGCATCAGGTGGCGTTTCGCCCGCACGCAGGCGAAGCCGGACACGATTGACACAGTAGAACCCCATCTCCAGCCCGCTGCACAAGGCCGAGCCGAAGAGTCCGACCACGCCAAGCGCAATGCCTGTCATCATCGACTCATTCATCGCCAATCTCCGTCGAGCCGAGTCGTCGCACGCGAACCCTCCGCACCGCACGCCCACGCAACTGACTCACTTCAAGCCTCAGGCCTCCGACTTCCACAGCGTCACCCACCACTGGCATACGTCCGAGTTCGGCCTGTACCAAACCCCCGATGGTGCTCACCCGTGCCGACCCGGTCCAGGGCTCGACCTCACCGAGTTCAAGTTCTTCCGCAAAATCCCGCAATCCCAGCCGCCCAGTCACAATCCACGCGCCTTCGCCCGCCGGCCTTATGTCTCGCGCATCGGCATCACCTGATCCGATACCCGCCGCAAGTTCATCGACAATGTCGTCAAGCAGCACCATGCCGATGATCGCGCCCATTTCGTCGACGCAGTACGCACACTCCGCCGCGCGCTGCGTCAGCACACCAAGCACCTGGTCGAGCCTGGCTTGCTCCGGGACGAACACGGGAGGCAACACCATGCCACCCTTAAGACCCGCCGCAACCCGACGAACGTCGATTGTCCCGCGAACATCGTTGTGCAACTCGTCACCGCTGATCGGAATGAACATCTGATCAGCATCGAGCACTTCTCCAATCGACCAATCTGCACGCACCCACTTCAGATCAATCCGAGGCGTCATGATTTCGCGCGCTCGCCGCAGCCGCAGTTCGAGCACGTCCTGCAGAAGCGCCTGCTCCTCAGCCGACAGGTGCAAACTCTCCATCTGCACTAGTTGGGTCAACTCGATTGTGCTCACCGACCCTGACGATTGATCGGGGTGAACCAGCCTCGACAAAGGTGCAATCACAAGCGAGTCCAGCACCGAAAGCACAGGCCACCCGATCTTGCGAAGCACATACAGGGGTCTGGCGATCATCAGGCACACCCACACACGGGCGCTTCCCGCTGCAATCTTCGCAAACACCTCGCCGAACAGAATCATCGCCAGAAGCGCAGCCCCAGTCATGATCGACGCGTGAAGCGGATCGGCAAAACGCAGCGAGAGCACCGAACTGACCGCGAAGTACGCGACGTTGATCGTCATGTTCAAAACGAGAATGAGGATCAGCAGCACGCGGGGAGAACCGAGCAGCACCCCCACGATCCGGGCGGTCGCATTTGATTGCATCGCGAGCTTTTCCCGGTCCGCAGCCGTGAGCCCGAACAGGGCCGTCTCCGAGCCTGACGCCAAGGCGGAAAGCACAAGAAGCAAGGGCAAGATCAGGAGTAATCCGTACAACTCACACCCGTTCCGGGCTTCAAGCCCGCATGACCCTATCATAAACCAATCGCACAGAAACTGGAAGCGACATTGACGCGAAAGGCAAAAGTCTGGACGATACAAGCACAGACTCAACCCACGGAGCACACGCGTGGCAAAGCATATCGGAATGGTTGGAATCAGCCCTGTCGGAGCGGCGTTGTGCTATCGACAACTTTTTCGACACGCAAGAGCAAATCTGCCCCCGCACGAGCATCCCGCCTTCACGATGCACTCGCTGCCGTTGCATGGCTTCCTTGAAGCGGTGCGACGCGACGACTGGCACCGCGTGGCCGCCCTCCTGCGACAGTCCGTCGACATCCTCGCCAATGCGGGCGCGCAGATCTGCTTCACCCCAGACAACATGGTTCAACACGCACTGCCCTTGATTGCCCGCAACTCCCCGATTCCATGGATCAGCATGGCTGAAACCGTTGCCGAAACAATTTCGAAAGACGGTCGCACACTCGTCGGCATCATCGGCACCACCATCGTGACCTCCGGCTCCACCTATCAGGCACATCTTGGGGTCAAAGGTATCAGAATCCACAAGCCTCAGCATGACGAAGCCGACACCATCCAGCGCATCATTCTTGAGCAACTTGTTCATGGTGTGCTCGACGACGCGAGCCTCGACGCTCTGCACGCGATTGTGGTGCAGATGAAGGAACGCGGGTGTGACGCTGTGCTCTTCGGGTGCAGCGAAGCCCCACTTCTTGTGGAAAAGGGAGATTGGGCGCTCCCTGTCTACGACTCGAACGACATCGTTGCCCGAGAAGTGTTCAACCGATCAACTCAGCCCTGATCGAAATGAACCGGACTCGACTCACTGGCTCGATTCAAGCGGGTATCCCGCCCGAGTCCACGCTTCGATTCCGCCATCGAACATCCGCGCCCGCTTCATGCGCATCTTGAGCAGTTCCTTTGTGACACCCTTGGCCACACCACTGCCCGGGTTGGTTCCGTACACCACGATGCTGCTGTGCTGTCCGATCGCGGGGTCAACCCCAGCAGGGGCGTGAAAGTCGGCTGGGCGAAGTGAGCGGGCGGTTGGAATATGCCCCGCGTTGTAATCTGCCAGTGGCCTGGCGTCGAGCACAATGACGCGCATCGGGTCACGTTCCTTTTCGTTGAGCATCTGTCGCAGTGCAGCCACATCCACATACTGGATGTCCTTGTCCGTCACATTGCGTTCTCCGCAACCCCCCAGAATTGCAGTGATTCCAAGACAAATTGACCCCGAAATCGGTAGAAATGACCTCATAGTCTGACCCCCAATACATCAACCCACGAAATATGGAACAAAACACCGAACTGAACGTTCAACAGAAGAGAATACTCCCGTCAGGGGCTTCGTGCACCCCGTACCAAACGATTCCCTCACCATGACGAACCACATCGCCACTCTCGCCATCGCTGGTTCCCTCTTGGTTTCAACCGTGGATGCCAAGGCCAGTGTGCCTCCGTCCGACGAGGGCCCCAAAGCGACGTTCACGCTCATTTCCGATGTGTCGCACGCCAAACCCGGAGATGTCTTCTGGATTGCAGTGCAGTTCAAGATTGAGCCAGAGTGGCATATCTACTGGCCCGGACAGAACGACACCGGCATCGCTCCGATCTTCAACTGGACTCTGCCGAGCGGCTGGAAGATCGGTCAACCGCGATGGACAGCACCGAGGCGCTACGAAACGAATAGCGACATGCTCGACCATGTGCTCGAAGGCTCGCCTGTGATTCTTTTCCCCGTGCAGATCGCGCCGGATGCAGCGCTCGGCTCGACCCAGCAGATCGAAGCCGACATCGAGTGGTTTGTCTGCCGCGATGTCTGCCTCGCGGAGTTCGACCAGGCTTCGCTCTCGCTGACGATCGCAGAATCCACAGTCCTTTCTCCCACAGAAGCTCGCGTCCGTGCGCACAAGGCTGCGCTTCCGGCAGCGTGGCCCGCGTCAGACGCCCCCATAGAAATCAATCGGCCAGGGGCGAACTCGTTGAGCGTGTCGAGCTCGCTCCCGGGTGTCCTGTCGTTTTATCCCGCTGCGAGTGGCCGAGGGGTGCTCGATATCGCCGAATCGTGCCAGACCCGCTCGGGCACGTTGCGCATCGAGTTCGCGTCTGAGTCGCGGGCTCCGGTCGTGGGCATCGTGCATTTTGCTGGCGACGATGGGTCGTCATACGCTTATCTGTATCGTGATCCCGTTGAGCCGGATGCTCGGCGAGACGGATTTGAGATCAGGTTGGACACCGTGAAACAAGAAGCATCAAAGGAGTGAATCATCATGAATCTGCGTACGACGAAGATTGCTGTTCTTATTGCAGCCATGGGTATTGCCGGCACTGCCTTCGGCCAAGCCGAAGCCATCAAACCCATCACGAAAGACGCTGAAAAACAGGTTGAGAAGATTGAGAAGAAACTCGACCAGACCGGCAAGGACATCACCAAGAGCATCGAGAAGATGAAGGCAGCCAAGAAGTTCGAGTTCGGGCAGGCTGCGCCTGAGTTCGAACTGGTCGATTCGGCCGGCAAGAAGCATGTCCTCAGCGAGTACGTCGCGGCGGGCAATGTCGTTGTGCTCGAGTGGTTCAACCCGCAATGCCCGGCAGTCGTCAAGCACTACAACGCTGAAGGCACCGGCACCACGCTCAAGATCGAGAAGGAACTGGCCAACGAAAAGGTCGTCTGGCTGCGCATCAACTCGGGCAGCGAAGAGAGCAAGACCAGCGGCAAGGAATACACCGAGAAGGTTCGCAAGGACTGGAAGATCGCCAGCCCGGTGCTGCTCGACATGGACGGCAAGATCGGACGCAAGTACGCCGCCCGCGTCACGCCCGAAATGTTCATCATCAACCGCGAGGGCGTGGTCGCGTATCACGGCGCGATTGACAGCGACCCGAGCACCCGCAAGGTCGGCGACGACCTCTGGGTCCGCGACGCGGTGCGTGCGGTGATCGCCGGCGAAACCGTCGAGAAGCCCCAGACCAAGGCGGTCGGGTGCAGCATCAAGTACGCCCCCGAGAAGAAGGCCGACGCGCAGGATTGAGTTTCAACTTTTCATACTGCTGATCTCCGCGTGCCCCGGCCTCGTGTCGGGGTACGCACTTTTTGCGCCCAGCCAGAAACCCTGAGCACCAATTTGCAACCGCGAGTCTCGGGTTGTTTCGTCCGCACGCCTCCGGACCGATACCATTGCTGCACATGTTTGGAATCCCAGGCCCAATTGGTACTGTGCTCGATCTGCTCGTCGTCATCTTCGGCTTCGGGCTGATTATCTTTATCCACGAACTTGGCCACTTTGTCGCTGCCCGGTGGGCGAAGATCCGTGTGCTGGCGTTCGCGCTGGGTTTCGGCCCGGCGATGGTGTCGTACCGCAAAGGCATGGGCTGGACGCGCGGCACAAGCGAACCGAGATATCTCTCGCTCTTGTCGCGAGGCGAGGCTGGGGGAATCTCATCGACCGAGTATCGCCTCAATACGCTGCCGCTCGGTGGCTATGTGAAGATGCTCGGACAGGAAGACCTCGACCCCGGCGCAGTAAGCGGCGAGCCTGACAGTTACCAATCCGCCAAGCCCTGGAAGCGCATGGTCGTGATCTCGGCGGGTGTGGTGATGAATCTCATCACCGCTGCCATTCTGTTTGTCGTTGTGTTCATGGTTGGGCTGAAGGTTGAGCCACCCAAGATCGGGCAGGTCGAGCCCAACTCCCCCGCTGCTCAAGCCGTTGCGATCAACGCATCGGAAATCGGCATCGTTCAGCCGGGGCTGCAACCGGGCGATGTCGTGATCGAGATCAATGGCCGGCAACCCAAGTCGTATTCGGATCTGTTGGTCGAAGTGGCCATGACCGCGCGGAACGAGCCTGCTCGCCTGTCGATTGCGAGACCCGGCATCGCATCGCCCCTGACATTCGAGATCAAGCCCGAAGCCAGCCGCCTCGATCGACTGCTCTCGATCGGTGTTTCGCCGGCGATGTCGAGCACGCTTCGCTCGTGGCGCGGCGAGGATGCCGAACGCGCGATCGAATCGATCGGGCTTGCAGGCGTCAAGCCGGGCATGCGTCTGATCAGCGTCGCAGGCCAAACCGACATTGCGGGCTATCACGACTTGCTTGCTGCGTGCGCCGCTTCGGGTGGCGAGCCGGTGCGAGTCACTTTTGCCAATGATGCGGAGACTGTCGAGATCGAGCTTACGCCAGCGTCGCAACTGCAGACCGCATTCGTGCCCGGCAGCGAGAAAGACGCTGTTTCGGTGATCGAGCACATCCTCGGGCTGACGCCTGTCATCGCAGTTGCACCGGGCGAAGACAGCGTGACATCGGCTGCACACGAAGCCGGGCTGAGGCCTGGCGACATCTTCGCCCGCATCGGCAGTGTGGAATTCCCGAGCATCGCAACGGGCATTCGCGAAGTGCGCCTCCATCGCAACAAGATGATTGATGTGGTGGTGCTCCGCGACGTCAATGGCGTGATGACAAGCCTTCCTCTGACCACAAAGGTCACATCGGAAGGACGCATCGGGTTCAACGCCTCCGACACGCGCGCAATGAATACGCTTTTGTCGCTCCCACCCACTCAGATGCGAGAGCCAAACGCGACTGACTGGTCTCCATCGCCCGCGTCGAGCGCCATTCTCACCAGTGGACAGCGCATTGTTGAGGTGAATGGCACGAAGGTCTCGAACTTTTCCGAGTTGCGCTCGGCCCTGCAAGACGCGACGCGCGAGGCTGCCTCAACCGAATCGAGCGCCACCGTCCGCCTGACGCTCGAGTGGTTCGCGCTCGCGGGAGATCGACCTCGAGTCGAACGTGAGTGGGCCATTGCCGCGGCCGACGTTGCGGAGTTGCATGCTCTAACCTGGGTTCCGCCGTTTCGCGCCGAACTCTTTGAGCCTGAGCAGGTGCTCCTGCAAGCAGCGACTCCTCTCGAAGCGGTCCGCACGGGCCTGAGCGAAACCCGGCGCGTACTCATCTCGACGTACATTACGTTCGCACGTCTGTTTCAGCAGACGGTCAAGATTGAACACATCAAGGGCCCGGTCGGCATCGCGCACATGGGCACGATCATTGCCGAACGCGGGTTCATCTGGATCCTGTTCTTCATGGCGATCATCAGCGTCAATCTGGCGGTCATCAACTTTCTGCCGCTGCCGATCGTCGATGGCGGGCAGTTTCTGATGATCGTCTACGAGCAGATTCGCGGCAAGCCCGTTCCCATCGTCTTCCAGAATGTCGTCACCATGGCGGGGTTGATCCTCATCGTTTCACTGTTTCTCGTCGTCACGTTCAACGACGTCAAAAATCTCTTTGGCCTCTGAGGCGGGCGGTCCATGGGCCACATCGCCCAGCCCCACGGACCGACTGCAGATGCGCTCAGGAGTCGTGCGCATGCAGTGTCTGGCGGCGTGCTGTGACGCCGTAATGCCGTTGTGGCTTGGGAGTTTTCGGTGCCGCGCTCGATCGGTTGCTCTACAATCCCCTTATGAGCGTTGCTCCGCGAAAGCCCGTGATAACCGCCCCTGATGAGTCTGTCGCAAAGACAGCGCGCTGCGAATCGTCGAACCCTCCGGCGTCGCACGTGTGGGACTATGCGCCAGCTCCGGAATCGCTCAAGGTTACGATCCTTCCGCGTTACGGCCACTTCATAGATGGTGTATTCGTCGAACCCAATACCGGAGTGGACACCGGCCGGCCCACGCATTTCGCCACGATCAATCCCGCGACCGAAGCGGTGCTGAGTGAAATCGCGCACGGTTCGGCTGCCGATGTCGATGCGGCGGTGGTGGCGGCACGCGATGCTCTGCCGGCCTGGGCTGCCCTGCCGGCGCTCGAGCGCGGAAAGTTTCTGTATCGCATCGCCCGACGGATCCAGGAGCGCAGCCGCGAACTCGCGGTGCTTGAAACAATGGATGGCGGCAAGCCCATCAAGGAAAGTCGCGATGTTGACGTGCCCCTGGCAGCGGCTCACTTTTTCTACCACGCAGGCTGGGCCGACAAACTGGCGTATGCGTTTCCCGGTCGCGGCAAACCCGGGCCTGTCGATGTATGCGGGCAGATCATCCCGTGGAACTTTCCGCTGCTGATGGCTGCGTGGAAGATCGCCCCGGCACTTGCGTGCGGAAATACGGTCGTCCTCAAGCCCGCTGAAACGACATCGCTCACGGCACTTCGCCTTGCGGAAATCTTCGCTGAAGTCGGATTGCCCCGAGGCGTGGTCAACATCGTCACCGGCGACGGCCGCACCGGGGCTGCACTCGTCGAACATCCTGGCGTCGATAAGATCGCCTTCACAGGTTCGACCGAAGTCGGCAAGCGCATCGCGGCGGCAACGGCTGCGAGCGAAAAGAAACTCACGCTCGAACTCGGCGGCAAAAGCCCGCACATCATCTTCGAAGATGCAAGCCTCGATCAGGCAGTCGAAGGCATTATTCAAGGCATTTTCTTCAACCAGGGGCATGTGTGCTGTGCGGGCAGCCGATTGTTCGTGCAGGAATCAGTACTCGATGAAGTCGTGCAGAAGTTGACGCTGCGTCTGCGGACATTGCGCGTGGGCGACCCGCTCGACAAAAACACCGACCTTGGCGCCATCAACTCTGGCGAGCAGTTATCGCGGATCGAGCGGTACCTGTCACAGGGAGTGGACGAGGGGGCTGGGCTTTGCGTCGGGGGCGTGAGTGCGATTGCTGGCTGGGATGGAGACACGCCGATTCGTCCTAAGGGCGTCAAAGGATTCTGGTGCCGCCCGTGCCTGCTGACGAGTGTGCAGCCGAGTCATGTAGTCGCCAGAGAAGAAATTTTCGGGCCCGTATTAGCGGTGATGAGTTTCCGCACACCCGAAGAGGCAATCGCACGCGCAAACAACACGCGTTATGGTCTAGCCGCTGGCGTATGGACCGACAAGGGCTCGAAGATCTTTGAACTTGCCGCAAAGTTGCAGGCGGGCGTGATTTGGCTGAACACCTACAACCGATTCGATCCGTCGAGCCCGTTCGGGGGCTACAAGGAATCGGGATTTGGACGCGAGGGCGGAATGCATGGGCTTCGCGGTTATGTGAAGTTCTAGTCGAATTGCACCTTTGCGGACTGAAAGGAGTATCGATGGGCGATCAGGCACAGGACGGATTCAACCCGGCATCGATTGTCCCTGCGGGAGCAAACTTTGAACTGCGCGCGATCACCGAGGCCGACAAGCCCTGGATCGAACGCACGTTGATCCGGTACTGGGCGTCGACGTCAATCTATTCGCGTGGCAAAGTCACCGACGCCTCGACGCTCTCCGGCTTCGGCGCGTTTCGCGACGAAGAACCGATTGGTCTGGTCACCTATCTCATCGATGGCGACTCGTGCGAGATTGTGACGCACAACAGCATGGCTGGCTCGGGCGGAATCGGGACATGCCTGCTGGCTGCAGTTCGGCAGGAAGCTCGAGATCGCGGATGCCGACGCCTGTGGCTTGCGACCACCAACGACAATATCCCGGCGCTCAAGTTCTATCAAAGACGAGACTTCGATCTGGTCGCGCTGTATCACAACGTGATGACTGATGCTCGCAAACTCAAGCCGGAGATTCCTGACGTGGGCTTGTTCGATATTCCGCTTCGACATGAGCTTGAACTGGAGTTTCTGTTGTAGGCACGAAGCGAAAGAGGCACAGCGCGATGAGCGAACGGATTGAAGTTCTCAAGACATACAAGTTGTTCATTGGAGGCAAACTCCCTCGAAGCGAATCGGGCCGCACGCTCGCAGTCCGTGGGGAAACGGGCCAGATCCTGGCGCATGTGTCGCAGGCAAGCCGCAAGGACCTTCGCGATGCTGTAACCGCAGCCCGGGCTGCTGGTCAGGGATGGCGTGCAGCAACCGCGTATCTGCGCGGGCAGATCGTCTACCGCATGGCGGAAATGATGGAAGGCAAGCGCGAGGAATTGGCCCGGGCTTTGATCGAGGTCCGCCCTGGCCGAACCAAGATCGACGCTAGCAGCGAAGTCGATGCAGCGATCGATCGTGTCGTGAGTCTGGCCGGGTGGGCTGACAAGTTTGCGCAGGTGATGGGGTGTGCCAATCCGGTTGCCGGGCCATATCACAACTTCACGGTGCCCGAACCGGTCGGCGTCGTGGGCGTTATCGTAGAGCATGAACAACCGCTCGTCGCGCTCGTGACACTCATCGCAGCCGCGATGTGCACTGGCAATGCCGTTGTCGCGATTGCCGATGAAGCAAACCCTATCGCGGCGTGCATTCTGGGTGAAGTGTGTGCGACCAGTGATGTCCCGGGCGGCGTTGTCAATATCCTGACAGGCCTGCACTCAGAACTGCTGCCGCAGATGGCCGAGCATGGCGGACTGGATGCGGTGGTCGGGCTGGGGATTGGAACCGAAGGCCGGGCACGCCTTCGAGCGGGCATCGCAGGTAACCTCAAGCGCGTCCACTTCGTCGATGTCGCGTCTGTCGCACACGAAGACTCGGCGGGGCCTGTGGTGCTCGAACCATTCGTCGAGTTCAAGACAATGTGGCACCCGGCCGGAAGTTGACCTCCCCGCTTTCCATCATGCACTGAGCGCCAGCACGGGCTTGAGTGGCTCGCGACGTGGCGCATCTGGCGCGGGTCCGGGCTGCGCTTCTTCATGCCAGACCCATTCGACGTGGACATTGAAAAGCCCGAGCAGTGCTGCCAGATGTCGCTCGATCGTCTCGCGCGCCTGATTGGTGTACTTATCTTCGTGCAGATCGTACAGCCGCGATGCCTGCTGCTGTGCGTCGCGCATCAGTTGAGCCTGACGGTCCGCATTCATTGAAATCACTTCGAGCAAGCCAAGCATGCGACCCTGCTGAATGTCGTACGGGGTGACATCGACCAGCCGGAGCGAACCTTCGATCGGAGGCAAGTGCACGCGATAACGATCGGGCGCGAGTTGCACGACATCGGCTCCGCGCACAGCTGCAAGATCGACGCTGTACTGCTTCTCGAAATGGAAGATCATGGCAAGTTTTGCCTGACTCAGCAGAATCGGAGGACACCACGACCACCCCGATCGGGCAGTCGCAATCTCCTTGGCGAAGACTTCAAGCCCGACGAGTTTGCCAACCGAGCGCACACGTTCAGCGATCGTGCGAGTCTCCGTGCTTGTGCGCGCTCTGCGCCCGACGAACAAACGCAGCACAAGCCACGCGCATAGAACGCCAACAGCAAATGTTCCGAAAAGGACCAGAGCGACGAAGAGCGTCGTGAGCAGCATGAAAGGTTGTTGGGAGAGAGGCCAGTTGCGTTTCTCACCGGCACTCAGCGCTTGGCAGCGTCGGCTTGCGTCTTTGTGCGCTCAAAAGCGGTGATCAGCAAATGTCCGCTAACTGAAAGCAGGGCAATAGAAATGATGCCGATCACGAAAAGCGCTGACATGCGAACAATTTCCGCACCGCCTTCTCGCGTGTCGAGCAGGAATCCGAGTTTGCGGAACCAAAACGCCACACCGAGCATGAACACCGGAAGTCCGAACGCGAGGCCCAACGCGATTCTCTTGAACTCGGCAGGCCTGCGGAGCAGAACCGCCAAAGCACCGAGACCGGCGATCAAGACCCCGAGCACCACCCGAATCAGGACCACAGGCAAGACAAACTTTCCCAGCGAGGTTGTGGCAAGATTGGTTGAAAAATCGAGCGAGCCAAGAACGCTTGCTCCGAGAATGCAGCCCCCGATCGAAGCAGCGGCGATTCCGAATCCACGGTCGAATCGCCCGGTGCTGGAGATCAGACCGACGATTCCAGCCAGGAGAAGAACGAGTTCGAAACTGAGTCCCCCCCAGATCGGGGTTCCGATCGCAAACAGCGCGACTCCAAGGCCTGCGAGGGCGGTCAGGGTCATCACCGCACTGGCAAGTGCTACGAGTACTCGGATGAATTGAGGAGTCGGAGGCATGATGGGTCGCTCAGGTTATCGGCGAGATCGACTGTTTACGTTAGGAGGCGACATGGGGTTCGTGCACGACCGGGTGAAACGCTATCGGACGTATGCAACGCGCAAGAACGCGCGCGACCGACCGGTCGAAGTGGTCATGGGTGCGCAGGGAAGACCCAAGCCGAACCGTCACAAGAGATTGGCCGATGAAGGAGTTACGCGATGGCGCATCGGTTGGGTGTTTAACCTTCAGACCTGGCTCGTTTTTGCGCGGCACGCTGTTTGTGGTTGAATCAGAGCAGGGAGGCTCCACGGCATGAGCGGTATCACATCCGGCATCGGCCTGTTCAGCGGCATCGATACACAGAGTCTGATCGAGCAGTTGCTCTCGGTTGCGGCGCGGCCTCGGGCGCTTGCCGAGCAGCGACTTGTACAGTTGCAGGTTCGGCAATCGGCGTTTCTTGCGATCAACTCTTCGCTCGGTGCGCTCAAGACCGCGGCTTCGACGTTTCGATCGAGCTCGATCTTCGACACCAAGGGCGTGTCAGTATCGGACCCGACGATTCTGACCGCGTCGGCGGACAAGAACGCAGTGCCCGGAAGCTACAACTTTCTGGTCGATCGTCTCGTCTCGACACAGCAGTTGCTCTCGCGCGGATTCGCGGATCTGAATACATCGGGCCTCAACGCAGGGTCGTGGTCGTTCGAGTCGAGCGAGGCCAGGCTTGATCGCGATGTGGCGCTTGCCGCACTCAATGGCGGTGCTGGCGTCAGTCGCGGGAAGATCGTAGTCCGCGACAGCAATGGCGATTCGGCAACGGTCGATCTGTCGCGTGCAGGAACGGTCAATGAAGTGCTCGATGCGATCAACGGCGCAAGCGGCATCAATGTGACCGCGAACGTGCGCGACGGACGGTTCGTGATTGACGGCGCAGTTTCGGTGACCAGTTCGCCGGGGTTTACGACGGCGGCATCGCTCGGGCTCAACTCGGGCACAGCGACGATGGAAGGCAGCACGCTGGTCGGCGGATCGGTCTACGCCATGGGCGTGAACACAGCGCTGAGCGCGCTCAACGACGGCAATGGCGTGAACTTCGGCGTGGATGTCGGCGAATCGCGCTACGACTTCATCATCAATGTCGATATGGACGGAGCAGGAGGCGATGGACCGATCGCGGTGCGTGTCAACATCGGCTCGATCTGGGAAATGACCGACGACGGGCTCAAGGAATCTGCGACGCGCGTAACAACGGTCGGGGGCGTGGTGGATCGCATCAACGCGGCGCTCGAGGCTGCGACGGGAGTCACGGGCGTCTCGGCGTCGATCGATCCGGCCAATGGGCGCATCGTCATTGGCGCGGGTGCTGGAGTCGATATCACGGTCGAAGAAAAAACAACCGGAGCGTCGGGTCAGGCGTCCACAGCACGCGACCTTGGATTGCTCGGTTCGGGAACCGGCGGCGTCAATGGCCAGCGTGTGCTAGCGGGCATGAACACGACGCTTCTGCGCAACCTCAATGGAGGCACAGGCCTCGGCGGGGACGAACTCGACTTCACGCTGCGTTCGGGTGCATCGCTCTCGATCAGCGGGCTCTCGGCAGCGACAACGGTTTCGGAGCTGATGAATCTCATCAACAATGACACGACCAATGCCGGACGCATTGTGGCTTCGCTCAACTCGAACGGAACCGGTCTGACACTGACGGATACCACCGGCGGCAGCGGCAACCTGATCATCGGCGGCTCGGCGGCCGAGAGTCTTGGGGTCGAGACGGATGTCGCGGGCGTGGCTGCGAGTTCTGTGCGCGGTGCGAATCTGCAGCATCGGTACATGAGCGAATCGACGCTGCTGACTTCGCTCAATGGCGGCAAGGGCATCGGCACCGGCAAGTTCCGCATCACTGACGCTTCAGGGAGCATCGCGGAAATCAACATTGATTCGGGCGCCTTCACGCTCGGGCATGTGATCAAGCGCATCAACGATGCCGGTATCGGAGTCAAGGCTCGCATCAATGAAACCGGCGACGGAATCATGATCGAAGAGAAGGTTGCCGATGGCGCGGCACACGGAGCGGTCAAGATCAAGATCGAGGATGTGAGCGGGTCTATCGCCAGAAATCTGCGCCTTGCGGGCGAGGCCAAGGACACAGGGAGCGACAACCTGATCAATGGCTCGTTCGAGACGACCATCGAGTTCGATGCGACTGCAACGCTGAGTGATATCGTCAAGAAAATCAACGATTCGGGCGCGGGTGTGCGGGCGAGTGTCATCAGCGACGGAACAGGCGTAAACCCATACCGCCTGAGCCTGTCGTCGACGCAGAGCGGCACGACGGGCCGATTCATCCTTGATTCGGGTGCATTTGATCTGGGGCTCGACACACTCGACAAGGGCGAAGACGCGCGAGTGTTCTTTGGTTCGAGCGATCCGGCCAAGGGAGTGCTACTGACAAGCAGCACGAACGCTCTCGACGGCGTGGTAACGGGCGTGACGATCAACCTCAAGAGCGCGTCGGAAACGCCCGTCACGATCAACGTGACCCAGGACACCGATGCGATCGAGTCGCGTGTGACGCAGATGGTTGATGCGTTCAACACGGTGATCTCGCGTATCGCCACACAGACACGCTATGTGCAGGAGACCAGGGAGCGCGGGCCTCTGCTGGGCGATGGCACGGCCATTTCGCTGCGCAATGCTCTGTTTAATGAAATACTCGGCAAAAATCGAGGCTTCGGTGGAACCTTCGATGACCTGACAGATGTGGGCATCTCGGTCGGGAGCGGGGGCAAACTTCAGTTTGACAAGGCGACCTTCCGAGCGGCGATGGAGCAGGATGCGGCGGCTGTCAAGGATCTGTTCACACGCCGCGTCATCGAAGCCGACGGCAACTCGATCGACCTGGGTGATGGCATTACGGGGCGAGATCCGGACGCTGCGCCGATATATTCGGAACTTGGCGTCATCCCCCGGATCGAGCAGTTCATCGATACATACATCAGCTCGATCGATGGCGTGCTGACGCGCAAAAACACGTCGCTCAACTCGCAGATTGCGCTTCAGCGAGGCCGCATCACGAGTATCAACAAGGGCTTGGAAAGCAAGCGGCAGATTCTGCTCAGGCAGTTTATAGCGATGGAGCAGGCGATCGGACAGTTACAGAGCCAGCAAGGGTCACTGGGCGCGATTCAGCGGATCGGCTGATGGAAGTCAAGACCGAGCCGTTGTAGGACGATAGTCAAGGCGATGGAGAACAGTGCACAGGTTTATCTGAGGACTCGGGTCATGTCGGCGGCGCCGGAGGAACTTCGGCTGATGCTGCTCGATGGCGCGATGAAATTCACGCTGCAAGCGATCGAAGGTCTCAAGCAGAAGAACTTCGAGATGTCGTTCAACGGGTTTTCGCAGGGGCGCGCGATTGTGCTCGAACTGGCGACGGGCATCAAGGAGGATGCCGACCCGGAACTGGCCGAGCGCGTGCGGTCAATCTTCCTGTTCATCTATCGCGAGCTCATGGACGCGAGTTTTGCCAAGGATGCTGCCAAAGCGGAAAAAGCACTGGAACTGCTGACCTATGAGCGTGAGACGTGGGTGCTGGCGATGCAGCGTGCAGCGGCCGAGCGTGGGCAAAGCGTGCCAGGACGTTCGGCGGAACACAATGCGGGGCGTGCCGATGTGGGGAGCGCTGTGAACAAGACTCCAACCCCGGCTCGCAGTTTCAGCGCTCAGGGCTAGCAACCAGGTTGCATTGAGCAGGGTTGCATCGAGATCAACCAAGCGTAACGGTCAGGTCGGCTGCCAGGGCATCGAAGGCGAGCGATGGCTGAACGTTTGAAGCAAGTTCGCGCTCGGTCTGCTCGATGCGCATGATGGCCATGGAAGCCCAATCAGCGGTTGCCGCATCTCGCAGTTGAGGCCTGATGCGCTGGCTGAGGATGCTCAGCACGTTGCGTGCGGCGACACGATTCGCGGCTTCTTTGCTGCGGTTGGGGCGGGCATCGGCCCATGCGGTGGCGTAGTTTTGAATTAGTTGATTGGCGATCGGTCCGAGGTTGAAGATCGAGCCGCCGGGCTTGAGTTCACGCAGGATCGGCGCGAGCGTCTGATGCCATTGATACATGCCGCTGTCGAGGGCTTCGACAAGTCGGCCGGGCGAACCCTGTGCAAAATCGAGCATCCATGCGTGGCCTTCGGCGGGCACTTGCAGGTTCTGGCGACGGATGCACTCTTTCATCTCGGCATCGGTCAACGCGCGAAAGCCGACACGCTGCGAGCGACTTCGGACGGTTGGGAGCAGGCGGTCCTCGCTTGTTGTGAGCAGAATGATGACTGTGCCCACGGGCGGTTCTTCGAGCGTCTTGAGCAGCGCGTTCTGAACCGGTGCGTTCGAGAGACTGCGATCGAGCAGTTCGGCCTCGTCGACGATGAAGACTTTGGACGCAAGGGCGCTGCTTGCGATCATCGCGGCCCGATGCGCCGGTTCGAGCAGGGAGTCCCGAATGACATCGATCGGAAAGGACGCGAGTTTGCGGCTGCGGACGTTGGCGTCGTGGTGGTACTGCGCCAGTTCCTTGCGGATGATGTGCAGATCGGGGTGCGCCCCGGCAGCCAGTCGCTGCTGCGTCGGACTGTCCGGATCCGGCTCGATGACGCCCGAGAGCGTCGGAGCGGTGGAATCGTCCATCAAGGCTGCGGCAAAGGCGAGTGCGGTGGTGAACTTTCCGACTCCTCGCGGGCCATGAAAGATCCACGCGTGATGAATGTTCCCAGAAGCGAGGACTGATTGAAGCAGATCGACAGCCTGAGTCTGCCCGATGATGTCGTCCCATCGCGGAATGGGCGGCAGGCGGAGTTCAGGGGGAATAGCAGCAGGTTCGTCGAATGCTTTGCGGGCCACGATTGAGGGTAGGAGGAGTGCGGCTGATGCGTCACAGCGTCGGTCTCAGACCCCGCGGAGCTTGTTGAGACCATTGAGCGCGGCGACCTTGTAGCACTCGGCCAGAGTCGGGTAGTTGAAGACTGCGTTGACGAAGTACTCGACGGTGGCGTTGAAGGCGATGGCCGCCTGACCGATATGAATGAGTTCGGTCGCGCCGGTACCGATGGCGTGGACGCCGAGAATCTGATGAGTTTCCTGATGGATGAGCATCTTGAGCATGCCGGTGAGGTCGCCCAGCAACTGCCCGCGTGCGATCTCGGAGTATTGGGCGATGCCGGACTCATACGGAATCCCCTCGGCTGTGAGACGTTCTTCGGTCCAGCCGACCATCGAGATCTCGGGAATCGCGTACACGCCGTACGGGATCTGCTCCGGGACGTTGGTGCAGGCGGTATGGAACATGTGGCACGCGGCGATGCGTCCCTGCTCCATCGAGGTCGAGGCCAGCGCGGGGAAACCGATCACATCGCCGCACGCATAGATGTGCGGCACCGCGGTCTGGAGATGTTCATTGACGGCCAGGCGACCGCGAGAATCCGACGAGAGACCGATTTTCTCGAGGTCAAGCCCATCGGTTGCCCCCTGCCTCCCGACGCAATACAGGAGACAATCGGCGCGGAGCACCTTGTCGCTTTCGAGCACGGCCTCGACCAGACGGTTGTTGACCGACCGCGCGCCCGATTGCGGCGCGACAGTGCCGATCGACACGACTTTTTCACCCAGGCGCAGCGTCATGCCGCTGCGTCGCAGGTGATATTGCAGGGCTTCGGAGATCTCGGCGTCCACAAAATCAAGCAGGCGATTGCGCCCTTCAACGAGCGTGACCTTGACCCCAAGCGCCGCGAGCATCGAGGCGTACTCCGTCCCGATCACTCCCCCACCGACGACCAGCAGCGAGTGCGGAAGGAACGGGAGCGAGAGCAGTTCATCGGACGTGATGATGTTGGCGCCGTCAAACTCGATATCGTCCGGTTTGGCGGGATGCGAACCGACGGCGATGATGAAATGGTCGGCCTCGATGCGCGCGATGCCCGACTCGCTGACCGCTTCGATGACATGCGGCTCGACGAAGCGTGCGCTGCCGTGAAACAGGTTGATCCCGTTCGAGCGAAAGTGCCGTTCGATCATCTCGACTTCGGTCAGGATGACCTTGCGGCACGAGGCGATGAGTTCGGTAAACGAGCGGTTGCGTGCGGCGGCGAAGTCGCGTTCGAGCGGGGTGGCCGAGGCGTGTCCGATCATGTGCAGGATTGCCTCGCGCAGGGCTTTGGAAGGGATGGTGCCCGTGTTGACCGTGACGCCGCCGACGACTTCGCGTTTTTCGATGACGCAGACGGACTTTCCGAGTTTGGAGGCCTGAATGGCGCCCTTCTGCCCGGCCGGGCCGCTGCCGATGACGCAGAGGTCGTATCGCATGGAGGAGTTTCCTGTCATGAAGTGAATCCTACCGACCAGTGTCGCGCGGTGCTCGGGTGGTGGAGAAACGCCCTCCTACAATCGAAGCCACACCGCTCTGAGAGGCTGCAATGACCCATGTGAGTGCGTCCACGATTCGCCAGACCTTTATCGACTTCTTCCGCGCCAGGGGCCACAGTTTCGTGCCCTCGTCGCCGACGGTCCCGCACGATGACCCGACGCTGCTGTTTGCCAATGCGGGCATGAACCAGTTCAAGCCGATCTTTCTGGGGCAGGTGGACCCATCGAGCCCCCTTGCCAGCCTCAAGCGGGCGGTCAACAGCCAGAAGTGCATCCGCGCCGGCGGCAAGCACAACGACCTCGAAGACGTCGGCAAGGACACCTATCACCACACGTTCTTCGAGATGCTCGGCAACTGGTCGTTTGGCGACTATTTCAAGGTCGAATCCATCGACTGGGCGTGGGAACTGCTGACCAAGGTCTTTGGCCTGCCCGCCGATCGGCTGTATGCGACCTACTTCGGCGGCGACGAGAAGCAGGGCCTCGCGCCCGACGAGGAAGCACGCCAGCTCTGGCTGCGCTATCTGCCCGACGATCATGTCCTGCCCGGCAACATGAAGGACAACTTCTGGGAGATGGGCGAGACCGGGCCCTGCGGGCCGTGCAGCGAGATTCACTTCGACCGCATCGGCGGGCGCAACGCCCGGGCGTTTGTCAACAGGGACGACCCGAACGTCATCGAGATCTGGAACCTCGTGTTCATTCAGTTCGATCGGCAGGCCGATGCGTCGCTCCGGCCTCTGCCGGCCAGGCATGTCGATACGGGCATGGGGCTCGAGCGGCTCGTGAGCATCCTGCAGGCCAAGAGTTCGAACTACGACACCGATGTGTTCATGCCGATCTTCGCCGCCATCGAGCGCACCACCGGCGACGCGCGCGGCTATCACGGCAGACTCGGCAAGGATGACATCGGCGAACATGACATGGCCTATCGCGTGATCGCCGATCACATCCGCACGCTCACGTTTGCGCTGACCGATGGTGCGATCCCGAGCAACGAGGGACGCGGGTATGTGCTGCGGCGCATCCTGCGTCGGGCCGTGCGCTACGGGCGGCAGAAACTCGGTGCCAAGACCGGCTTCCTGTCGCAACTCGTGCCGACGGTCGTCGAGACGATGGGCGATGCCTTCCCCGAACTGCGCCGCGACCCCAAAGGCGTGGCCGCGCTGATCTACGAAGAGGAAGAGAGTTTCGGCAAGACGCTCGATCGCGGGATCGGGCTCTTTGAAGAGATCGCCGCCTCGGCCTCGGGCACGATCGCGGGCACTGACGCCTTCAAGTTGTACGACACCTTCGGCTTCCCGCTCGATCTGACGCAGCTCATGGCGGCCGAGCGCGGGATGTCGGTCGATGTCGAGGGGTTCGAGGCGTGCATGGCCGAGCAGAAGGCCCGCAGCCGCGCGGGCGGCAAGGCCGGCAGCAACGACGAAATAGCGCTCGACACCGACGCCATCGCCCGGCTCCAACATCTGCGCGTGCGCCCGACCGACGACTCACACAAGTTTCACGCCCGCGACATCCGCGCGACGGTGCGCGCGATCTGGAACGGACAGAACTTCGACGAACACACCGGCACGCGCGCGACCCAGCGCGTCGCCATCATCCTCGACAAGACCAACTTCTACGCCGAGATGGGCGGGCAGGTGTGCGACCACGGCCGCATGCTCGTCAGCCGCGAGGCCCGCACCGGCGGCAGCAGCCACGGCGGGGAGTTCAAGGTCGAAGAAGTCCGCTCGCTGGGCGGGTACGTGCTGCACATCGGGCACATCAAGCGCGGCGAACTGCGTGTCGGCGACGATGTGCACCTGCACATCGAGAATCAGCGTCGCCAGCAGATCTCGGCCAACCACACCGCGACGCACCTGCTCAACTTTGCCCTGCGCAAGGTCCTCGGGGCCACAGTCGATCAGAAGGGCTCGCTGGTCGCGCCCGATCGCCTGCGGTTCGACTTCAACTCGAATCGCCCGGTCGAGCCTGGCGAACTGGCCGAGGTCGAACGTCTCGTGCGTGATGCGATCGCGCGCGACCTGCCGGTGCACGCCGACCTGGGGCCGCTGATGGTCGCGCGCGGCATCACCGGCCTGCGCGCGGTCTTCGGCGAGACGTACCCCGATCCGGTCCGCATCATCAGCATCGGCGCGCCGGTGACCGATCTGCTCGATTCGCCCGAGAAGCCCGACTGGGCTGCGCTGAGCGTCGAACTGTGCGGCGGGACGCACCTGGCGCGCACGGGCCAGGCGGGCGCGTTCGCGCTGGTGAGTGAAGAAGGCATCGCCAAGGGTGTGCGGCGCATCACCGCGCTGACCGGTGCGGCCGCGACGGCGGCTTCGACAGAAAGTGACGCGCTGGCCGCGCGCATCGCAGCGGTCGAGCCGCTGCGCGGAGCAGCGCTGGCAGCGGCCGTCACGGAAGTCGGCGCGGCGATCGACGCGGCCACGCTGCCTGCGGCGCGCAAGCACGAGCTGCGCTCGAGCCTGGCGTCGCTGGCTGAGCGCGTCAAGGCTGAGCACAAGGCCCAGAGCGCATCGCGCGCCAGCGAGGCCAGCGGCATGGCGCGGCAGATTGCCGAGATGGCAGCGGGCTCGATGGACCCGATCATCATCGCGGCGCTCGAGCTGGGATCCGATCGCGACGCGCTGACCGCCGCGATGAACACGATCCGCCAGCGCGCCCCGACCATCGGCATCATGCTGCTCAGCGCCGACCACGAAGCGGGCAAGGTGTCGGTCATGGCCACTGTCCCAAAAACCCTCATCGCCAAGGGTCTCAAGGCCGGCGACTGGGTGCGCGAGGTGGTCGGGGTTCTGGGCGGCAAGGGCGGAGGCAGCCCCGAGATGGCCCAGGGGGCCGGGCCCGAGATCGGCAAACTGCGCGACGCCGCGAGCCACGCGCGCTCGTGCGCCTTTACAGCGCTGTCATAAAACGCGCAGCACGCGCGGCTGGCAGAAACGGAGCTCGCGATGGGCAGCAGGATCCCCAGGTCGGACATGTCGAGCCTCGGCCGGGCGTGGGCGGTGGGCATGGACCTGGTGATCTATGTCATTGCGGGCGGGCTGCTCGGGTTCGGGCTTGATCTGCTGTTCAAGACGCGGCCGTGGCTGATGATCGTTGTTGCTCTGCTCGGCCTGGCGTCGGGGATGCTGCGGTTCATCCGCGAGGCGATGGTGCTCAACCGCGAAGTGACACGCAAAGCCGAGCGAGAGCGCGACGCGCGCTGAGCGGCCGGGCACCGCACGGGCGAACCTTCGCGCGGGTCCGAAGCGTTTATTGACGGTGCCAGGGCTGAGCCGCGCAATTTTTGCCCGCGGCGGCACTCCTCAAGAGGCCTCTGGCACTCCTCAAGAGGCCTCTCGCGCTCTTCGAGAGGCCTCTGGAACTCCTCAAGAGGCCTCTCGCGCTCTTCAAGAGGCCTCTGGAACTCCTCAAGAGGCCTCTCGCGCTCTTCGAGAGGCCTCTTGCGCTCTTCAAGAGGCCTCTTGCGCTCTTCAAGAGGCCTACGGAACTCTTCAAGAGGCCTCCGGCACTGTCCCGCAGCACATCCCGGCAGCACCGCACCGCCCACAAACTGCCCTGCCCCGGCCCGTGGCCCTGTTGCCCGGCGGTCGGCGGCCGCAGTTCCTGACCGCAACGTTCAAGGACCTGTTTTTTCGCGTGCTGCAGACTCGCCGAACAGGCCGCAAGCCGCTATTCTTCTCGTCCCGCAGGCAGGGGTGCGCGGGGGCAGGAGCGGATTGCTTTCTGTCGCGTTCTGTTCGGGGTCTGGCGGCCGCACTGGCCGCATCGGAGCGACTTGGGGATATGGCTTCGCTGCTCACTGCGCCTGTGGTCAGACTCCCGCTGCGATCGGCGATCGCGTGGTCGGCCGCGCCCGGACTCTTCGCAGCTGTCGCCATAGCGATCGTCTTCAGCCTGATCCACGGCCAGAGCGGACTCGTCGGGGTCGCGCTGGCAGCCGCAGGCGTCACGGTCGGAGCCGCCGCCGGATGGGGTGTGCTCGCGGTCGGCGGCGCAAGCGCGCGATCGGCCGGAGCGTGGAGCCTCATCATTGTCTATGCTCAGGCCGCCCGCATGATGATGGCGCTGGTCATCGGCGGAGGTCTGTTCTTTCTGTTGCGCCCCGCACCAGCCGCGTTCTGGGCGACGCTGCTGGCGATGTTGCTGGCGATGCTCGCGGTTGAATCCGCGTGCTCGATCAGGTGGATCCGGGCCGCAAGCCCCAAGCCGGAGTCTGGAGTGAGGAACGTTCATGCCTGACGCATTTTCGGCCGTGGTCGCTGGCCTGACGCTGGGTGCCTCGAACCCGCTCGACCACGTGCTCAATCACAAGTGGATCGAAGTCAACGGGTGGATCGTGTGGTCGGCCATTCAGACCAACCTGGTCCTGACTGTCATCATCATGCTGGTGCTCGGTTCGTGGATCGCAAAGCAGATCGCCACAGGCCCCCAGAGCGACGGGCACGATCGGTTTGTCACGCGCAATCCATTCGCGCACATGGTCGAGGTCATCTGCGTGTACCTGCGCGACAAGGTGGTTCGGCCGCTGCTGCACGAACGCACAGACGCGTTCATGCCGTTCCTCTGGACTGTCTTCTTCTTCATCCTCATCAACAACCTGCTCGGGCTGATCCCGATTCTCGACCTGATCACGCTCTTCGCCCCAGACATGGTGCAGGGCGAACACAAGGCCCCGGTCGGCGGCACCGCCACGCAGCACCTCTGGGTCACCGGTGCCCTCGCGCTGGTCGCCGGCGTCGTGATCAACATCGCCGGGCTCAAGGCGCTCGGGCCGGTCGAGTTCGTCAAGCACCTGACCGGCGGCGTGCCGTTCAAGCCAATGTACCTGCCGGTGATCGCGATCGTGTTTGCGATCGAAGTCGCGGGCATTTTCATCAAGCCGATCGCGCTGGCCATTCGTCTGTTTGCCAACATGACGGCCGGGCACACGCTGCTGGCCACTCTGGCGATGTTTGTCGGGCTGGCCTTCGCTGCCAATACGCTGCTGGTGACCGTGCCGATCACGGCGGTCTCGGCAGCCGGGATGATTGCGATCTATTTCCTGGAGATCTTCGTCGGGTTCCTTCAGGCGTTCGTGTTCATGTTCCTCACGACGGTGTTCATCAGCCTGCTCTCGCACCACGGCGAACACGCTGAAGATCACGCTCACGACCATCACGGGCATCATGACGTTGCGCACGCGTAGGGTGCGTGCGAGAAGTTGAAGAGTTTTGGCCTCGGGCTTCGGCGGGGAGCCCGATCGGCAAGTACAGGGGGTCAATGGAGACCCACCGATGTCCCCGCCGAGAACCGGGCCCACGAAGGGCCGAGCGAAGAAAGGAATGATTCACACCATGACGAACCTGATGAAGAATGCAGTTCTGGCTGCGGGGATGCTGGCGGTATTCGGCCCGACCATGGCGATGGCGCAGGACGGCGCGGTCGAAGGCATCGGCAAGGGCCTCGGCGCCGTCGGCGCAGGCCTGGCCGTGATCGGTGGCGCGCTGGGCATCGGCCTGGTCGGCAAAGGTGCGGTCGAATCCATCGCCCGCCAGCCCGAAGCCACAGGCCCCATCGGCACCAACATGATTCTGGCAGCCGCCCTGATCGAAGGTGCGACGCTCTTCGCCGTCGTCGTCGGCCTGCTGACCATGGTCCTCTGATCGAACTTCCCCCGTCCGTGGCTGAAAGGCAACGGACGGACTTGGTGCCTCGAACGTAGAGCGGGCATGACACCTCGCGCCCGAGATGGAGATCGTGATGAATCGTGTGCTCTCGCTGCTGACTGTGTTGATCGTGATGTTCGTGTCGATGGCGACGGTGCCGGCCTCTGCTGCGCCCGAGGGCGAGAAGCACCCTCCGGCCGTGCTCCCCGACGCCAAGGGCGGCATCGCGCCCGCCGTCACCACACTGATCGCGTTCGCGATCGTGTTCTTCTTCCTGTACGCCAAGGTCTGGCCCAAGATCACCAAGGGCCTCGAAGAGCGCTCGGCCAAGATCCGCGAAGAGATCGCCGCCGCCGAAGCCGCCCGCAAGCAGGCCAAGATGGCGCTGGACGATTACGAAGCCAGCCTCTCCGAAGCCCGCGCCGAAGCCCAGAAGATGCTCGAAGAAACCAAGGCCCAGCAGGTCGCGCTGGCGGCCGAACTTCGCGCCAAGGCCGATGTCGAACTCAACGCGATGCGCGACCGTGCCAAGCGCGACATCGAAGCAGCCAAACGTACAGCCCTCAACGAGATCTACGCCCAGTCGGTGTCGCTCTCGACAACCATGGCCTCGAAGATCCTCGGGCGCGCGATCACTCCCAGCGACCAGCAGAAACTGATCGAAGATTCGCTCGCCGAGATGCAGGCCCGGAGCAACTGACCGCACGCTGGTGACACCACCAACCTGGAGACTTCATGCCTCTGATCGAGTCACAACCCGACGCGCTGGCAACCATGTATGCCCGGAGCCTTTTTGAACTGGCGCTCGAACATGGCGGACAAAGCCTCGCCGAGTCAATCGCCGGACAGATCGAAGACATCATCGAACTGGCAAGGCAGGATCGGACGTTCAGCGAGTTCCTCGCGTCGCGCGTGCTGCCGATGAAGGCTCGCGACAAGTCGATCGACCGCATCTTCAACGGGCACGTTCACCCGCTCGTGCTCAACTTCCTGCGCCTGCTCAACCGCAAGGGCCGCCTGAGCCATCTCCCCCCGATCGGAGCCGCACTCGACGCGATTCTTCAGGCCCACTTCGGGCGCGTCGAGGTTGATGTCTTCACCGCTGCACCGATCGAAGAGCGGCAACTGAACCTCATCCGCGACCGCCTGGCCGTCGTGCTCGGCCGCCAGCCGGTCCTGCATGCCTACACCGAGGCATCGATGATCGGGGGCATGAAACTACGCATCGGCGACCAGTTGATCGACGCTTCGATCGCCTCGCGTCTGAGGCTGATGCAGGAGAGGCTGACCAATCGAGGCGGAGCCAAGATCCGCGGCCTCGGAGCCGACCTGATCGAGGGCTCTGGCCACCAGGAGGGGTAAAACATGTCAAAGAAGAGCGTGACCTCGGTCGACGTCGCCGGCAAGCGTGTCCTGATTCGAGTCGATTTCAATGTCCCGATCGAAGGCGGACGCATCACCGATGACCGCCGCATCGCAGCCGCATTGCCCACGATCCGCAACGTCATCGACCGCGGCGGGCGCGCGATTCTCATGAGCCATCTTGGCCGGCCCGAGGGCCAAGGCTACGAATCGAAGTATTCACTCAAGCCCGTAGCCGAGAAACTCGCCGCGCTGCTCGGCAAGCCCGTTGCCTTCCCGTCAAGCGACTGCACCGACGCCGCCAGCGAGCAAGCCGTCGCCGCCATGAACAATGGCGATGTCCTGCTGCTCGAAAACCTCCGCTTCCACGCTGGCGAGAAGAACGGTGATGCAACCTTCGGTGCCCGCATCGCATCGTTCGGCGATGTGTACGTCAATGACGCCTTCGGAACCTGCCATCGCCTCGACGCCTCGATGGTCGCCGTGCCCGAAGCCATGAGCCCCGGCAGCCCGCGTGTGACTGGACTGCTCGTCGAAATGGAAATCAAGTTCCTGTCTGGCGCGCTGGCTGCTCCTGCCAAGCCCTTCGTCGTGGTCCTTGGCGGGGCGAAAGTCTCGGACAAAATGGGCGCGATCGAGAATCTGCTTCCCAAAGCCGACGCGGTCCTGATCGGCGGAGCCATGGCCTACACCTTCCTCAAGGCCCTCGGGCGCGAAGTCGGCACCAGCCGCATCGAAACCGACCGCCTCGGCGATGCCAAGCGAGCCATTGACCTGGCCGCCCGCGAGAACGTCGATCTGCACCTGCCTGTCGATCACATCTGCTCGACCGCATTCGCCGAGAACGCCGGCAACATCGAAGTCTTCGACGACAACATCAAGCCCGGGTTCATGGGGCTGGACATCGGACCCAAGACTCAGATGCAGTTCGGCTCGATCCTGACCAAGGCAAAGACCATCGTCTGGAACGGCCCGATGGGCGTGTTCGAGTGGCGCCCCTTCCGCGTTGGCACCCGCGCCGTCGCCACCGCTGTCGCCGAAGCAACCGACGCCGGTGCGACCAGCATCGTCGGTGGCGGAGACACAGCCGCCGCGGTCGAAGCCTTCAAACTCGCCGATCGCATGAGCCATGTCTCGACCGGAGGCGGCGCCAGTCTCGAAATGCTCGAAGGCCGCCCATTCGCCGCCGTCGAACTCCTCGACCGCGCCTGATGAGTTCCCAGCCATCGGACCTGTACGTTCTGGTATAATCCCGTCGTATGGGCGGACCAAGCTTTGACATGCTGCTGGTCATCCTCGGGCTCGTGGGTGTGCTGCTGATCATTCCCGCGATCATGCTCGTCGTACTCGTGCTCGCCAAACGGCACACGCCCAAAAAAACCGGCTCGCGCCGCGACTCGCGCCCCCGCAACAATCGCAAACGCCGCTAGGCCGTCAGCCCTCCCAGTGGCCCCGTCGAGTCGCCGAAACTCTCGACCTCGCACCCCATCCGATCCAGCATCGACATATACAGATTGCACAGCGGCGTCTCTCGCTTGAACCCGACCACCCGCCCCGTGTCAATCGTCCCGCCCCCTCGCCCGGCAAGTATGATCGGCAGGTCTTCATGGTTATGCCGATTACCATCGCTGATGCCACAGCCGAAAAGAATCATCGAGTTGTCCAGCAGCGTCCCTTCCCCCTCGGGCGTCTGCGAAAGTTTCGCGATGAAGTGCCCGAATCGCTCGACATAGAACCGATCGATGCGCCGAATCTTCTCGATCATCTCCTCGTTATTCTGATGGTGCGAGAGATGGTGGTGCCCCTCGTTGATGCCGATCTCAGGCAGCGTGCGGTTCGAGCCATCCACACCGAGCATGAATGTGCTGATGCGCGTGACATCCATCTGAAAGGCCAGCAGCATCATGTCATACATCAGATCAATATGCTCGCCAAATCGGCGTGGAATCCCCATCGGCGCCGCGACATCCGGCATCGCCACCTCGCCCGATTCAGCCCTCGCCCGCTCGACACGCTGCTCGATCTCTCGCACCGATGATTGAAACTGATCGAGCTTTCTTCGATCATTCACGCCGAGCGAGCCTTCGAGCCTCTTCGCATCATCGAGCACAAAATCCAGAATGCTCTGCCGTCGGCTCAATCTCGCTTCGCGCGCCGAAGCCTCGCTGGCGTCCCCGAACAGCCTCTCGAAAACCGCTGCAGGATCGATCAACTTCGGGACCGGCGTGTCCTCGGCTCGCCACGAGATATTCGACGTGTACGCACACGAATACCCCGAATCGCAGTTGCCCGCTGCCGGTCCGTTCTCGCATCCGATCTCGATCGAGGGCAGCCGTGTTCGCTCCCCAATCTGCCTCGCAGCAAACTGATCGACGCTCACGCCAATGCGAATATCGTTGCCCGCGGTCTTGCGAGCCTGATGCCCGGTCAGGAACGACGCACTCGAACGCGCATGATCGCCAGGCCCATCGCCATTGGCACGCGCCTTGTCAAGCGTCAGACCAGTCAGGACATTGATATGCTCGCGCACGCCCGCCAGAGGTTCGAGCGTTGGCGAGAGCATGAATTCGCGCCCGGCACCCTTGGGCGCCCAATGCGCATAGTTCACACCATTGGGCATGAAAATGCACGCCATGCGCACAGGAGCCGCAGCCGGTGTACCCGTCGCACCCACCGCCGCTCGCGCGCTGCGCCCCAGCC
Organism: Phycisphaeraceae bacterium; assembly: GCA_019636795.1. Lineage (NCBI taxonomy): Bacteria > Pseudomonadati > Planctomycetota > Phycisphaerae > Phycisphaerales > Phycisphaeraceae > Phycisphaeraceae bacterium. The sequence continues at coordinate 223,127 of JAHBWW010000003.1, forward strand.
CACCCATCGCTTCGAGATACGGCAGCGCCATCGTGACGCCCAAGCCTCGCAACACCGTTCGACGTGAAATGCCGTTATTCATGGTGCCTGCTCCCTTCCTCGACACGAGCCAAATGTCTCACTCAACACCACCGCCTCGATGATCGCGCCCAGCGTGTCGCCCGACGCACGCGCCTGGCGCGCAATCTGCCGAACTGCGGGTCGATCAAAAGGCTCAAGCCCGCGACCGATCGCATACATCAGCACCGTCCCGCTCAGATTCTCGATGAACTGCTCATCACGTTCGAGCAGAATCCGCTTCAGATCCGCTGCGCCATCGATCCTGACCCCGCCGGGCAGCGTCCCGCTCGCGTCGATCGGCCTGTCCTCGTCGTGCGTGCGCCAGCGCCCGATCGCGTCGAAATTCTCGAACGCCAGCCCCAGCGGGTCGAGCCGATTGTGGCAGACCGCGCACGTCGGATTGGCAACATGCGCCGCCAGTTGTTCACGCAGACCCGGACCCGCAGCCGCAAGGGCCGCCTGTTCGAGCGGCGGAATGTCGGCGGGAGGCGGAGGTGGCGGCATGCCCAGAATCTGATCCAGCACATACAACCCACGCTTGACCGGGCTCGTCCGTGTCGGATTGCTCGTGACCGTCAGCACCGCACCCATCGTCAGCACGCCCCCTCGCTGCGAAGTTGCGCCGAGTTCGACACGCCGCATCTCGCGCCCCTCGACGCCCTCGATCCCGTACAGCGCAGCGAGCCGATCGTTGACAAATACCATGTCCGAGTCGATGAAGTTCAGCACGCTCCGATCATGCTTCAACACATCGGCAAAGAACATGGTCGCTTCTGACTTCATAGCCGAACGCAACTCGTCGTCAAACTCCGGAAACCGACTCGTATCCATCGCCATCTCGTCGAGCGACCGCAGATGCAGCCACTGCCCGGCAAAGTTCTCGCAGAACACACTCGACTTCGAATCCGCCAGCATTCGGCGTACCTGACTTCGCAGCGTATCGTCTTCCAACAGCGAGCCATCGATGGCCGCTGCCATCAACTCCTCGTCAGGCATGCTGCTCCAGAGAAAGTACGACAACCGACTCGCCAGTTCAGTGCCCGTCAGGCGATGCACATGCGACACATTATCAGCGTCAGGATTGTCCACCGCACGATACAAAAAGTGCGGCGAAACAAGGCAAGCCGTCAACGCGAGCCGCACCGCCGACTCAAACCCTTCGCCGCCCGCACGCGACTGCTCATACAGCGACATCAGTGCTTGCACATCGTCCGCCGTCGCAGGCCTGCGATACGCGCGCGTCGCAAACGCCAGGAGAATTGCTCTCGCACGCTCCGCTTCATCCTCGATCGCGCGATGCGGCCCAAAGATCGAACGCCACGCCTGAGGCCTCTGCGTCGTCTCCTCATCCAGAGGCCCCGCCACAGTGATCCACTCGATCGCAAGATTCCGGTCCGCGACGTTGGGCACCCAATAGTCGTTCGTGAAGAAACCCGACACTGTTCGCAAGCCGCCACGAACCCGCACACGCATCGAAACTTCCTCAGGCTCCGCTTGCGTGCCCGAGATCGAAAACGCACCCACTTCGCGTCCGTCAACACGCACACTCAGCCTCGCGTGCTCGTCGCCCGCTTTTGTCTCCCACGCGCTCAGGCGAATCTCGTACTCGCCCGTGGCGCCAAACTCATGCGTCCCCTGCACCGCCCCGTTCGAAAACAACAAGAATCCGCCTTGCCGTTGAGGCTGACCGTTGGCCGTGCCTCGCAAAGGTCGCACGGGCACTGGCTTGCTGCCAATCTCCACGATTCGACCCAGTGCGAGATCAATCGCACGCTCCGAGGCTTCGAGATACTGCTCGATCGCGAGCGGCGAAACGCTCAGCACGTCCGCGATGTTGTCGAGCCCATACCCGGTGTCGTCACGCGGCAATCTGGCTGCCAGATCAACCTCGCCCGGGTCGATCCCCAGCAGATCGCGCAGCGTGTTTCGATACTCTGTTCGATTCAGGCGATGAATCGTGAACCATCCAGGATCGATCTTGGCATCCGGCGGAATATACGCCAGTGCGTCATCGAGCCATTGCACCACGATCAGCCTCTCATGGCTGCTCGGTTCCTCTTCATCCGCCGGCGGCATCTCATGCGTGCTCACCATCTCTCGCACCATCGCAAGATCGCCCGATGACGCCAGAATGTCCTTGATCGTGCGCACTGCGCTCAGGTCGACGCCGCCCTTGGACTTAGCACCCGAGTGACAGGAAACGCAGTACGCTTCAAGAATCGGCCCGACGTCTTCAGCCAGACGCCTCTCAAGTTCAATCGCCTGAATGTCCGGCTGTGCGATCGGCTCCGCCCGGTTCTCAGGCGACCACCACGCCAGGCCGAGCATTACCCCCCCACTGGCGATCAGCATGCACACCATCGCCCCGGCCCAAAGTCCGGAAATACCTGACATTCCCAGGAAATCGCGAGGCGCAACCACAACATCAGACGACCGCATGCAATCGTGATCGGCTTGCTTCACACGACCAGACTACAGAATCATGGGCTGTTCGTCAAGATTCCCGCAAGATCTTCAGGGCGTCACCAGCCCGACGCGAATCGCAAAACGCACCAGATGCGCCCGATCCCGTACCCCAATCTTGTCCATGATCGAACCCCGATGAGCATCAACCGTCTTGGGACTGCGGAAGATGACCTCGGCAATCTGAAGCCGTGACTGCCCCTCGCCAATCAGCCTCAAAACCTCGATCTCGCGTGGCGTCAATCGGGCAAGGGCTGCATGATCGTCTGACAGAATGTGCCCGTTGTGCGTCAGCCCATCGGCCGACACTGGCACATTCGACATGGCGGGCAAAGGCACCGTTGCACGCCCCCGGATAGACCGAATGAGCGACTCGAGAGGTTCAGACTTGGTCACAACCTGCGATGCCCCGGCATTGAGCAACGAATCATTGGTGAACCTGTCCTCACTCGAAGTACACACCACAATCCGAAGCGATGGGAGTAGTTCGGAGACTTCCTCCATCAGATCAATGATGTCCGACTCCATTGAGTGAAGGTCGATGGCCAACACATCCGGCTTCAACTCGACAGCCGCGTCGATCATGCTCTCAAATGCTGTCGGTTCACCCACAATGCGCATGTCCGGCTCTTGCGCCAGACACCGCCGAAGGCAATCCAAGATCATCCGGTGTGCCCCCGCAAACATTACACACAATACCGGTGCCATCGGCTGCACCCCCACTTCGTGGGGCTCAACCGCCTAAATCCGTCTTCTTCCCCAGAAGTAGACCAGATCAGGAAAACGACCCCACTACAGTAAGTAGCGTCATTTGCAACTCTTCCTGACAGATCTGTATGAAATATCTATCGAAAAGGGGTGTTCACCGGATGGACATGAGCTCGCGGTAAGTAGGCAGTGGCCAAAGGTCGTCTGCGACCACTTTCTCCAGCTCGTCCACAATCTCTCGTAAATCACCCAAAATGGGGTGGATCTTGGACTTGATGTACTCGGCCGCCGGCTGGGGCTTCTCTTCGAGGTCGAACTCGCGTTCGAGAGCCGAGCTCAGACTTGTCAGGATTACCTGCAACTGGGTGGTCATCTCGACAAAATCTGCCAGGGCCGCACGAGAGGCATCGCAATCGACTCCTGCCCCCTCTGTCGCGGCCACAGCCTCCGCCACCCGTGACTGGTGCTCAAGTGCTGCGGGCAGGATCAGCGTCCGCGCAATCGTCAACATCTGCTCGGCCTCGATCAGGCAGGTCTTGGCGTACTTCTCCATCAGAATTGTCACGCGACTTTCCAATTCAGGCTTGGTCAGCACGCCGTACTTCTTGAACAACGCGACCGACTCGCGGCTGCGCAGGACCGGAATCGCCTCGACCGAGTTCTTGAGATTGGGCAATCCCCGTCGGGCAGCCTCTTCGTGCCATTCGGTGGTGTAGTTGTCGCCGTTGAAAATGATCCGCTTGTGTTCAGTCACCAGCGACTTGAGCAGTTTCTTGACAGTCTGCTCCAGTTTGGCTTCGGATGGCTTGGCACCGAGTTGTTTCTCAAGTTCGGTCGCGATGTGATCGAGCGCCTCAGCGACGATGACGTTGATGACCGTGTTGGGCCACGCGACTGAAGCCGTAGATCCGACAGCACGAAACTCGAACTTGTTGCCAGTAAATGCAAAGGGACTGGTGCGATTGCGATCGCCAGCGTGCCTTGGAATGTTCGGCAGTGTGCGCGCGCCAAGGTTGATTGCGCCGCCCTTGATTGTGCGACTGGTATCGCCTCGTTCGATCTGATCGATAATGTCGGTGAGCATTTCGCCCAGGAAGATTGACATGATGGCTGGAGGCGCTTCGTTGGCACCAAGCCGATGATCGTTGCCAGCGCTGGCGATCGACGCGCGCAGCAGATCGGCGTGCATATCGACAGCCCGAATGACAGCGCAGAGGAAGACCATAAACTGCATGTTGGTGTGGGTGTCGTCGCGCGGGTCGAGGAGGTTGACCCCGGTATCGGTGGTCATGGACCAGTTGTTGTGCTTGCCCGAACCATTCACCCCGGAAAAGGGCTTTTCGTGCATCAATGTGCGCAACCCGAAACGAGGGGCTACGCGAGTAAGCGTTTCCATCACCAGCATCTGATGGTCACAGGCGACATTGGTCTCTTCGAAGATTGGAGCGAGTTCATACTGGGCTGGGGCGACTTCGTTGTGACGAGTCTTGATCGGGACACCAAGGCGGTGCAGTTCGTATTCGACTTCGTCCATGAACGCCAGAACGCGCTCGGGGATAGACCCGAAGTAGTGGTCAGCGAGCTGCTGCCCCTTGGGCGGACGACACCCGAAAAGGGTGCGATTGCAGGACATGAGATCAGGTCGGGCGTGGTAAAGGTTTGCGTCGATGAGGAAGTATTCCTGTTCGGAGCCGAGGGTGGTGTAGACGCGCGAGACCCCGACATCGGTGCCGAAGATCGCCAGGATGCGTTTTGCCTGCTGACTGAGGGCATCGATTGAGCGCAGCAGGGGTGTTTTCTTGTCGAGTGCTTCGCCGGTCCAAGAGACAAAGGCGGTAGGAATGCACAACGTCGGGGAATGGCTGCCTCGGACGATGAATGCGGGGCTTGAGGGATCCCATGCGGTGTAGCCGCGTGCTTCGAATGTGGCGCGAAGTCCGCCGGAGGGGAAACTGGAAGCATCGGGCTCGCTCTGGATGAGTTCTGAACCTGACAGGCCATAGATCGCACGTCCGGAGTCATCGGGAATGATGAGGGATTCGTGCTTCTCAGCGGTGGAGCCTGTGAGGGGCTGGAACCAGTGGGTGTAGTGGGTGACGCCACTGGCGACTGCCCAGTCCTTCATTGCGGCAGCGACGGCATCGGCCACAGTTGGGTCGAGGGGCTCGCCATGCTCGATGGTGCGAAGGAGGGATTTGAAGATGGGCTTTGGGAGGCGTTCTCGCATGGCCTGGAGGCCGAAGACATCGGCCCCGAAGACCTGATCGGCGCGTTGGTCGCCATTGACGCGACGTGCGCGTTCTCGCCAGTGGATGGACTCATCAACTGCCCGATTGACTGCGGTCTGCCTGTTCATGCGTGGTGGCCTCCGTTGACGGTGTACCAAAAAAGACGAACTGCCCCGTGTGGATTCGGGGATATTCACAAATCGTGATTGGAGTGGGTGTGAACCGCTCAGGTGTCCTGAATCACACGACTCCGAACGGGATTGATTCTTTGCGCGCGCAGTGGCTTCGGCAAGCGCGTCGTGCAAATGAATGCAAAAAAGGAGCGAAGTCGGCTCAATCGTAGACGCTGGACGTCCATTCACGGACCGATCAGGGCGAGTGCTTTCTGGCGATGGCAGCGACGGCTGCGATTTCGGAATCGGAATACTGGGTCGGGCGTGGCGTCTGGAACTTGACCTGCTCGCCGGTGAGGGCGAGGATGGCTTCGAGCGCGACATCACAGACGCGGAAGGGGTGCGTGTCGGGGAAATCCGCGGCCAGATGCAGAGCGACATCGCGGCGAGAAAGCAAGGGAATGAGGTGAGGGATGATCCAATTATCCTCGAAATATACAGTGCCGCGAATGGTGTCGAAGGCTTTGCGTCCCTGGGCAGCATTCATGGTTGCGACGAAATCCTTGCGGGCGGGTTCGTCTCCCATGCGGGCCAGTGCTTTGGCAATATCTTCCTTGGTGTACGGATCGGTTTCGCTTGCCCAGTGCATGCGCCATGCGTCGATGGCTTCAGTAGGTGTAACTCGTCCGGCAAGGAGCGCGATCTGCCCTCGCAGGGCGGGTTCTCTGGCGGTGGCGTAGGCGCTGAGCAAATGCGCCATGATTCCGGCAGGCGGGTTGGGTCGCAAGATGGCGACGGCGAAAGTCTTGACGTCGTCGGATGGGTCGGAGAGGGATTGGACAGCCAGAGGCTGGGCGCGCTGAGCGTCGGCCGCGTCGAGCACACGCAGGCTGATGGCGCGGACTTGAGGCGATGAATCGCCCAGCAGAGGCTGAACGGAATCAAAGACGCCTGGTCCTGATGCCGACGCCATGGTGATGGCGCGATCGTCGTACCCTGCGCGGATCAGTGAGATCAACTCTTGGGTGCTCATGGTGGTCTCCGCAGTCGGGGGCGACTGCTCAGGTGCGGGTGTGGCTGAGGATGCATTGGGCGAAACGGAATCGCGCAGCGGCGCAGGTCCATCGGGGTTGGGCGTCGACTGCTCGCACCCGGCAAGTGCGATGAAAACAGCGAGCAAGACTGAGGCGGTGCGGCTCATAGACCTTCAACTCCATCGTCCGCCCTGGACTGCCAAGGCTCGCCGGCGTGCCTTGGCGACTTCGTCGTCGGTTTCGTGGTGGTCGAGATTCTTGAGTGTGAGCATCCAGCCGCGGACTCGATTGCCGTAACCATTGTCGTTGAATCGATGGTCGCTGGTGAGAGTTCGTGGCGTGACTTCGGCTGCGATGTTGGAAAGGGGATACATGAGATGCCGCCTGGAGCAGGTATCGCCTGCGGGATTGTCGGAGTTTCGGCGGTGGACGTGTTCGAGAGTGAGAAAGTGGCCGATCTCATGGGCGATGGTCCGGGCGCGGAGTTCGACAGCGGCGTTGTTGCCGACAACGCCTTGGGAGGTGACGAAAATACCGGGGGGGCAACCGAGTTGCGTCGCGAGATCAGGCGTGATGCCTAGCCCGACGGTGGTTGTGTCAGGCGCGGCGGGGTTGGGTGCAAAGCGGTTGATGATGAAGAGGTGAACTTTGTCATCAAGCACACTGTGCCTGCGGAGGAGTTCGGGCACTTCGCCGAACCCGCCGCCGAAGAGTTTGACCTCGTCCTTGACGGCGAGCGTGATGTTGTTGTCCTGATCTGGGCGTGCGGCGGGATCGTGCTCCATGTCGAGTCCTGCGGGCCACCAGATTGCGCGAACGCGCTGAGCCATTTGTGCGATGGGCAACGTGGCACGTGTGCCCGAGCCGGAGGCATCGTCAACGCGAACATTGTGTACGACGAGTTTGACTTTTTTGGGGGTGAAGATATGAGGCTCAATCTCGGCGAGCACTGGGCCTGTGGTGCTACCCAGGCGAATCTCAACAGAGACGGGTCGATTGGCGTAGTCGGCCACGCCGAGGATTTTGAAGTCACCGGATGCTGGGATCGGGCCTCCGTTTGCGGGTTCGACGATCTTGACGACGGCGGTGTCGGTGCTTTTTGCGAAGAGCGGCGCGCCTATGTCGATGTCCTCGCGAAGAAGGCGAACGGTGACGGGGAATCCTGTCGTGAGTCCGACCATTGGTCCACGGGCCTTGGATTGACCCCATGTGCCGGCGCGAGTGCCCATGTGATAGCCACGGTCGTCGATCTCGGGGAACTCGCGTTCTGCATCGACATCGCTGGCTCGCCGAAACCGGAGTGGCACGACGATCTGCTTATCCTGGATCACGTTCAATCTGATCATTCGAGTTCCTTCTGATTGTCAGTTCGATGTGCTGACGAGCGAGCGATGTGGATCAAGGGATTGCGTTGACGGCGGTGTTGAGGTTGGTGATGGTGGTGCCCGAGGCGTGGCCGTCGAAAGCGAGCTTTTGATCGATCTGGAAGTCGAGAATGGCTCGGTCGGTGAGTTTCGTGATATCGGATGTGATGCCGTCGGCATCGGGACCGTCATGACCCAGTTGATGGCCGAGCATGCGCAGGCGGCGCTGAACGCCGGGAATTGTGTTGTCGGCTTCGAGGGCAGCGGATCGCACGCGGACGTCGTAGGTGGCGACCGGATTGCCGTTGTGAAGGATTTCCAGGGTTGCGCGCCCGCCCGGGAGCCTGACGATGATCCGGCCATCGGCTGGTGTGCGGCCTGTCTGGACGACGCTGCCTCCGGAGGTCACGCGAAAATCCATGCCGGAGATGCCTCGATCGTTGCCTGTGGCGACGCCGGGTGCTCTTTGAAAGATGATGGGGACGGTGGGCGTGTTGAGGGTGTTATGACCCGTCGCCTCACGAAAGAGTCTGGATATGAAAGCGCTGAATCCGCTCATTGTCCGGAGACCTCCTTCAGTTTCGACTTCACTTCGTCGTTCATGGCTCCGGTTTCCTCGATGGAGTGGTCGTGCTGAAAGTTCTTGATCGCGACTGAGAAGTCGGCGAGGTCGTATCCGAGGTTTTGCAGGCGGCGTTTTTGGCCGATCTCGGTATCAATCGGTGCGAGCGTGCCGAATACGAAGTGGTAGTGGTCGTTTCCGCCGTCATCGCGATCAACGATCAGTTCGCCCTGGCTGGCGTCGACGGGAATGAAGTGTTCGAGGAATCCATCGCCATCGGTCTTGCCTTCGATGATCTGTGCGTCGACCACAAGCCGATATGCGATGAATTTGCGCGGCTGACCATCGTCGAGAAGTCGGATCTTGAGTTTGCCGGGGACACCTTTGCGACGAAAGCGATGCCTTGCTTCGGTCGCGCGAGATTCTTCCTTGATTTCGATGTCTGGAATTGTGATGCGGTCGCTGGGCAGCAGGGTATTGGGATCCTTGCGGATGTCACGAAGTTCGCGGTTGTCGGCGAGGTTCCAGAGTTTTTCCCAGAAATGGCCGTAATGCTCGGCAATGCTCTGGACGCATTCGCCATGGCGAACAACGTGAGATCCCGAGCCAACGGGGGAGTTGTATTGAGCTTCGGTAGGCATCGGGCAAGACTCCTCAAAGTTTCCAAGGTTCGTGACTTTCTAGTTTGCGGCTACGAAGCAAGATGTCGAGCCGCAATGGAGGGCGATGCGTGAGGGTTGCTCATGCGGGCTCCCAGGCGTCCTTATCGAGTTTTGGAAACGTGATTTTGCACGTACCGGGTTCGAGGTTGTTGACGCGAGCGAAGCCATCGCCATTGAGTGTGCCTTCGGCGACGCGTCCGTCGGGCGCGGTGATGCGGTAGCGCTCGCCGGGGATTGGCTTGTCATCTTCGCCGACGAGTTCGATCTCGATCCAGACAAGATTCTTTGCGTCTTCGGGATCTTCGGGGGGCTGGAGGGGCTTGACTTTTTCTTTGCCGTACTTGCCTTCCTTGAGTTCGCGTTGACGTGCCTTGACCTCGGAGACTTTTCCGGGGTCTGCGTTATCTGCTTCCTCAGCGGCTTGGGCTTCGGCAGCCGAGATTGGGCTTGGTGCGATGGGGTCCTTGGGAGTCATCTTCTTCTCCGAGCTAGTTGATCATGACAACGCCGCCGCTGATTGTCGTCATTGCCGATCCGTCGACGGTGGTCGAGAGTGATTTCAATTCGGCCGTGGCGGTGCCTTCGAGAGCGAGGTTGATTCCACCCTTTCCAGTCAAGTCACCAGCGGTTGCTTCGAGACTGACGGCACCGGTCTTCGAGGTGACGGCGATGTCGCCATTGGCTTCGAGGACGATCTGCCCGTTGGTGGCGATCTTGATGCCGTCGGACTGAATGGCGATGTATGACTCGCCGACCTTGAGGGTGATGTTGGTGGCACACTTGATGACGGCGGTGTCGGCGACGAGCGAAGATTGGTCCGTGACTTCGGTCGAAATGTTTGCGCCGAAAACCTGGTGAACATCGGCGTCGACTTCGAGGGTCTGCTCGCCGACAACTTTGGTCGAATCATTGCCTTCGACGAGGAGATGGCGGTCCTTTTCGATCTTTTCCTTGTGGTCAGCACCGACAATCTCGTCGCGGTTGTTCTTGATGTGTTCGAACTTGTCGTTCTCGACAACGAGGTGCCGATCGTTCATGATTGTTTCGAAGCGATCGTTGAGGACGCGGATGTCGAGGTTCTTCTGAGCGTGAATAAAGAACTGCTCTTCATCCTTTTTGTCTTCGAAGCGGATTTCGTTGAACCCTGCTCCGCCTTTTGATGAACTGCTCTTGATCGTGCTGACGGTGCCCATTGATTTGGGTTCATAGGGGGGCATGTTCTGCCCGTTGTAGACGCGCCCGGTGATGATGGGGCGGTCGGGGTCGCCTTCGAGGAACTCGACGATGACTTCCTGACCGATGCGTGGGAGAAAGAAGACGCCCCATCGCTTGCCAGCCCAGTTCTGGCTGACGCGAACCCAGCACGAACTGTTTTCGTCGCCCTTGGTGTAACGGTCCCAATGGAACTGGAGTTTGACGCGGCCGTGCTCGTCAGTCCAGATTTCCTCACCATCCTTGCCGGCAACGATGGCGGTCTGCGGGCCTTGGATGATGGGTTTTGGTGTCGTGCGTGCGGGTCGAAAGACTTCGGTTGCCGGGATGACAGAGAACCCGAGCGAGTAGACCTGCCCATCGCCGCCGTCGCCGGAACTGAAGAGGTCCTGACTTGCCTGAAGGCCTGACGAGACGATGATGTATTCGCCGCCTTGATCGTCGCGCAGGCCCCCGATCGGGATGGTGAGTGTGAAGCGTGCGCCTACGTGCATGCGAAGAACGTCGCACTGCCCGTTGATCTGGGCGTAGCGGGCCTGGAGTTCCTGGAGGCGAATGGTGGCGTAGTTCTCGGCTTCTGTTGCAGTGACATATTCGCCGGGATAGTCGTACATGGCCTCCCATGGACCATTGGCGTGATCGCGGGACTTGCGGGCTTTTGCGACAACGGGAGCGGTTGGATTCTCGAAGTCGAAGTCGGCCAGTTCATATTCGAGCGACTGGACCTGCTTCTGCTGCGACCACGAACGGATGTACTGCTCATCGCGGATGCCCTGGTCGGGTGGGTAATACGGAATTTCGGAGCCGTCGGCGAGTTCCGGGTGAGAATCGTGACCATCGCAGAGTACGAGTGTGTGCTTGCCGTTTTCGTGCTTGAAGTAGTAGTAGATACCTTCCTGCTCCATGAGACGCTGGACGTAGTTGAAGGTGGTTTCGCGGTACTGGACGCAGTATTCTCGCTCTTCGTAGGAGCCGGAGAGTTTGTCGTCGAGGTCGGTAAAGCCGGCGTCCTTGAACACCTTTTTGATGATGTCGGGGATGGTCATGTTCTGGAAGATCGCACAGTCTGATTGACGTGTGAGGAACCACAGCCACGGGACCACGGTCGCGCGGTAGACAGCGTATCCGTTGCGATATTCATGCTGACTGACGCGACTGATGTAGCCATTGACGTATCTCACGTCGGGTCCGTCTTCGCCGACGCCGATGCGGACGGTGACGTTCTGTCCGAGAAGAGTGTCGAAGTCGATTTTGTCGTCGGTGCTGAGGAGTTCGAGTTCGTATTGGAAGAGGCGACCGAGTTCCTCGGTGCCATAAATGGATTGGATGGCGACGTTGTCTTCGCCAAGCGGGGTCTGGACCGCGATGCTGCGTTCAGATTGCGGCAGGATTGTGGGGGGCATCGTCGTGTGACTCCGTTGTGCAGCGTTGATCGATCGCGTGTTGGTCTTTACGAGTGATCCTCAGGTGTAGTCAAGAGAGCCATACTGGGCGAGGTCGCATGAATCCCCAGAGTTTCGGACTGGCCATGCGGTCGGTGCGCAAGTAGACGCCGTCGCCGTCTTCGATTCCTCCCGAGTCGGTGTTGCCCTCGATGGTTGTGAGAGTCTGGGTAGAAGCGTCGTACGACACAACCAGGCCCGCGTGGCCGTTAAGCATCGTGGGAGTTTTTCCAGAGTTGAGCATTGAAACGTTCACAGGGTTACTTACCATCGCAAACACATCGCCAGCCATTGGAGTGCGTGAACCGTCCAGAACGCTTTTTTTGGGAAAGGTGAGATTTCCTGCTTTGCGCCCATCGAAGATCATGAAGACAGCGCGAGTGGTTCGTGGGCAGGTCGTATCGGCGCAAAGTAAATCTGCTGCCTCGCGATGGCAATGAAATGCAAAGGCTGCGCACCACGAATTCCCGGGGCTGCCCCCTGCGGATGAGAGTATTCCTTCAACATCCTTTCCTCGGTTCGCGCCTTGCTCTCGAACGTGGAAGTATTGTGTCGCAACTTGTTGGACAGCGAATGCGTAGACTGCCTGCGACAGCGTCACTCCAATCGACAGCGCTGGCCGCGCTCCTTCGGTTGCGCGCGCCAGTTCAGCGGCGTTTTTGATGTCATCCCAACTCATCGAAACGAGTGCCTGAGTTTCGAGGGCTCGAATGATGGTGTTGACTGCCGAGAGAGCGGATGAACCTTCGCCAGCGGGTCCGGACCGTGTACTCCAGACGCGAGCAAGCGTGCCATTACCTACCGGTGTTCCTGCTTGACACTGACACATCACTCCTGGCGTTCGTTGGACCGACATGCGCTGACTCCTGGGCCCAATCGGGGTTTGGGCCAGTTTCCAAGCGAAAACCGGCCCCGTTGCTCACTCGAATTCGTATTCAAACTCGCTCTCCTTGACCCGAACAGCCACCCGAGCGATCTTGGCCCCCTCCATCATTCGATGCAGGAAGGCAGACGAAATCTCCGGCAGCATGGTCTGGGTGAGGATGGCGTCGATCATGCGGCCTCCGGATTCGAGTTCGGAGCAGCGACTCACGATCAAATCCAGAACATCGTCGCCGAAATCGAACTTCGCTCCGTGGTTTTCGGAGATGCGGCGTTGGATTCGCTTCATCTGGAGACGGGTGATTTCGCGGAGCATGTCCTGGCTGAGCGGGAAGTAGGGAATGACGGTGATACGCCCGAGAAGTGCGGCGGGGAATACCTTGAGCATGGGCTCGCGGAGCGCCTTCTGGAGACCTTCGACCGCGGGCATGAGATCCGGATCCTTGCACATATTCATGATGAGATCGGACCCGACGTTGGTCGTCAGGAGGATGATGGTGTTCTTGAAGTCGATGAGGCGGCCTTCGCCGTCTTCCATCTGACCCTTGTCGAAGACCTGGAAGAAGATCTCGTGAACGTCGGTGTGGGCCTTTTCGACTTCGTCGAGAAGGACGACAGAGTAAGGCTTGCGACGGACAGCTTCGGTGAGGATGCCGCCTTCGCCATAACCGACATACCCGGGAGGCGCGCCCTTGAGCGTGCTGACGGTGTGTGACTCCTGAAACTCTGACATGTTGATGGTGATGACGTTCTGCTCGCCGCCATAGAGCGACTCGGCAAGTGCGAGTGCGGTCTCGGTCTTTCCGACACCTGATGGACCCGCGAGCATGAACACGCCGATGGGTTTGCTGGGGTTGTCAAGACTTGCGCGACTTGTCTGGATGCGTTTGGCGATGGCGTCGAGGCCGTGGCGTTGACCGATGACACGCTTGTTGAGTGTTTCACCGAGATCGAGGACGGCCTGAATCTCATTCTTGACCATGCGCCCGACGGGGATACCGGTCCAGTCGGCAACGACGGCCGCGATTGCATTGGCATCGCAATCGGGCAGGATGAGGGGGGCGTCACCTTGAAGTTCGGCGAGTTGCGACTTGAGTGCTTCGAGTTCAGTGCGCAGTGCGGTGCGTTCTTCAGGCGAAAGAATGCCTGCACCGGTGCGTTCGGCTTCGGTGACAACCGCCGTTTTCGCTGCCTTCTCGGCCTTGCTTTGCGTGCCTTCGACAGGTTCGGCGCCGGTCGGGCCGCGGAGTTGCTCGCGGATCGCGAGGATGCGGTCGATGAGACCCTTCTCCTGTTTCCAGCTGTCTTCGAGCTTGGCGAGGCGCTCGGTTTCGAGTCCGATGGTGTCTTCGATGCTGCGAAGGCGGTCGTTGTGGTTCATGCCGACGACTTCTTCACGCATGAGAATGTCGCGTTCGGTTTCGAGGGCGGCGATGCGTTTGCGTGTGTCATCGACTTCGGCGGGCACGGCGTGCTGCGCGATCGCGACGCGAGCGCAGGCTGTGTCGAGCAGGCTGACCGATTTGTCGGGGAGTTGGCGAGCGGGAATGTATCGGTGACTGAGCCGAACGGCTGCCTCGATGGCTTCATCGAGGATCTGCACGCGATGGTGCTTCTCGAAGATCCCGGCGACCTTGCGCATCATGAGGATCGCGCGGTGTTCGTTGGGCTCATCGACAAGTACGGTCTGGAAACGCCGCGTGAGGGCGGGATCTTTTTCGATGTGCTTCTTGTATTCGGCCCAGGTGGTCGCGGCAATGGTGCGCAGGAGTCCACGCGCCAGCGCGGGCTTGAGCAGCTGTGCCGCATCGCCGGTGCCTGCCTGCCCGCCGGCGCCGATAAGGCGATGGACTTCGTCGATGAAGAGAATCGTCGGGGTTGTCGAGGCCTGAACTTCCTCGATGACTTGCTTGAGACGTTGTTCGAACTCGCCCTTCATGCTTGCTCCGGCCTGAAGGGCAGAGACATCGAGCTCGAGCAACCGCACTCCCTGGAGCGGCGGGGGTACGTCGCCTTCGATGATGCGGTGCGCGAAACCCTCGGCAACAGCGGTCTTGCCGACACCGGCCTCGCCGACGAGAACCGGGTTGTTCTGTCGGCGGCGCATGAGAATATCGACGACCTGGCGTGTTTCTTCATCGCGCCCGACGATGGGGTCGATCTTTCCGCTGCGAGCTTCTTCGGTCATGTCGCGGCAGAAGCGTTTGAGGGCTTCCTCTTTGCCCATCTGTGCGGGGGACAACGCGCCCGAAGCTTCACCCGGGACCGCCCCACCACCGACGGCCGAACCATCGCTGGCGCGCAAGCGTGATTCGGGTGATTCACCGACGATCTTTTCATAATTGGTAGCGAGATCATCGGGCTTGATGCGGCTGAACTCTTCGCTGATGGCCATGAGTGCTCGCGCAAGGCCCTTGGTTTTGAGGATGCCGAGGACAATGTGAGAGGTGCGGACGGCGCCTTCATTGAAGAGCAAACTGCCATAGACCCACCCGCGCTCGACCGCTTCTTCGAGGTCGCTCGAAAAACCCGAGAGCGAAGACGCGCCGCGCGGCAGTCGGTCGAGGGTGGCGGTCAGGTCGGCAGCAAGTTTGGAGGGGTTGAGTTCGTAGTGGCGAATGATGCGGTGCAGGTCGGAGTCCTGAAGTTGCAGAACCTGATGAAGAAAGTGGATGATGTCCACATGCGGGTTGCCTCGCATCTTGCAGAATACGGTGGCGCTCTCTGCACTCTTGTAACACAGGCTGTTCATTTTTCCGAACAAGGCTTTAAGACTGATGTCTGCCATGGCAGTTTCTCCCGCGAGCCGCACAACCTGCGGCTGATGATTATTCCGATCATGCCGCAACGGTGTGCGGCGTTCATACCGGATCTGGCGGCCTCAGAACCAGATCATCGCGATCGCTCGCGCTTGGCCCGGTGCTGAGCCACGTTGTCCAACCGAGTTGACCGGACATCCCGAGACGTATGCTCGGGATGTCCTGCTTCTTGAGCACCAGCTGAGCATCCCAACGATATTCATAGCCGACGTAGTTGCGCACCCAATCGACCATCTTCCTGAAACTTTGACCGGTCGGGAGGAATCGCTCGTAGGTCTTGAGCGAGACGGGGCCGATGCGAATGCGAAACTTCTGCTGTGTTTCCCAGACCTGTGAACCGATGACAGCGGTCGAGCCGAGAGATCCGGTGCGTGGCGACTCGCCGAGGCGACATTTGCTGTCTTCTGGCAGTTCCATCCAATGCCCGACGAACTCGATGATCCGAGCGGGAACCCGGAAGAAATCGGCAACGATGGCTTCGAGCCCTTCGGCGTTCTTGGCGCCGAACGCGAGCCTCCCGATGTAGTGGAGTTTGGCCAGATCGCTGACGTGATCGCGGAGGCGCATCTGAGGCGAGCCATAGCCGGCGATTGACCCGACGTAACTCCCGATGCGATCGCTCAATGGGTCGCGGGCGGCGCGGTCGAAACTGGCGGTGGGCTGATTGACAGCCCAGGCGCGGTAGAACATTGAGATCATCCGATGATGGAAGACATCGAGAAAGCGTGCGAGCGTCGGGTCGTGGTGGTTGTGCTTGCGGTCGAAGACGTACTCGGTGATGTGAAGGGGCATTGGGCCATTAGGGCCCAGCAGACCGAAGAAATGAACATCGAGTTTGCTCGCGGTCGATCCTTGCGCAGGGTTGAATGATGCGATGGTCGAGGGCGCGAACGCGAGTGAAGGCCTCTGCCCAAAGCGTACGGGATCGCTTGCAATTCTGGCCGAGGTGCCGACGCACTCACTCGATGCGTACGCGCAGTCGAGGCGTCGCACGGCCTGGAAGAAGTCGAACGAGTATGGCTTCTCCGTTAGGCGGAGAATCAGAGCGTATGTCTCTGACCGATTCGTGTCGGCCATCGCATGATCTCCCCGCGTTCGGTGGTATTGACGACGGTTTCAGTGAACGAGTTGAGCGAAACGTACTTGGCAAAGAAGCGTTCGAGCACGCCTCCGAGAAGGAATGGCCCCGAGCCCATGAAGGCGGAATCCTCTAATTGGCACGAGACTTCCAACCCGCGTGCGAATGCGATTGGTCCTGGCGTCGGTACACGCCGCGAGATGGGGCGGGCGGAAAGTTTGCGCACGCCCTCGATCTGCTTGCGTACGGCCGAATCGGCAAGATCGCCATAAAGTGAGAGGAGTTCGCGCATCGCGGCTGCGCTGCGTTGTGTGTCTTCATCGGCTAGTGATAGATAGTTCAGCGAAAGGTGGCTGATGAGTCGCCACGCGGTTTCACCCTCGGCTAGCGACGGCTTGGGGGCGGTCGGGCCCCCGACGCAGCGGATTGAATCCACTGCAACGCCCGATTCGGTTGTGAAATCGGTTCGCCCAGCGCCGATCGGCATCCGCAACGGCAGATCGCGGTTTGTGCACCGGATCTGCGAACCGAGTTGGCGCAAGTCCGACGAATACGGCGCGGCATGTGCGTCAACGAGCGAGATGTAGACATCGCTTCCTGTGTAACTTGAACGTCGGCCCTGTCGTTTTTCCTTGGCTGTCAGAGTGCGCGGAACGCGGTTGGTCGAGTAGTACGCTCCGATGCGTTCGGCGTGCTCGTCGTAATCGCTGGCAGCATAGAACGGTCGAAACGGTGTTTCGTCATCGGCTGTGGTGCCGAATCCTGTCACATCCAGCACGTCATAGACCTCAAAATCCAGTGGTCTCGTGCGATCTGGAACGAGATGAAACTCGGGAAACTTGTCCGATAGGTGGATTCGGTCGGCACGTTTCTCGAAGAGATTGATCGCGGGCGTGCAGTGCAGGAGAAAGTTTTCGACCGTCAGCGCGCCTTCGAGTTCAGGATCGGGCTGACGGAGAAGAACGACGATTTCGAACTGAGGCCCATCGGCGCGAGCGAGGGCCTTGTCGAGATCGCTGATTTCGAAGAACATGAAGCGTGATGGGAACGTGAAATACTCGTGCAGATGGCGATAGCCTTCGAAACTTCGTGCGCCGGCGGGGATGAGCGCCTCGTCACGGTGAAACCCGATCTGGCGGATGCTCGATGCGGCGACACGCGAATGCCACTTGGCGGGGCGTGTCGTAGGACGCACGATCACGCCCAGTGAGTGAGCGAGGATTTGCTCATAGACGCGCATGGGTGTGTCGCCATGGCCACGAATGTAGAACGGCAGGCGCTTGATCGCGAGTTCATTGGGCATAAGGCCCGCAGTTGATCGCAATCGCAGGCGAATGGCTGCCCGTGCGTCGGACGCACTGGGGACATCGAGGCTCGCCAAATCGCGGTCGTGGTACTGTGCCTCGACAAGTTCGAGCGGCCAGAGCTCGATCTGGTGGGCAGTGCGATACTCGCATGCGGTCTGATCGTCCTTGCCGATCATGCTTCGGATGGAAGTCTGGCGAGGCACGGTAAACCCGCCTGCGAGCCCGCTGTCATCGAGGTCGGGCTGAAATTGCGCGATGAGCATCGATGGCGTCGGGCAGAGATAATGCGGATACACGCTTTCGAGCATGTGCTGCGTGAAGCGCGGGAACTCGGCATCGAGTTTGAGTTGCACACGAGCCGCCAGAAACGCAAAGCCTTCGAGCAATCGCTCGACATACGGATCGGCACACTCGAGCGCGTCGAGCGCGAGTCGCCCCGCGATTTTCGGGTATTCCTGCGCGAACTCTCCCGCGGATTCGCGGATGTGTCGCAACTCGCGTTCGTAGTAGCGCAGCAGCCTCTTATCCACCGATGCGCTCCTGCACCATGCACTGACCGGTTTCGAGATCGACCTCGGTCTTGAGATACATCGGGTCGGGTATGGGCTGAGCCCAGAGATCGCCGGTGATCTCGAACATCAGCGTGTTGCGGTTCATGAGCTGAGTGTTCTTGACCGCTCGAACCTTGATCGTGCCGGGGAGCATGCGGGGTTCGTAGCGTTGGATCGCGCGTGCAACCATGGCTTCGAGTTGTACTACGCTGACACCTGACGCAGTGGTTCCTGAAAGATCCACGATCCCGAAGTTGACGACCGAACTCTCGACATTGGGAAACCCCGAGAGATCCTCGGCTGTTGAGCGAGCGGGGGTATTGAGCAGCCACGACAGATCGCGCAACACCGCCTGACGGATCTGTCGAAGAGAAAACACTCGCTTGTTGCGACTCTCCTTGTTGTGCTCGGGCTCTTCATCAGTCAGCCGATCGAGCAAGCAAGGTTGAAGCCGTTCACTCGGAGTCAGTTCGGCCATGGTCCTCGCCCTGCTGGGGATGATCGAACTCGATGCGGCGTGTCTGCATGATCGGAAACTCGCCGACGTCAGTTGCCCACATTCTCTGCCCGAAAACAACGAACATCTCATCGCCTAGGTCCACGAACTCGGTTCGTCGCGACATGCGGATCGCGTAGTCATCGTGTATCTCGGACCCAGGGTAACGCGTTGGGATCAGCCCCATGGCGTCCCCGCCATTGACCCATCGCAGGCTTACAGGTGTCCAGACGGCATCGCGCAGATCCTGCGGCGGCTCGACATCGATCGACGCGATATGCGACATCGGCACCCAGTAATACTTTCCTTCGAGCATGAGTTCGATCATCGGGCCGAGGCGCTCGTCGGCGTCTGCTGCCCAGGCGAACTCGGTAGTCTCGGCTTGGTCACCGGAGTGAACGGTGATGCGGCCAGCGACGGCCGGGGCATCCTCGAAGGCCTGCGCCCTCAACTCGCCGGCGGCACGATGCTGTCCGCGGGCCGTCATCCCGCAAGCCTGTACCATCATGCCAACCCATGGTGCGGGCTCGCCGAGGAGGAGTGGGCTGCGATTGCCAGCAAAGACTTCACGCCGAAAGGCTTCGCACTGAATGACGCTGCGCCCGACGGTTGAGAGCATCTGGTTGAGGCCATCGAGATCCGATGCCACACTGGCCTGAGTGAGCGCTTTGTCCCAATCGCCAAGGACGCACAGGAGCTGGAAGAGAAAGACGCGTTTGGCGGGGTCAGAGGGATCCTGCCGAATCGCGTCCTTGAGCTTGTCGAGGGCTTCGGCGGGCTTGCCCTGCCTGATGAGTTCTTCAGCGGCGATTGCTTTGGTAGCCATGAAACCCTCTTGTGCTCAGGAGCGATGAGTCGGGACCGAGTGTACCCGAAAAAAGAACCGGCAGCGAGCCGAAACTCGCTGCCGGAAGTGTATGGTGGGTTCCACGGTTGTAGAGCGGTCAGATGGGCTTGTTCTCGAGGGTGCTCCATGCGGCCTTGACGTCCGCGCCGGTCTTGCCGCCGCCGCGTGGGTCGGTCGGGGTGTAGGAGAGGTGGATCTCGCCGTAGCGGAAGGAGATCTCTTCGAGGGGGATCAGGTCGGAGCCTTCGGTCGAGCCTGACGCCCGGCAGGAACTGACGATGACGTCCTTCATGATGTAGGTCATGAACGTGGTCTTCTCGCCCATGGCGCGAGCCAGTTCGATCTTGATCTCGGGAATCGGCTTGGCATTGCAGCAATGGAGGAAGAGTTGGGGGCTTGCGGTGTCGAGGCGCTTGACGATGCTGAAGTCAGAGTGGTCGCTGCGGCCTCCGGCGTGAGTGCCTTGTGCGCTGGCTGCACCACCGGTGGACTGGGTGACGCCCTGGTTGAAGGCCTGGATTTCGATCCAGTCCTTGTGAGCCGCGTCGGTGCTGTCGCCTTTGATGCCCTGAATATTCAGAAATCCGTCGAATGACATTGCTGTTCTCCTTGCCCGTTGTGGGTGAAACGTGTGTTCTGCCTTGCCCGTCGTTTTTGTTGTGTGCCGTCCGGGCCCAGTTTACAAGCGTGAACGAGCCCGGTTGCTCACGCAACTTGGTCAAAAAATCCCCAGTCGCGACTGCAAGTCGAGTACGACTGGGGATTTCTATCAATAACCGAAATCAGCCCTTCTGGCTCGGGAGCTTAGAAACCAGCCTCAGGGAGACGGTCAGGCCTTCGAGTTGGTAGTGAGGCCTGAGGAAGAACTTGGATGAGTAGTACCCCGGATTTCCTTCAACTTCTTCAACCGTGACCTCGGCAGCCGCCAATGGACGACGGGCTTTGGCTTCCTCGGTTGCGGATTCGGGGATCGGCTCGACATACTGCATGATCCAGTTGTTGAGCCACCGCTCCATGTCCGCCCGCTCCTTGAACGAACCGATCTTGTCGCGGACGATGCACTTGAGGAAGTGCGCAAAGCGGCACGTCGAGAACAGATACGGAAGGCGAGCGCCAAGATTTGCATTGGCAGTCGCATCCGGATCATCATATTCCGCAGGCTTGTGGAGACTCTGGGCACCGACGAACACCGCGTAATCGGTGTTCTTCCAGTGGCTCAGCGGCATGAACCCGTTCTTGGCCAGTTCGGCTTCACGACGGTCCGTGATTGCGATTTCGGTCGGGCACTTCATGTCCACGCCACCGTCGTCGGTCGGGAATGTGTGGCAAGGGAGCCCCTCGACCATACCACCCGACTCGACACCGCGAATGCGGCTGCACCAGCCGTACATCTTGAACGCGCGGTTGATGTTGACCGCCATGGCGAACGCAGAGTTTGACCAGGTGTACTTGCTGTGGTCGGCACCTTCGGTGTCTTCTTCGAATGCGAAGTCCTCGACGGGGCTGGTCTTTGAGCCGTAAGGCAGCCGCGACAGGAACCTCGGCATCGCGAGGCCGATGTACTTGGAATCTTCGCTTTCGCGCAGGCTCCGCCACGGCGCATACTCGGCCGAGCCGAAGATCTTGGTCAGATCGCGGGGGTTGCTCAGTTCCTGCCATGAATCCATGTTCATGACCTTGGGGTCAGAGCCTGCGATGAACGGTGCGTGGGCAGCAGCTGCGATCTGCGCCATGCCCGTCAGGATCTCGACATCGGGGGGTGAATGGTCGAAATGATAATCGCCGACGAGGCAGCCATAAGGCTCGCCACCTGGCGACCCGAACTCTTCTTCGTACATCTTCTTGAACAGCGGGCTTTGATCCCACGCGGTTCCCTTGAATTTCTTGAGAGTTTTGCCAAGATCCTTCTTGGAGATGTTGAGCACGCGGATCTTGAGTTGCTCGTCGGTCTCAGTGTTGTTGACGAGGTGATGGAGGCCTCGCCATGTGCCTTCGAGTGTCTGGAAATCGGGGTGGTGCAGAATCAGATTGATCTGCTCAGTGAGTTTGCGATCGAGTTCAGCGATCATCGACTCGATCGTCTTGACTACGTCGTCGCTGATGAGTGTCGTCTGCGACAGCGCTTGAGCAGCGAGCGTCTGCACACCTTCTTCGATTGCCGACTTCTGCCGATCGCTCTTTGGCTTGAAACTGCCTTCGAGAAGGGCTGCAAACTCTCCCTCCTGCATGGTTTCAACTGGTCCGGACTGTGCTTGCATTTCTGGATTGTCAGCCATTACTGAGCCCCTCCTTCACCCGAACCGTCCTTGGCCTTGGACGCCAGCGCCGAGAGCAGCGCCGAATCCTTGAGGGCCTTGCTGAGCAACTCTTCGGCGTTGCTCTTGCCGTCCATATATGACAGCAGGTTTGACAGTTGCGTACGCGCCGTGAGCAACTTGTTCAGGGCATCGACCTTGCGGGCGACGGCTGCGGGCGAGAAGTCGTCCATGCTCTCGAAGGTCAGATCGAGGCTGAGGTTGCCCTCGCCTGTAAGAGTGTTTGGCACCTGGAACGCCACGCGTGGCTTGGACGCCTTGAGTCGATCGTCGAAGTTGTCGACATCGATCTCGAGAAACTTGCGGTCGGCAACCCCCGGCAACTCCTCGGCTGGCTTGCCCGAGAGATCTGCCATCACGCCCATGACGAACGGAAGGTTGACCTTTTTCTCAGCACCGTACAACTCGACGTCATACTCGATCTGGACGCGCGGCGCGCGATTGCGGGCAATGAACTTCTGACTGCTTGCTTTGGCCATTGATTGCTCCTTCGTCACTTCGCCAGAGACGACTCTGATAGATTGTCTGAACGGATCCCTTGAACTGGCAAACAGGTGCGTCCGCTCGATCACGCTGCCCGCTCGAATGGATCATACCACAAACTCCCCATTTCGCCAATGGGATCAATATTCGTTGAACGTCTCGACCCCTGCGACCATCTTCAACTGTGAAAGCGCATCTGGAGAAAGATCCCTTACTGCGTCCACAAAACTCTTACCCACAAGTCTTTCCGCACGCCGGAGGAGAATCGGAACTGGGCTGGAAGGCTCATACTTCTGATAGTACTCACAGATTTTCCCGATCAGCATGATCACATCGCCCGTCCCGCGGACCGACCCCCTGATCGGATCGTTAGCCCCACCGCCGCCCGAACCAGGATCGCCGCTCGCCTGATCTGCAACAGCTTCGGTCGGGGCGGCACCGTACCCTCGCTTGGCCAATTGCTCCTGCATGAAGCGATCGATCTGCTTCAGAAGATCGAGCAAGGAAGCCAAATCAGGCGCGTTGTGGGCCCCGACTTTAGCAGTGACCCATTGATCGATCTCCTGCGCCAGTGTATTCGCAGTGCTCGCAGCCTGCCCAAACGCCAGCAAATCGCTCGACTCGGTCTCGGCAAACGCGCCCTCGATGACCCCCATCGTTGGCGGAGCCGGCATCGAGGACGGCGCAGGCATGTCACCACGTGCGATCAGAACATCGCGAAACGAAAACGAACCCAGCTGGCGGCTTTTGCACAACGGTGCCAAGCGTATGTTGGCCTGGTACTTCCTGATGTCACCAGTTGCCCCCGGAGCAGCTGCCAGCGAGGCGACGATGTTCATCCGTTCGAGGAAGGGGTCGTCCTTCTCGTCGGGATCGATGCGAGGATGGAATCCATCCCAATGGCGCTCGAGCAAGGCTTTGAGCAACCCCAGTCCGTCGGCCAGACCGGTCATTCCGTCGTTGTGGACCATCGCAGCCAGAAGAGTCATGACAACATTGAGGTCTTTTGATCGCGCGAGTAATTCGATCGCGCGGCTCTTGACATCGCGCCAGTCAGGCTCCTCGCCTTCCTTGACCGAGTCGCCGATTTGCTGCGCGGGGGTGCCTTCAGCGGCCCGCATCAGTTCAAAGTACGCAGTGTCATAGCTCAGGTCCGGCCCGCACGGTTCATCGGGCGAGACCTCAGCGAGCAAACGATCTATGTCGAGCGCCATGTGGGTTCGATCTCCATACCGAACCCCTCGAAAGGGGCCACAATGTCTTGCCCGAGGTCATGCCCGTCTCCGCCGGGCTCGATATGACCAGGGACACCGTGCTTACTGCTCGATCTCGATGACCGGAGCGAGTCCGTTGTGCTCGCTCGACCGGACAATCTCGACCGGTGCCTGACCAGCCACGAGCCTGCGGAAACCATCGCGATCCAGGCCACGGGGTGCCAGTTCATTGAGTTTCAGATCCCAGACACGGCGCAACTCGTCGGCTGAGAGACCCATCGCCCGCAACGATTGCATCAGGGCTTTGAGTTCATTGACGTATGTCGCAGCGGCCGGATAACGCGATTCGTTAGCCATCAAATACGCCATCCAGACATCGGCAGGCAGTTCGCGTGCTTCGGCCAATTCCGGGTCGGTTGCCTTCAGCGAATCGCGGCAGTCCTCAAGAACCTGCTCAAACGATGCCAGGATCTTCGCGGAGGGGGCATCGGCGGGGTTTTCCGCGATTGTCCGGCCGTCCATCATCACGGGCTTGACTGCGCCGGTCTGAGGATCGACCTCGGTCATGAGTCGGCCCGAGTCGTCACGACGACCATACCACAACAGCAGATACCGTTCAACAGTTTGTTCGGTGATCGTGCGTTCGAGACGTTCGAGGGTGATCTCAGGTGCGCCATCGCCACTGAGATTGGCAACGTCGATGAACATGCCGACGCCATCGAGCGAACCGAGAATCGTCTGGGTGACATCCTGGCGGGCGTACGAGCCTTCGGGATAGTCGCCAGCGTACCCGCGCGGGTCGAGTCCAATCTCACGCAGAATGTCGCGCACCGTCGAAGCAACGACCGTACCCGCTTCGACCGAGCCACCTTCTTCAGTCCGGACAGCACCCGCGATCGACTCGGCGATGTTGGTGTTGCCGGGGCCTTGTGCACGCAGATCAAGCACGAACCCGTTACTGATGAAGAGGTCTGCCGATGCAAGCGGAAGCGACCGGATCTGAAGGTCGCCCAAGTCCTGCACGCTGCCCGTGATCAGGACATTGGCACCCGTCGCGGCCAGCGACACCGCACGCAAAATCTCGCCCTCGAAGAGTTCTCCGCGGCGTCCTTCGACACGCAGGGTCTGGCCACCCACAAAGATCCGCATTGAGCCGGTGGAGACCAGGTCCGTGCCGTCGTCATCGGTCAGTCGCAGCGTGATCGGGTCGAAGGTCTTGCCACTCGGGCGATTGCGGATGGTCAGGTCGTTGCTGAGACGCAAGACCATGTCGCCGAAAGTTGTGATGTCGGCGATCCGGGCGTTGGTGGCATCGAGCGTGAAGTTGCCCAGCGCGGTCAGCGCTTCGCCATGGCCCATGTGCAGTTCGCCGACGTTGACCGTGAAGTTGCCCCGCTGGCCATTGGCAACGAACGCCTGAGGATCGCCAAAGACTATGGTCGCAAGGATCGATGAGAACCGCTTGCCATCCGTCGTCATGCGTCCATCAATGTCCGCGCCGTCGATATTGAGCATCAACTGCCCGAGGCGAACGCTGTCGCCGACGTTTCCGCGGAACTCGATCACGGGCATGTTCGTCGGGATCGCATCGGTCCCGCCGACATCGTTCAGTGCGAACCCGGTCGAACGATCGACAATGATCGTGAGTGAATCGGCGCCCGCGGTTGCACCATTGACATTGCCGAGGAACCGGATGGTGTCAGCAGCGTTTGGCGCGATGCCATCGCCGTGTGCCTGCATGCGCACATCGCCTCTGATCGTCACGTTGTTTTCGTAGAGTTGCTCGCTGCTGGTGTTGATCGTGGTGGCTCCGCCGGTCTGGCCGACGACAAGCCCACCTCCACCGAACATCAGCGAACTGAATCGTCCGGTTGCCCCGACGTTGCCCGCGATTTCGGTCTGGCTGCCGCCACGAATCTCGATCGAGTTGAGCCCGGTGCCCGAGTCGATGTTGCCCAGGAAACGCACTACACCCGCCGAGATGGCGCGGTTGCCGAACATCAGCGCGTCGGCATCGACAACAAGTGCGTCGAATCCGGAGGTGTTGCCTCGGAACTCAACAAGTCCGTTGGCACCCGTGCGAAGCGTGAGACGTTCGTCGAACTTCTTGTCAACCGTGCCGCCGATCTCGCCGACGCGGATTCGGCCGTTGCCGCCCGTTTGCACTGTGTGAACATTGCCGACGATGAGGCGGTTATTAAAGACGATGTCACCCGAAAGCGAGTTAAGCACACCGCCACCCAGTTGCAGCGACTGGTTCCCGGTATAGGTCTGGTTCCCCGAGGTGAAGACGTTGGAAAGCACAAGGTTGTTGGCAATGAGATTGACCGAACGGAGGCGAGTCGTCGTGCCGATGCCGCTGCCGGGCGCGAGATTGATGTTCCCACGTCCGACATTGAGGTTGAAATCGCCCTGATTAGCAACGAGGCCCTGAACGCCACCCGTGACGGTGAAGTTGCCATCGCGAGCCGCCCCGAGTGTGTTGAGTGTTGCGTTGGAGGAGATCAGAGCGTCGGAAAGCATGAAGAGATCGCCGCCGCCGGTATTGATGCTTGATGCGAGAATCGATTGATTCCCGCCGATGGTGATCGTCCCACCCGAGCCCGCGATAGCGCCATTGAGACGCGTTGTGTCGGTGGAGTTCATCCTCATCGCCGCAGCATTATTCAAAGTCAGCGTCTGCCCGCTGAGAATCTCAATCCCCTGTCCGAAGAGATTGAGCCTTGAACCGAACGCGAGGTCGCTGATACGAATCAGGCTGTTCGACTGCTCGAAGATCTGATTGAACCCGGGGTTGCTCTGGTCATTCGACGCCGCGATGCCGCCGATGTTCAGGGAACTTGTTGCAAGAGTAGAGCGGAACCGATCAAAGGTTGCCTGACTGATTTCGAGAATGTTGTTGCCCAGAATCTGAGCCGTACCGAGCGCGATCTCGCGCCCATCGGTGAAAGGCCGAATCAGTGTTTCACCACGGACGAACACATTGCCGAGGACTGCCAGCTCATCGCCAAAGATGAGCAACGACTGAATGCCGGTGTTGTTGGAGTTGCCAATGCTGCGAAGCGTGACGCCATCGCGCCCGCGCACACCGAGCGACATACTTGTGCCGGGCATGCCGAGAATGTCAGCCAATGCCACGCGTCCCTGGTTTGCGTTGAAGTTGAGCGTGCCCTTGGTAAAGGTGATCAGACCGCCCGTGAACGTCAGATTGCCCGCGTGCGCGATGATGCTCTGGTCCGTTCGGCCTGGAGGCAGTTCGAACATGTAGTTGCTCGCAGCGAAGGCCGACGAGTCCGAGTCGATACGGGCCATGTTGAAGTTGATCGTATTCGAAGAGATCGTGAGATCGCGCAGACGCTGCGACTCGACCGTCTGGCTCCCGATCGGAGCATTGAGGTTGACGATACCGCCACCCATATTGATGGCCAGGTTGTTGCGACCGGTGATCGGCGCGTCAATGGTCAGCGTGCCATTGGCGTTGTTGAACGTCGTGTTGCCCGCGAGAGTGATACCAAAGCCGGTGAGACTCATGTTCACGCCGTTGCCTGTGTACACGCCGTCAAGCGAAATATTGCCGGTTGCGCCCGCCGCGACTTTCCACGCTGTGGAGCCTGCACCAAACTCGATACCGCCGCGACCGGCATTCCCCGTATCGCCAAAGAACAGATTGTTGCTGTTGGTGGTAAACGTGATGTCCGAGTTCGCGAGCATACCGCCCGAAGAGAAATACCTGGCAGCATTTGTGTTGTAGTGGTCGCCCTGGAATGTGACGAGCCCCGTTCCGCCGATGTTGGTATCGCCGGTGACACCGCTCTTTCCTGCAGTTCCGATACCCGCAAGATTGATGACTCCGCCGCGAACGAACAAACTATCAATCGCGATTGTCTGCCCGATCAACCCGAGATCCACACGGCCCGCACCCGCCTCGATGCGAAGCGTATCGAGGCCCGGCAGGCTTGCAGCGTCGATCGGCCCGAGCAGGCTCACATCGCCGCCAGCCGTCAGGAGTCGCACATCACCCAGAATCACGCTCCGCACCGCTGTGCCGTTCAGACGCGAAGAGATAATGCTTCCGCCCTGTGTCGAAATCGTCGAGTTGAACACCACACCCAGATCGGCAAACATACGCAGCGATGCGTCTCCTGTGCCAGTGATGTTGCGGTTGATCGTGATCGCGCCCTTCGTCCGAAGCTCAAACGGATCGCGAATCATGAGCGCCAACCCGCCAGCATCGCCGACAACATTGATGTCGTTCGTCGAGGCGTTGCCGATGCGCACAACATTGAACCCATCGGCCAATGCATCGATGTCGGTCTTGGTGAGGTTGAGTTGATTGGCGACGGCTCCATCGCCCCCGAGCGTGATGCCGAAGGCACCATTACGCTGCAGAATTGTCATGTCGCTGCCGACGATCGACCCAATTCCACCTTTGAAATCAATGCGATCCGACGTCAGCGTAAATGTATCGGCAAATGCACTGGCACCAAAGTGAATCAGGCCCGCAATCGTGCCGTCGCCAGCAACCACGTCAACCAGCGAGAGTCGCGCGCCATTCGCAGCCAGACCCTGGAAGTTAATGTCATCACGCACACGCGCAACAAGTCTCGCGTCAGCATCAGCAGCGTCAACCAGCAGATTCGCAAGGTTGACATTGCCGCCGTTGAGTGCGGTCAGCGTCAGATCCGTGCCATTGAACAGATTGATCGTCCCGCCGTTGAAATCGATGTTTCCGCCTCGTGAGAGGAACTCAGTGACACCACCGCCCGTGCGGTTGATGTCGTAGAACGTGGCGTTGTAGTTCTGAGTGATCGCACGGTACCCGCTGCCTGCGAATGTGATCCGCAGCGCATCGAGCACTTCGATAAGAGAGAGGTGGCGTCCATCGGCGCTTACACCCACCACATCCTCGAACCGGACGAG
The DNA here is from genome assembly GCA_019636795.1 of Phycisphaeraceae bacterium. Taxonomy (NCBI): domain Bacteria; kingdom Pseudomonadati; phylum Planctomycetota; class Phycisphaerae; order Phycisphaerales; family Phycisphaeraceae; species Phycisphaeraceae bacterium. Next base: position 251,887 of record JAHBWW010000003.1, read on the forward strand.
CCCGAGCGGACCAGCGTCGATCCGCAGTGTCGCTGTGCCCGGCGTCTGATCGAGCACCGAGCCCGCGAAACGCACCTGCCCGCCGGACGAGAACACTTCGAACAGCCCATTGATGACCGTCGTGCTCTGCGCATCGAATGCACCGCCGCTGGTCGTGACGCGCACCGGCCCGTTGACAATCAGTGCTCCGCGTGCGGTGACCGCGCCACCCGCCGTGGTCACGTCGCCGCTCAGACTCGTCAATCCGTTCAGATCGACATCGCCGCCCACGGTGTTGATCGTGCTGAGGAAGCTTGAGGTGCCGAGATTCCCCGCATTGACAGTTACTCCGTTGTCATTGACGCCATTGGTCGCGAGCGCGCCGTTAAAAGTGAGACTGGCGATGCCGTTGTTTCCAAGTGCGCTCGTGACGGAAATTCCGCTCGAGTTTGCACCCAGCGCCGTACTCGACAGCCCAGCGAACACCCCCACATCGCCCCCGCTGCCGTCGGCATCGATGACAATCTGAATATTGCCGTCAAGCGTGCTCAGGTCGTTGTTGAGCGTGATGCTGCCATCCGAACGCATCGCGATCGAGTTCTCGCCGATGATGCCGGCTCCTGCCGTCATTTCGAGCATGGAGAACGCAATTCCCTGCCCGATCATGCCGCTCCCAAACCGCAGTTCGCCGGTGCCCGCATCGAGGACCAACGCTTCGTTCGTTGCTGCATCGAGTGCGCCGACGAATCGCATCGTGCCCAGATCGGTCACGATGGTGCGCGTTCCGCCGCCATTGATGCGCAGGTCGCCATCGAACTCCAGATTTCCCGTGCCCGTGACATCGCTGAACAGATCGATCAGTGTGCCCAGACCCGATGCCCGCAATGTCGCATTCGTGGTGAGAATGCCATTGGTCGCTTCGAGGTGCAGATTGCTCGCCTTGGTTTCAAGAGCGACGCCAGTGATACCGATCTGATTGAGCGCGATCAGGTCGAGTGCTGCAAATGATGAGTTGTTGTTGATAGCACTGATGTCATTGCTGCGAATCGTGAATGCACCGCTGTATGTGGTTGAAACTCCATCGAGTGTCGCCAGCGTCGCTTCCTGACCCGCAAGCCCGAGGCGAACGCTTGCCACGCCAAGATTGTCGAGCGTGGCGTTGCTCAGGTGGAACCCACCGTTGTCATTGCCCACGCTGAACGTGTCGGCCAGGATCGCCAGCCCGTTGCCCAGCATGACCCCGCCGAGCACCAGCCCATCCGTATCAAGCGCGATGTCGCGCCCGGTCGCGTCCAGTCCATTGGCAAACTCGAGCACCCCATCAAGTGTGACCTGAAACTCACCCGCTCCGCCCGTTGCATCGACAGAGCCGATGAACGTGAGGTCGCCCGCGCCTTGAATGTTGCTCAACAGTGCCGTCCCGCCGCCAGCATTCACGACGAACGGATTTGTACTCTGGAAATCGATGAGTCCCGTGCCCGCATCGAGGCTTAGCGCGCCCACCGTGTTGAGCCCTTCGACACCTGCACCAAACACAATACCTGTGCCCGCCTGCGCGTCGAGCGAACTGAACTGATAGGTTGTGGGTGCCGCGCCACCGAAGAGCAACTGTGCCGAACTGGTCAGCCCAACACTCGAAGCACTCGCAAACACCGGCCCATTGCCGAGCAGCTCGAGATCCCCGCCAAGCGTCTCGATCGCAAGCACACCATTCGTGCTCAGTTCGCCCGGCAGATTCGCCGTCGCACCAAGCCCGCTGCGCGATGTGATCGAAAGACCATTCGTGCCCGTCAGACTGTTGTCACCAGCCATGGTGAATGAGTCGGCGATGACCGAGAGGTTGTTGGCTGCGACAAAGCGCCCCGCAGCACCTGTCTCGAAAGCACCATCAACGTCAATCGTGACATTCTGGAACCCCGAACCGAACAATGCTTGTGCGTTGAGGCCTCCCGTGCCGATATTCAGTGTCGCCGAGTTGCCTGTGAATGCTCCGCCGAGTGCCGCATTGACGAGCAAACTGTCGAGGTCGAGCAGAATTCCGCCGGTGCCCGAGTTGACCGTCGGCGCCCCTGTTACAGAAATCGTTGGCGCAGTGATGTTGATTGCGTTCGTACTCAGGCCGTGACCCGTCGCGGTGATGTTCGAAAGAATCGACAACAGGTTCGGGGTCGTGAGAGTGATCGTTCCGGCGGTGCTGACGATGCCCGCAATGTTCTCACCACTCACCGTTACGGATCCGACTTCGATACCTGCGCCATTAATAAGTTCGTTCAGCGCGAGGAACACCGAACTGCCCGCCGATACAGCAACGCGACCTGTGATCACTTCGAACGGCGTTCCGGAACTGCCGATCGTCCCTGCTGCTCCGCCTGTAGTGACCAACTGGATCTGGGCAGCCGAAATCGTGCCTCCGGTCGAGCGAATGTTGCGCCCGCTGATTCGAGCGTTGGCTGCCACCGTAATGTCGTCAGCAATCACCAATTCACGAGCGGTGACCAGTTTGAGCAGACCCGCACTGCCTGTCACACCCGCGAGAGTTGCCACGGTGCCGATCGTGACTGGCGAAGATCCATCGAGTGAATCGATGTTGACGAACACGGAGCCGCCCGCAGCCACTGCAAGACGGTCTGCTTCCACAGCCGTCCGTGCCGCATTGGTGCCGACTCCGTTGGCGCCGACATTGAGTCCAACCTGACTTGCCCGCAACACGCCAGCGCCACGAATGCTCTCGGCGTCCAACACGATCTGTGTCGAAGCGGTGATGCCCTGCGTCAGCGTGATGCGTTCGGTCGTATCGAGCAAGATGCGACCTGTGTCGCTTGTGATGCCGGCTGTGCCATCGACTGTGCCGACCGTCACGCCTGCTGGTGGCGTAGTGCGCGATGACCCATTCAGGAAGATGCTCCCCGTTGCGCTCGCTGCCAACGTATTGGTTTCGAACGCCAAACGGGTTGCTTCGGTGCCGATCGTGCCGTTGGTTGCTTCCACCGCCGCCGTATTGCCTCGCATGGCTCCACCGGTAGCACGAATATCCTCGCCTCGTGCAACAACTCGGCCTGTACCTGAGTTCATGTCCTGCGCCAGCGTGATGCGCCCGGGGCTGAGCAACGTGATGTTGCCGTTTCCGCTCGTAATACCATTGATTCCATCGACAATCCCGACAGTGACCGCGCCCAGTGTCTGGCCGAAGATCGCGCCGCCTGTCGACGACATCGCGATCGTTCCGACATCCAGCCGCATGAACAGCCCTGATGTTCCTATGGTGCCGGTACCGTTGGCGATGGAGAGTCGCGCACTGTTGGCCGTGATCCCGTTCCCCGCAGCTGCCTGCAGAATGTTTCTACCCGGGCCGGCCGTGCCATTGTGCGTGATGATGACCGAGCCACCCGCCGCATCAATGGTCGAGATCGTGATCGCGTTAGAGGTTTGGTCGTTGTTGAACCCGTTGTCGAGGCTAAAGCGGATCGTCCCGCCCGCTGTGCGAATGACCGCGTCACCGGCCATAGTAATGAATCCTGTGCCGCCGCCGCGATCAAGACCGGCCGGCACACCCGCAGGGTCGAAACCGGCTGCGTTCGCGAAGACCTCGAACGACCCGCCACCGAAGTCAAGCGTCACGCCCGCTTCGAAGATCACCCGACGGCCAGCCTCGACGATCAATGTGCCGAACCCGTCTGCACCAACATCGGTCACGTTGACGGTTGCATCAGCCAGGAACGTGAAGTCGCGCGTCGTCTGAAGCCTCATCACGCCGCCATTGGCCAGCAACGACAACTGTTCAGCCAGTTTTGAATCCGTGATCGTCACAGTCTGCGGCGCGTCGAAAAACGCGATGTCCGTCAGCCCGCCGCTGACGTCATCGTTGCGCTCCACACGCGTGTCGCGCGGGTCGAGCAACAGTTGGCCGGCTTTGCCATTGGTCGCTCGCACGTCGGCCAGGCCGCGATAGACCAGGTGCTCCTTGCCCGAAACTTCGACAAACCCGCCCGCGCCGCCAAGGGCACCGCCGCGCGCCGAGATGAATCCGCCAAAGCCTGTCACCTGATCCGACCACACAATCACGCGCCCACCGCTGCCCGCAAGCAACGCATCGGCCCGAATCAAAGTCGAATCCGTTACCAATGTGCGGCTTGCAGTCGGGCTCAGGCCCTGACCCTGATAGTCGCCACCGATGCGAATCACGCCGCCACCAAGATCGCCCGAAGCGTCGATGTGCGCGCCATCAACCACAACCGTGTCGCCAAATACATCCACGCGCCCGCCGCGCTGCATCGGTGCTCCGGTCGCGTCGATCTCGCCCGAGACGGTGACGGTGCTGTTCTTGCCGCCACGAACCGTGATTCGATCGCCTCGCATACTCGATGTGTCGAGCACTGCCAATGCGAAGTGGTCCCCCACGCTCAGCATCGTCTGGAAGGAATCGATCGTGCCCGCCTGCGTGATTCCGCCTTCGACCTGCGGATCCTTGTTGCTGATGCGCGCAAAGACGTGCCCACCACGCTCACCGATGAGCACTTCATCACCGCTGGCCAGAGTCACCATGCCCTGCGGCGCGACGATGTGCCCGTAGTTGGCAACCCGGCGCCCGACAAGCCCGATTTCTCCCGCTTCGATGCGACCCTGGTTGATCACATCTCCCGCGACATCCGTAAAGCGGTTGTTGCCTGCGATGAAATCGCGGTTCGAGATATTGCCCGCCGCTGCATACAGGCCGCCGACATTGAGCACCGAGTTCTCGCCAAACACAATGCCTGCGCGATTCACAAAATACACCTGCCCGTTCGCGCGAATCGAGCCGTCAATAAAGGTCGGAGCGTCGCTCTGAATCCGGTTCAGCACGCGCGCACTGGCCCCGGGCTGAATGAAGCGGACTGACTCATGCTGGGCCAGATTGAAGCTGCTGTAGTTGATAATCGCCCGATCGCTCGCGCGGATGACCGTCAGGTCGCCCTGGCGATTGAACGTCGCTGTCCCATGCACCACTTTCTCGCCTGTGGGTCCGGCGAGCGCAGGCACACTCATCAACCCAACCAGAGGCCCCGCCAGGAGCAAACGCGATACCGTCCCCTGTCCGAGACCCTGCCGCTGCTTCCTGCTCGTTCCGACGCGTTGACGCTTCGCCATCGCTTGCTCCTGATCTGATCGGCAACTACGACTGTTCCTGCCGATGCCGCTGCTGGATTTTCACTATCGGACCTGACTCTGCGTAGCAACCCCTTGCCACACTTCGGGTTGCATACCAAGATACACCAATCCTCTTCCCATTAGAAGAGAATTGTCAACACAAAGTGGAAACGACTGTCGCCGACCTCCTCCTGACCGTCACCAATCTCGTCAAGCACCACACCCCAGTCCGTCCGAAAACTCAGATTGCTCATCAATTGGAGTTCCACACCGAGGCCTGCACCTACCAGTGTCTCGTCACGCTCGAACACGCGGCGGTCGCTGTTGTACACCTGCCCAACGTCCAGAAACCCTTTGAGTACCAGATCCCAGTCCGGACGCCCATACACCGACTGAGGTGAAACCTTGAATGGGCGACCACTACTGAACAGAGGCTTCGGCTCAGGATTGATCTTCAGCGCACGCGGGACATGGAACCTGTATTCCAACGTTCCCACCCACGACGTATCACCCGCAACCGCCGATTCGCTGTAACCACGCACCGTGTACAACCCGCCAAGCACCTGCTCCGCATTGGGAATCAGACGCTTGCCGAACGCATACTGCCCCCGGAACGACAGAAACACCTCATGCGCCAGCGTCGAACTCCGAGGCGTCGATGGGTCTGACCACGCTGTATAGTTGAGCAGAGGCTCAAGAAACACGCTCAGTGACGTGTCCCACTGGAGCACCTGCCAATCCTTGTCCGGTGACAGCCGGCCCAACTGCTCCAGCGTTGCAGTTTGCGCGCCCGACACCCCCGACATCGTCCATTCATAGTTGAGCGACCCGAAGAATGACGCAGTATCAGTGATCTGCTGGGCCTGAAGACCGATGCGGGGAATGAACAGATCGTCCTCGCCTTCATTGCCGGTTCCGAGCGTGGCGTTTTTGATCGAGATGTGCTCCCATCGCGCCCCGCCAACGACATCGAGGAAGAAGTTTCGATTCTGGTAGATGTTCCAGATCAAGTCGCCACCGAGCGTCCACCCGTCGCCCTCGAACTCTTCTTCAAGCACGCCGACATCCGATGCGGTGAACTCGTTGTACGAACCCTGCACACGCCAGCGCAGTCGATCAGACCCGCCAAAACGTGCTTCATATGACCCGACAACCGCGTGCGACGCTTCGAACCCTGCGGTGATGTATTCGATGGACAGAATGTCATCGCGGCCGGTCAATTGATTGTGAATGAACCCGAATCGCTGTCGCCATTCCTCTGTATTCGATGTGCCGGTGTTCGAGAGTTGTGCGTAGACGGTCCAGGGCTTGCCCTCCTGCACCAGATAATGCACTTCGACCTCGCCCTGCTCAGCGCCGCGCGCGATCGCCACATCCACCCGTCGCCCAGGGTGACGGTTGAGCATCATCGCGTATCCGTCGAGCAGATCGCGTCGCACCAGATCGCGCCGCTCGGTCGTTTCGCCTTCGACATAGGGCTGCACCGGCGATCGCTCCACGATGCGACGATGTTGCCTCGCGTCGATGCGATCCTCGATTCGAATGCGATCGCCCGACGCGATCGAGTGCAGTTCCGTCGCGCGAACATTGTAAATCAACAGCGTCAGACCCGTCTCGTCCTCATCGCGCAGATCGCGCAACCTCGCGCTGATCTGCCTCGAATCCGGCTCCACCAGAACACCCGCAAGGCTTCGCTCCCTGAACTCCACCACAAGCGCACGCCCGATCGCCCGAATGGCCGACGCATGCAGGTTCCGCACCTGCCCATCGCGCAGGTCCGCGAGCGAGAGCGTCATGGTTGGCAACCCCGGCCTGGCCCCGACCCACCCGCTCGGTGTCTGCACCAACTCGAACCGCACACGTTCCAGTTCTTCGATCGTCGGCAGGTTCGGATGCTCCTGCATGTACTCCAGCGTCACTACACCAATCGGAAACGCGGGCCCATCGATCGCTTCATCCGGCACACTTGGCGAATCGAGAACGATCGGAAACCCATCATCCCCGATCGCCTGATCCCGATCGCGCTTGAGTTCGAGCACCTCCGGTGGCGGCGGAATCCCTCCATCTCCATCCTGCGCTATGGCCGGCATCACCGAAGCCGCAAGGCCCACCAACCCCCATCGCAAGGCGCATCGCAGTTCATATGCATGATCAGATGAGAAACGCCCGAGTTCCCGTCGTCCAAGATTCCGATGGTTCATTCCGTTTCCCTTCATCGCCAAGTCGAGAAGTTGAGCCTCGCACTGGGGCGAATGCTGCTGTCGAGTTGCAACAGTATCAGCCCCGGGCAATTTCCGCAACCGACGTGACCTTATTCTTCACACAGTATCTTTCGCATTCGCGTCAAAACGCCGCCTTGTCCAGCACCGCCATCACCCGTGCTGCAACGCTCAACCTCGCGTGCCCTGTAAACGCAAGCCTCACGCCAACATCGCTCCATCCGCCGATCACATCCTTCGCCTCACGAGGCTCAAACACCGAAACATCGGCTCGGCTGAAGACCGAACCCCCAATCACTCCTGCTCCCACCTCCCGCGCCAGCCTCCTCGCAGCGTCAGCATCCACTGCCTTGGGATTCGAGCCAAACGCGCGATAGGCGTCCTCGTCATTCGACCTTAAAACCACATACTCGCCCACATTTCCCACAAGGTGCCGGAACGCCGCTTCGGGCCCAGCATCGACAGCACTCACCCACAACTGCTCATCATTGAATGTGTGCGCTTCCTCACCACGCCAGCCCTCGAACGCGCCCTCATCGGGTAGCCTTCCACGCCATCCCGGAGTCGCCAGTCGCGCCCGAATATGTGCCGCCTGCTCCGCAACCCGTGCATCCCGCAGGTTCCACCCGCCCGAAAGTTCAAGCCCCGCAACTTCATTCGACGCGGCACGCCACTCGTCGATTGTCGGCAGCCTGCACCCCAACCTGCCCGCAATGAACAACGCGTCTGACAATCCAAGCCGATGAAATGGATGCTTGCGCCCTGGCCCGGCACCGCGCAACGGCCTCACGTAGTAATCCTGAGGCTCAAAGGTCCCGGCAACCCAGGATTCCGCCGCCCCGAGCGCCACATCGTCGCGCGATGCTCGCCACTGCCATGTCAACATACCCACACGCGATTCCTGCCGATCACTTGTCCCGCCGAGGCTCTCGATCAGCCCACGCCGCGCCGTTTCATCAGACGCTGCCAGCGCCGCCACCACACCAACCGACAACTCCTGCACACTGACATACGACGTTCGACCCGAAGCATCCGTCACCAGCCGAAACTCCAGCCGTTCAGCAGCACCGCCCGACCCAAGCGTGTACACCAACGTCTGTTCGCTACTCGCGACATCTACCGCCCAACCCGCCCGCGCTGGCCCCACCGCCGAAGGATCCAGCGGAGGCAGGCCGTCCGTCGGCTCATCCACCACCGCCAGCACCTCCGCAAGCCACCCCGTGCTCATCCTTTCAAGCGAATGCGAGCGAACCGACTCACGAATCGCCGCCCGATTGGTCTCATCATCTGCTTCAGCCCGAACCGCATCGCGCAGATGAAGAGCAAGTACACGCAAACGCACTGCATCATTCGCATCCGCGATCGTCGCGCCGCACCGTTCACGCAGTTTCAGCACCGATATGAACTCGTCCCAGTCCGCCGCGCCATCCGCAGTGCGTTGCCAGCCACGCGCCAAGTTCTGATCAACCTCTGACCGTATCTGGCTGACACGCTGCGCATCATCCAGCCTCGACGCAGCCGTCACGATTCGGCTCCGAAGTTCGATCGCTTCTTCCAGTTCCGACCGTTGCGCAGGCCACGCATTGGACTCCTTGGCCAAACTCCGCCACGCGTCGAGCCTCGCGCCATCATCAAGACCTGCCCCCACGGCCAAACCCATGAGCGCTGTGCGATCTGTCCGAGCCTTGCGCACCGCTCGCAACCCCTCGATTCGCTTCCAGAGCGATGGCGCCAGCGATTCCCACATCGCCCAATCGCCAAATTGATCCTGCCCCGCGCCAAAATGCTCATCAAGAAGCACTTCGAGCGTGCGACCATCCGCGCCAGGCTCATCAATCGCATGCATCGCACTCACGCGACGCTCAACATCTCGCAACACTCCAAGCCGGTCACGCATCCCGTGCCCCCACGCAGCCGTCACCTCGGCAACGCGAGCCGCAACCGTATTCTCATCTTCAACGATACCTTGACGCCACGAAGCCACAACCTCTGCCACTGCGGAATTCCGCATACCCAACTCGGCAACACGCACCAGGCCGATTTGCCAGCCGCTTGGCGCGCTCTCCAGGCCAAGTTCGACACGGCTCGACTCCTCCACCAGCCGAAGCCCGCCACGAAGTCGATCCAGATCGCGCCGCAAACCCACCAGACTTCCGTCAATCTCGAATCGCGCCAGCAACGCATCGCGCCCGCTCACCCACGCCGCATCGATCGACGCCAAACCGTCGCTCGAAATCGAACCCAATCCACGCTGGCTGAGCACATACTCGGTCGCATCCGTCTCGATGCTTCCTCGCAGCGCACCAATGTCGCGCGCCAGACTCCGCACTTCGCGCTCGAGCGTCTCGCTCGACTGTTCCACATCCTGCCGCGTGAGGCGGTTCCAACGCAGACTCGCAACTGCTTCCAGTTTCATCGCCAGCGTGCTTGCCCGTTCTCTGAGCCCTCCGACCGCATCCGTCGCATCGGCCCCGCCACGCTGCTGCAATTCATCCAGATCCTTCTGAGCCGCCTCCAGATCACGTTTGGCTGTCAGGTTCGGGCGAGGATCATCCTCGGCCCGCAACGACTGATACACATCCTGCCCTACCTCCGCAAGCCACAGCCTCAGCCGGTCCTCGCTGCTTCCCACAATTGCATCAGTGTGTGCCCGACTGCCTGTGAAAAACGCGTCACGATCAACATTTGCCCACGTCGTATCGAGCACGGTCTCGATTCGACGTGTCAGATCCTCCGACTCTTCCAGAGCTGCCGCTGAGTTTGAGAGTTCCTGCACACTTCGAGCCGAAGCAAACGCCGCCAACTGCGAAGCAATCGCATTGGCTTCGCTCGACAGAACCGTGTCGCCGCTCGCCTTCATTCGTTTCGTACTGCGCTCCAGGTTCTCGACCAGATTCCCCAGCGGAGCCGCCGCTTCAATTGCTCGCATCAACCCCGAAGCTGAATCGATCAGATTCTCGCTCCCACCCGGCAGCGATGCCGTGACGAATGACCGCAGTTCCTCAGCTGGTGCCGACCACCTATATGACTCAAACTGCGATATCATCGCTTCGGCCGTGCGCCGCACCGGCCACGACCGCAACCCCTCTTCGACATCCCCTATCAATCGCGTCGCACGCTGCGTCTTGTTCATGATCTCGGGCTTGGCAATCTCATTCGGCACATTCTCCGCGAGAATCGTCACCGTTGGAGGCGGGTTCGAAACCACGTCACGCGGATTCAGACTCACCCGCTCAGCAACGGCGTGCACCACTGGCCCCATCACACGCGATGCGAAGTGGTCATCCAGACGCACCGTGTCCCCTCGCCGCTGCACATCGTCGGCGAACTGTCGAAGCCATCCGTTGTACGCCAGACACCACGCTCGAAACTCCGATATCTGCGCTTCACTCGCGACATAGTCGGTCGCTGGCGTCTGATTGTTCACGACCGGAGGCACTGGCTTCAAAGGCTTCTGACCACCAGAAGACAACATCTTCATCGCTGCAATCACGATGATCACCACCAGCACCACAACTACGCCGACTACAACTCCAACATTCTTCTTGCTACCAGCGGTTTTGACGCCCTGCCCCACGACCCGCCGCGCGACCGAAGCCACCTCGCTCACAACCCCAGGGTCGCGATCGCGTCCAGTCCCCAGCCTTGCCTTTTCAATACGTGCGCGAATCTGCGACCTGAACTCTTCATCAATCGTGTACGGAATGTCGGTACTCAGCGGAATCCGCTTGAGCGCCGCCTGCAGACACAAGAACTGCCCACTCGTCGGCACTCCCACGACAACGTCCACAAACCCGCCGTCAACTGGTGCCATCGCCAGAATCGGCGTGCTCACGTCGACTCGATCCAGCAGATATCGAATCCATCGATCGCACGCCTGCCCCGCGTCTTTCGTACACGCCGGCACACGCATATGCCGAGGTCTCACGTCCACCGTACGCGACTTCTGCCCCGTGTCCTCCTCGTTCCGCAGAAACGAAGAAAACTCACGCTCCAACTGATACCCCACGCGCACAAGCCCTTCAGCCCCCTCGCCCATCGCATCGCACTCGGCAAGCAACACCAACGCGGGAGTACCCGACACGCCCTCAGCCTTTGCCGGCGGCGCGCCCGCTCCGAGCCCGCGCAACTCCTGTCGCGCGCGATCAACCCCCATGATTACGCCGCCTGCATCGCTGCTCGCACGACACTCCGCCGCGAGTCGTTCGAGCCTGTCCAGACATGCCCCCACGACCCACGACGATGCCAAGCCTCGCGCCTGTGCGCACACGATCATCGGATACCGCGTCCGGCCCTTGCCGTCGCTCGAAGACCACATCCGCCCGACAATCAGCCCCTCAGCCCACCGCCAAAGGAACACATGGTCAAACCCATTGCGCCGCTCCTCAGCATCGAGCGCATCCCACGCGCCAGCGTCCAGATTACCGCCGATGCCCTCGACATAGATCAGTCTCTTGACGCGCACCAGCAGCTCGGTCTCAAGCCCCTGATCCGTGAGATGGTCGTCCCACCCGGGGTGCTTCCCGAACGCGCCAACCCATACTCGAGTCTGATCATCTGCCATCGAACGCAACTCCGAGTCTTCGCCTCCGAACCCTCACTCAACGAGGCCAATCGCTCACGCGGGGCCACTCATCACGCGAAGGCAACGCTCCACCGCTGATCTTCACTCCCACGAAATACTGCAACCCCTCAAATCCCGCCTGCTGACTCCGCATCACCAATGGCATCAGCAAGGGACCATCCGCAGAACGCTGCGGGTTCGCATCCTTCATCGCGAGCAACCCATGCCAGGGCCCGGGGATTTCTCCAACTACCTTCACATCGTTACGCAACTGCTCCGAGGGCGCAAACTCGAACTGAATCGCCCCGCTCCGCAGCGGCACCTCCAACTGCCCCAGCGATACCCCCTGCGTCAATCCAGGATCCATCCATCCATCCGTAGTGCTCAGCGCCCGGATTGGTTGGCCGCCCGAAGTCACGCGCGCGCGGCGAAGCCTCGACGACAAGGCAGCATTCTGCTCCGCATTGCCCACCAGCACAATCTCGATCTGCACACGCTCCCTCGCTTCGGTCGAAAGAGCCGAAGTCACTTTATTGAGGTTGCGAATCCATGCCTCCTGAGCCGCGCTTTCGAAAACCCCCTGACCTTTAAGCCTTGCGAGCTTGCGATCTAAATCGTCCGGAATCCCCGGAATGTTCGTCGACCGCGACCCTTCGCCAACAGGTTGACCCGTGCCGACCTCCCCGAGCAGTTTCGTCACCAACTGCCTGGCTCGCTCGACCTCCTCTGGCGTCGAGAAGGTTGTACCATCAAGTGCCAGCGGGAACGCCGGCGGAATCTGACGCAACTGCCTCACCGCCTCCGCTGCGTCGTTGGCATAACTCTGCCACATCGCCTCCATCATCGCCTCGACAAACCCGCTCCAGTACACCCGCGCCGGCGTCATGGCCATGCCCGCTTCAGACACCGTAGCGAGATATTTGTTCTTGAACGAAGAAGCCGGCAACGACCGCAGTTCACTCGAGAACACACGATGAGCCGGTCCAGGATCCCGATTCAATGTCACCCATGCATCACGCGCCGTTTCGGCCTGTCTCCGCAACTGATCAATCTCGTTTGCCGCCAGCGACGATTGATCGCGTTGCAAAGCCGTAATGAAGTCATTGACATTCACTCCGTCCGAGTCCGCCCGATACTCCGCCGGAACAGCCTCCATTGCTTCGAGCAGTCGAGCCGTGATGTGGCTCAGACGCTGGCACGCCAACGACGCTTCCACGTCATTGGCTACCGCCCAGGTCGCTGCCCACGCCCCGCCCGCACCGCCTGTCCCCTGCGCGATGCTCGGTGCATACCGCTTGGGCACTTCAACTCGCCAGTAGTTCACATACTCCTTCGCGTAGGCTCGCAGCTTCTCGCTCAACTTCTGATACGCCGGACTGATCTCGGTCTCACGATCAAGCACACCCACGCCCGTCGTCGCGCTCACCCTCGCATTGATCGCTGCAATCGACGAAAAGACTTCTCTCGCAACGCGCCAGTCATAATCCGGGTTCACAGTGTTGCGATCATCTGTCGCACTGACCATCGGCAGAGTGTCCAGGCCGAGCGAAAGCCTCTCTCGCTGGGCAGCCGAGCCAGACTTGACCAGCGACCTGATCTCTCCTTCGCTCAACTCCTTGAGCACATCGCGCACCACCGCCGTCATGTTGAACGACTCGTACGCATTGAGTGCCTCGGTGCCCACTCGCCGCACCAGTTCAAACCGCGGCATGCCCTCCATCGCCGAAGTCTGCGAAGGCAGCTGCGAACGCTCCCGATCCATATCACTCTTGAGTACACCTGCCCACCTGCCGAGTGCAAACACATCCGTGCCCGCTCGGTCGCGATCGCGTTCAATCACACCAGCCACCGCGGCAATCCGCTCAAAACGCGACTGATAGTGCACACGCGTGCTCCCCTGCGCCCGACCGGCCAGCCTCATGCGAATCTGCTCAGCGTTGCTCTTCGGATCCATCAACGCGTCCACGCGCGTATCAACATCCCGCACATACTCGGTCTGGCGCTCCTGCAGCGCACGCCGAAGCTCGGACAGCTCTGCTGCTCGCTCGGTCTTGTCGGTGCTCAGGTCCGTCGGAATTGCATCAATCAGAGCTTTAAATGTCGCGTCAACCTCGCTCGTCGCCATGCGCTTCGCCTTCGTGGCCAGCGAAATCGGCGTCTCCCGCGACAGCACTTCTCCGAGCCTCTCCTTCAGCGGCGGCTGCCCGGGCCTGATCTCAACCTCCGGCTCAAGAGCCATCAACGCATCAAGTTTCGCCTTGCTCTCACCCAATTTCCCGACTTGCTCCAGCCAGGCCTTGCGTCGCTGCTCAAACTCTGCGCTCGATGCCACACTTCCAAAACCCTCGAACGTGAGAACTGCCGCCTCGAGTTCGTCATACACAGTCCCCTCGCGCGCAAACTCTTCGATCAGTCTCAGCAGTCCGCTCTCCCCGCCGCCGCTCGGCCTCCACGCCTCCGAGAACGACGCCGCGCCTCGCCGAACCGCCTTGCGGGCATCTTCGGCGTCCACCTTCGCCACGCGCGCCCACGCAGCGGCATCTTCTCCATAAAGCGATGTCATGATTGCGACAAACTGCGGAACATCCTGCGCAAATGGTTCCCATTGATCGCTCGGCACCGTCGCCGAAAACCCGGAACCCTCCGGCAAATTTCCCAACGAACTCAGCCAGACTTCGTACGTCGGCTTCCACTCTACCCCCGACAAGCCCGCCTTCTGCATGCTCATCAGCGTTCCCAGCACGCCGACTGAGCCAGAGTGCCACCAATCACTCCCAACACGGCTTCGGCCCTCATCGCTTGCCGACTCAAGCATCCGCCGACGCGACTCATTCAAGAACGCCTGCACCACGTACCGATCGAACAGCGATTCCTGCGCCGTCTGCAGCTTATTCCACACGTCCCCCTGCACCGCCCTGACCGGCAGGAAGATCAGTGATGTCGAAACTCCTGCCTCAACCGCCTTGGCGTGCGCGTGGGCATCTACCTGAACTTCGAGCCTCGTTTTGCGACCAACAGGACCAAGATCGAGTGCCGACATGCGCCCGTCCGCATAGTCACCGCTCTCCGGCTGCACCACCGACAACGCGGGATAACTCGGATTCTCCTCGCGCACCACGTCCGCAACCGCCTTCCAGAAGTCGCGGTAATCTCCAACGTTCTTCTGGAGCTGCGTATATCCCATCCACGTCCACAAACCAGTCAGCACCGCAAAGATCGTTCCGCCAACGAGCAGAATCGCCGATTGCCTGCGACGGCTCTTGCTCACGTTCGACTCGCGCGTCACCAGCCCACGCTCACGGAACACCTTCTCCATGAACATGTCCTTGAGAAAGTAACTCCGCTCACGTTCCCAGAGTTTTCCTTCCTTCAGCGCGTCAACCTGCACCCCCAGCACGTCCGCCAGATCGGCATCCAGCGCGTCCCCCTCTCGCATCGAACTCGTGAAATAGATCCCGCGCAGGAACAGGGGCTTCTGCGACCACTCTCCCGCCACAAACACCATCTCAAGATACCGCCGAAGCCGCGGTGCAAGCTTCACAAGACTGTCAGGAAACGCATACAACGCATCGACCTGATCGATTCTGTGGTCCTGTGGGTCATCCGAATGCACGGGGTCCGACATCAACGCAAATCGACGACGCACCAATTTGCCACGCACAGTCTTGAGGTGCTGCTCAATCATCGACGGATCAAACGGCGTATCAAGATCGTTCGGGTTCGACCACCCCATCATCTGCATCTGCGTCACCGGGTCGGTCAGATCATCGAAAAACTCGCGGAACCCGTTGATCCGGTCCGCCTTGCTGATGATCACATACACCGGGAACCGAACCCCCAGTGCACGCTGAATGTTGTCCAGTTGCTGCGCAATCTTGCCGCCCTTGCGCTCGATGTCGTTGGCCGAATCCTTGATCAGGCTGTCGGCCGGAATCACCAGCAGCATCCCATTAAGCGGGCAGTTCGGCCTCGCGATCCGAAGCAGTTTTAAGAACTCGGACCACTCGCTTGTCTGTCCCGGCTCAAGATCCTCGAACATCAAGCGACCGGCCGTATCGATCATCACCGCCTGGTTCGTAAACCACCAGTGCATGTTCACCGTGCCGCCAACCCCCTGCAACTGATTCTGCAGCCCCGGCGGGAACCCGACATTGCAATGCCGCATTGCCTCGGTCTTGCCCGAGCCAGGCTCGCCCACGATCACATACCACGGCATCGTGTACAGATCCTTGCCGTGGTCCTTGAAGACCTGAATCCCTTCCTCGAAACGCTTGCGCAAATCATCCAACTTCGCGCGGCTGCCTGGGTCGCTCACACTGCCAGGCGTCGCAGCATTGCTCTCGGCCAACTTCTGCTCGAACGGCTTGGCCTTGCGCTTCTCCATCTTCTTCATGATGAACATGAAGATCCCGCCCACCAGTGCCGCTACCGCAAGTGCTACCAGCAGCAGATACCCGAACGCATTGCCAAAGACCCCCATGCTGCTCAACCAGAACAGAATGGCAACCAACCCCGCGCCCGAAAACAGCATCATCGCCGCCTTCACCGGCATCGGAAGATTCACAAACGCTGTCAGACTCGGCCTCATATCCGTAACTCCCGGTTCGGCGCTCCGCGCCGCATTTCAAACACCCTTCAGTTCTTCTTCAGACTGCTCGGCGTGATGATCTCATCCAGCGCGCTGCCAAGTTCCCCAACCGCTCCGGCGTACAAAATCCAATTCGTCACCAACACGCCGATCAGCACCGCAACCAGCACCACCACCATGCCCGTCAGGTTCCGCAGCGGCGGCAGATTCAGAGGCCTCGTGTCCACATGCTCGTACGCTTCCTGACAGATGCGCCCGCTTGTGTCTGTGTCCATCACGCCACGAATCCGCGCCTGAATCTCCATCATCTTCTTGCGCAGATACTCAGGCTGCCCCGTGTAGAACCCCGTGAATCCAAGCCCAAGGCACGAGTAATACACGACAAGCCGCTCCACCGCAGCCTCGCTCGGGTCCTTCAGCGTCTCATCCAGAAGATCAAAGAACTCTTCGTCGCCCGCCATCTTGCCCTGGTCGTGCGCAAGTTCACGCCACTGCCCCGCGAACGTCAACCGGCTCTCCTTGATCATGAAGTCCACGAAGTAGATCAACGCAAGTTCCACCTTCGCGAACTGATCCGAAAGCCCAGGCTCCTGCGACGCACGCGCTCGCATCTCGCTGAACAAGGCCTGAATATCCGAACGCACAAGATTCGGTTCAAGACCCACTCCCTTGCGCGCCGACCGGTTCAGCCTGCACACATACTGAAACAATGGCTCGCATAGATCGTGCAGTCGCATCTCCGTACGCATGTCAACCCCTCCCGGAATTCATCCGGGCACAGTCATGTACAACCCGACTTCGTCAAAACCAGACGATTCGACGCCCTGAAAATTCACCGCAAGCGCACGCTCGCTGCTGATCTTGTCCCACATTCGCTGGCTCTCGGACCGCATCAGCCGGTAGTAATGCAACCCCACTTGCGCAGGCAACTGCATTGGCGGATGCCGCTCCTCGACCAACCTCACCCCACGCACCCGCGTCCGCGCCATCGACTTGGCGATCAGTTTGAACTCGTCCTGATCCTCCACCAACTTGGCAAGCTCTCGCGGATCGCGCTTGGTCCTGATCCCCAGAAAATACTCGTTCGGACCCTTGAGGTGCTTGTCCTCCAGGTCCGTGATGTAAATCCCGCCTTCGAGCCTGAACAGCGCGCGAATCCACGTCGCCGCACCCTCACCACGCAGCAACGACCGAATCCGCTCCGAAAGACTCAGAAACGCTACCGCAGGATTGTCATGGTCATACCGCGCAGCCTCGAACGGGTCCACATCCGGCACCAACGCCGCAAGCTGCCCAAGAAGCCCACGCAACTCCAGATACATATCCAGCGGCGAAACCCCACCCGGGGCCTGCACCAGCGTGCTCAACCTCGACGCATAAAAATTCAGCGTCGAGAGCCTCATCATCTGTTGCACCATCACCCCACGCAGCGCCTCAACATTGAACCCGCCACGCGACAACAACTGTGCCGCTTCCTTCCTCGCAGCTTCCACTTGATTCGAAAGATCACGCAGCGCCTCACGCAGCACCGAACTCCCGCTCAAAAGCATGCAAGGAGGAATAAAATTCGGGTCCAGCCTCGGAACCCCAGTTTCCTCACCCGCCGCGTGCATGATTCGCAACACCGGCAGCGTTTCCATATCGCTGCGATCGTCATCCGGAAACAACAGCCTCGCGTTCACACGCCGCACAATCAGCGTCTGCGCATTCTCCCCGCTGTTCTCGTCCGCATGATCCTGCTCCGCTACACGATAGAGCCGCTTGACACGCCAATCGCCTTCGCCCCCGATCTCCATCGCGTTGGCACGCTTGGCATACCACAACGGCACCCCGATGCTCACCCCGAACGGAGACGTGCTCTCATTGAACACTGTCTCGATATCCAGCGCCGGCAGATCCGCATTCTCCGGAACAATCACCTCCAGCCCGCTCGGCATGATGACATGCAGCCGATCGAACCGCAGACGCATGTTCTCCAGTTCGTCCGTCGAAAGCCTCGCCTCGATTACTCCGTACGGATAGCCCCACGACAAACGCCGCTCCGTCGCGACTCGCGAGAGCATCTGCCGCTGCATCGTTTGCAGATGGTGCGGCTGAAGAAACAAACCTTCGTGCCAATGAACCTGAAGCGTCATGCCCCGCTTTGCCTCCTTCTCTTCACAAGCAATTCGGATCCATCCTAGCGAGACTGCCGACTCATCCAATCATTCACAAAACCTGCAAGCGACCTGAGCACTTCCGATTCGACCTGCGCCGGATCAAGCGTCTCAGCCATCTCCCTGTACCGCCGCCAGCATCGCACCTCGTTGCTCACAAGCACCTTCGACCCTTCCGTCCGAATCACCCCTTCGATCTCGTCCGGATGGTATTTGCGCATCTGCTGGTACGCCGACTGCCCCGTCTGACTCAGCGCCAGCAGCAGCGACGCCGAAAGCCGTCGAAACGATTCCAACTCCTCCGTCACCTGCGAACTCCCAACCGCTTGATCGTTCGTCAGATACTGTCCCAGCAGCCCCGCCATCACCGAACGCCCGCGCGCTCGCCCGCTCTGCGAAATCTGCTTCCAGTTCCTGATCGCGATCTCATCAATGCTGAACACCTTCTCCAGCAACTGCCCCATCACCGAAACCAATCTCTCGAAATCAACCGGCGCCCCTGGCGCAACCTGCAATGAAGCTCGGAGTCTGTCCATGCATTCCGCCGACACCCCCGCAGCACCGCCAGTCGTGAACCCCGCTTGCGAAAGTTGCTCAGCTGCACTCACACGCTGTGCCGGTGTCATCGAACCCGCAACCTTTGCCAGTTGCCGCACCAGAAAACCAGGGTCGTTGAACTCCGCCAGGTCAGTCGGTGAAACCGTCGCCGGTGTTGCCTGTGCACCAACCGACTTACGCATCCCCCCCATCTCTTCCGACTCCCACGCCGGAAACCTCTCTTCAAGTGCTTCCAGAAACTTCTCCCGATCCTGAGGCACGATCTTCTCCAGCGCAGCGCGAATTTCCTCCGCAACATGCTCACGACGCGACGCCGCATCCTCTTCCGAGAGATCCGCTTGGAGCATCCGTATCCTGTTCGCAGTCCGTTCAGCCAGCGAACGCCAATTCTCGTCGCTCACGAAACCCGCCTTTCCTGCTACGGGCGTTATCGCACCTGTCCACGCACGCCCATAATACGGGGTTTCTTTCCGCTCTGCACCCCAGAACCACCACGCTCACGTCAAACCGCGACTTTTGTACAGTCTCAGCGCGCCCAACAACCTCTGCTCCTCTGCCTGCCACTCACCACGCAACCTCTGAGCGCCGATCTCTTTGCGGAGTCACAGGAGGCGCAACATGAGGCGAGCCACGATCGCAACCGTCACTTTATCTGTACTCGTTCTGGGGGGGTGCAACGCCCACCGCCAATCCCACCTTCAGTTCCCAACCGTCCAAGACCGCGATTGGTGGATGCTTACAGCGTCCTCGGACCACACTGTCAATCTCGCAGCAGCTGATCCGATCGGGACGAGTGTCTACCAGAACGAGGGGTATTCCGGTCGCTCAATGCTCGCTGTCGGCGACTCACTCGGTTCGGTCTCCTTCTCTGACACATTTGCTTACGCAGAGGCTGCTCGCCAACACCGCCAGGATCAACTCGCGACTTTCCCCATCGCCGACTGATTCTCGCCAATTCTCCCACAATTACGCGCCTCAAGGCTCCCACTGGTACGGCGCACGCGCGACCACGCGCTCTACCCGTCGCACCACCGTGCTCCGCAGGCTGTCCGCAGGAACCGACATCGCAAGCCGCAACCCAACGTCGGCCGACGCTTCCAATCGATTGTTGCTCAGACGCACTGGCTCCAATGGATTCATCGAAGGGGGCGACATCGCCGACCCGCCGATCACCACCCACTGCCCGCCATCGATCACCACCTCAGCGACATTCCCGATGAGGTGTCGAAACTGACCACTGGCGCTCGTGCCACCATCGGCTGCGTAACGAAAGAGTAGATAGCCGTCATTGACCCCTTCCCACGCAGCGTCAACCTCTTCATCACGACGGTCGAACCGCCCTGTCCTCCAGAGCGTCATTTCGCGCTCGCCGCGGCTGACGTTCTTTTCGTGTTCGCGTTGGTTTTTCCACATCTCGTCGCGCACATTCAATCCCATCGGCGAAACCCACGAAGTGTCGAATGCACCGCCCGAAACGCCCGCACGCCCAATCTCGCTTTCGACTGCTGCACGCCAGACTTCAAGCGGAGGCAGTTTCAGACCGACATCGTCGCATATCTGCTGCACGATCACATCGTTCACCTGCTGCAATGGCATGCTTGCGTGCGGGCTCATCCCTCGCGCGCCAATTTCGGTTCCGCGGCCTTGAAGCGCGGGCATGAACAAACTCGACGTGCGAAACACTGGACTGCTGACTTCGATCCAATCTTCCCGAGCAATGACCCCCCGATCATTGCGCCATCCACTCGGTCCGCTCCCCTGCCGATCATCGGTCCATTGCCCTTCGCGTCGCGCCGCTCGCGCCAAAGCCGCAAACTGCCCGACCGTCATCTCCGTCTCAGCCATGAACCAGACATCGTCGCCGAAAGGCTCTTCACGCACTCTGCGCAGCACAATCTCGCTCGTTCGAGTGCCTCCGATTGAATACACCAGTGTCGTAAAGTTCTCGACATCGGATGAACCAACGACAAACTGCATTCCTTTGGTCGCAGGCCCCACCTTTGACGCGTCAAACTCTGCCCCACTGCGCGCGCTATCCACCAGCGCCGCTTCAAGCTCTCCAAGCCACGCGCCGTCTGCACCAACCAGATTCGACGCCCGTGCACGGCCGACCCACGCCCGCACAACTCGTGCCATCTCCGCGTCCGCCGCATCCGGATCGGCTCGGTTCACTGCCCGCACATCCCGATCAAGCTCGACCAGCAGCAGATGCCGTCGCGCTCGCATCGACAGCCTTGATTCCTCTGCCCCCACGCGCTCACGCAGGGTCCCGACGCGCATGAGTTCATCAACCGACGCCGCTGCATCCATCGCCGCTGCCCATCGCGATTGTGACACCTCGGCCAATCGCGATTCGAGCGTTCCTCGCCACGCCGGTCCAGCAGAACTCTCGAACGCTGCTTGCAGCACCTGCCGCACCTGCAAGTCCTGCTCGATGAACTCGGGTGTTCCCGCAGCGTCGGCCGCCACATACGACGCCCACCGCATCTCAGGCCTGCTCGATGCGTTACCCGCCTCAGCAAGCATCGCCGCCACATCGCTGCCAACCACTCGCCGCGCAGCCTCGACCCGTGCCCGCACCGGCGCGATCGACTCCTGATACGCTGCGGTCATCGCGCCTTGCCCAGCAAAATCTCTCCCCAGCACACGATCAAGCGTTTCGATTTCGCTCGGCGCCCGCCACCCATCCAGTTGCGACTCCACCGCCACTGCCTCTGCAATTGCAGCCCGAATCGCTTCGGCAAGCGTCTCCAAAGGTTCGTATGTGCCGATCAACTCCGAAAACGCTGTCGCGTTGTCCCACGCCACCGCATCAACAAACTTCTGCGCCTCCGCAAGCTGCACCTGCATGAACGCCGCATTCATCGGCCCCGGATCCATTGCCGAACCAGTCGCCCGCTGCACGACGCCATTCACATCAAAGTGTCGATCAACCGCCAGCAAGTGTGTCTGCTGAGCCTGCCATTGCTTGCGTATCTGAAACAATGTCCGCCGATCGCCTTGCGCCGCGCGCACACGCTGTTCCGCGACCGTCGCCCGCTCACGCCACTTGGCATCAATCGGCGACAGAACCTGCACTGGAAGTGCCGCTCGTATCTCGCCAAGCAATCCTTCTTCGCTGATCGTCAAGTCCGCGTACAGCCCGTCCGCTGCATCCTGCAATCCCTTGATCGACTGATCGAGCGTCGCACGCTCGCGTGCCAGCGCATCACGCGTCGACTCGATTGCTGCCAGTCGAAGCGCTCGCTCCACCTCTGCCGCGATCGCATCACGCCTCGTACGAAACTCGGCCGAACTCGTCACGAGCCGATCGCGATCTTCGCCCTCGACATCCCCGCGCAATGAATCGAGGTCACGCAGCGTCCCATCGACCGTCGCGAGCGCAGCCTCAGCACGACCGCTGCGCCACGCTCCCATCGGATCCGCCCCCGCCTCGAGTCGATAGAGCGAACGATCGCTCGCCAGCGCACGCCACTGCGCTATCGACGCCATGGTCGCATCACTGCCCAGATTTCTTGTGGCAATCGCTTCGCGAAACGTCGGCAGATCCACACGGGCAAACTCTGGTGAGCGCAGCACGCCAAGCAGCGTCTGGGCTTCTCTGGCCGCATCCGCCCCACGCGCCACAGCAACCGAAAGCACCTCGCCCACCGATTCGCCCGAGACCGAAAGCACAGTGTTCAGCAACGCATCGTTAGCGCCAGCCAGGACCGGATCCTCATACCCTTCAGCCGCCAAAATCGCCCGCTGTTCCGCGATCCCATCAAGGTGCATGCGCAACGTCGCAATGTGCCCGGCCGCGTCTTCAGCGAGCCTTGCTGCGCCCGCGATGCGCAGCGCTTCCTTGATGTCGTCCTGCGAACGAACTTCAAGGTCTACCAAGCTCCGCCGCGTGCTCTCGATCTTCTCAAGCAGCGAGCCTCCACTCCCCGTAGCCTCGATTTCGTTTATCAGCCGCGCATAGCGCTCAACCGCTTCGCTCTGCCGAATGGTATTGACAATCCTCCGTGCAATCGGCACCGCAAGATTGGCCTTCTCGAGCGCGCCCCGGCCCTGTCGATCGCGCGTCGTCGATGCCTCCAGAAAGTACCCCTCCTGCTTGCTCTCATCCTCCAGCATCAGAATGGCCCGCGGCGGAGCGAAACTCGGCACCACATCCCGCGGACTCCACTTGCCAAAGTCCGCCTGCTTCGGACACACTCTGAGCAGTTCATCGCGCAAGTCCGTATCGATCTCGCTCGAAGTTGCCTCTCGCAGCACACCATCAAGCCCACGCATCCAGTCGTCAGCGCGGACCCATTCCTCCCACAACTCCATCGTGAAATCAGTCGCAACTGGCGCAAGCGTCTCGACCATTGGTTCGGGAGCCAGCAACTTCCACCCGAACACCGCGCCCCCACCAAGAAGCAGCACACACCCGACTGCCCCCACCGCGATCAGTTTCCCCTTCGACCCGCTCGCCTTGGCAGGAATCGCTGCAATCCCATCGCGCACCGACTCGAGCGTGACGCGATCACAGTTAAGATCAGGATCGAGCAACTGATTCAGCGTCGCAACCCACGATGACGCTCTGGGCCCTGCGACCCGAGTCCACGCCTCCGTCACCTCGATCCGCTTGTTCAGTGATCGTGGCACCTTGTGCTCGACCAGCCCGATCGCAATGCCCGCAATCCCGCGCAGATCCGCCTCGCGCGATCGCTTGCGTTCGTCTTCGCCCTTGCCGATCAACCCTGGCTCGCACAGCGCCACACGCCACCGTCCCAGTCCAGCGTTGTCATTGATGAGCACAAACTCCGGCCTGAGCATCCCGTGCGCACGCCCGCTGCAGTTGTCCCGCAGCGCGATCAACCCCTCTACCACACCCAGAAGCACCTGCTTGAGCGAAACCGCGTCGAGCCTCGACTTGCCATCGACAAGCCCCTGCACGGAACGCGGGTAGAAATCCGATACCGCGAAGGCTCCTTCATCCGTTTCACCGACCTCGTAAACACGAAGCCAATGATCCCCGCCCGCCTTCTGCTCGATCGCAACCTGCCCCAGGAACGACTCAACGATCACACGCTCCTGCCCACGCTCAGCGATCGGATCAAGAAAGCAGACCCGAAGCAGGAACTCCGCCCCCGCACTCTCGCCTCCCGTCTGGCGCGCAAGCGCCCGTAGCCCGAGCGGGCTTCGCGACAGTTCCTTGACAACTTCGTATCCGCCGTACTTACCCATCATTCAAACCAAAGGCCGCCCCGCGTCAACGAGACGGCCTGTGCTGATTCATCAGATCATCACCCGATT
The DNA here is from genome assembly GCA_019636795.1 of Phycisphaeraceae bacterium. Lineage (NCBI taxonomy): Bacteria > Pseudomonadati > Planctomycetota > Phycisphaerae > Phycisphaerales > Phycisphaeraceae > Phycisphaeraceae bacterium. The sequence continues at coordinate 276,361 of JAHBWW010000003.1, forward strand.
CCCGTTCACTTCTGAGGCTCGGGCTGCGACGCCGAATACACCCGTGCCGGCTGAACCACGATGTTCAGATTCCCACGCCCTTTCCATCGCGCCTTGTCCAGCGTCAGCGTGAAACGCCGAAAATCTGCATCGCCAGGCTGATCGCTGATCCCGGGTCCACGCAGATCCGCCAGCACCACCATGTCGACCACTCCACGCTGATACCAGTGCTGCCATGTATCGCGATCCTTCCCCTTACGATTCAGTTCAACCGTCTTTGGGCCCGAGTCTCCATCGCGGAACACCAGCGTCACCCGGTCCTTGCCCTGCACCAGACTCTGCCGGTACGGGTTCAAAGGCTGGAAGTATGTCGAAACTGACGTATTCTGCGCCGTCGAAAGCTCCGCCGCAGGCAGGCCAATCAGGTCAACTTCCGTTGGAGGAATGCTCCCGCCCTGCGCAAAGTCGCTCGACAACGACACCGTCACCGTGAACTCGCCCAATCTCGGTTTGCTCTCGCACCCGATCAGCCCCATGACCATTGCAACGCTGAGGAGAACCGTCAATACCTGCTTCACGTTCGTCATCACTGCTCCTTCTTTCCGATGACTCCATTCACCCATGTACGAGCGTGTGCACGCTTCACACACGCCCGCCGACCTGTTCGATCATACGAGTCCGAAGCCCGCGAACCACCGCATGAACCTCCCGGTTGTAGCGCCAATCGATCAGCATCAGGCTCCGCGTCCGCACCAGAAGATCATCAAACGCCTCGATCGCAGGGCTGAACACACGGTGCCCCGCGCCGCCACGAGAATCCCCAAGATCACGGCAAATGCTATCCGGACCCATCCCAGGAAACATCCGCACCAGCGCCGCAAGCACACGCCACCACATCTCCGGCGGAACCAGATCGAACGCCTCCGACGCCGTCATCTTCTCCTGCGTCAGCCACTGAGGCCCAAGCGCCTCGACCCACCGCGGATCGGCTTCAAACGCCAGCCTCACCCGCGACGCAAGATCCGGTGCATTCTCCGCACCTCCGAGTTGCGCATGCAGTTCGCCAACCTGCCTGGCAAGACTCAACACCTCGTCGAGCGCCTTAGGCAGCCGCTTGTCCCCCGTCACCAGCAACGCACGCACCCCAAGCACCCCAAGCGCATACAAGTCGCAAGGTGTTGACAGCAAAGGAAGTGTCTCGAATGACACATCCCGCATCGGCACGCCCTCTGCCGATCGCAACGCCTCCGCCTGCGCCGCAGTCACGCGCGTCGGCACGCTCCTGAGACGCAGCTCGCCCGACGCCATCGCCGACTCGGATTCCAACTTCGCATGCAGGTCTAGCCGCTCGGTCCCGATGTTCAGACGCAGCGCCAGCAGGTCGCTTCCGTGCGCTGTCACCCGCTCGGCGGTCTGAAATGTCGCTTCGACCGTCGCTGTTCCGTCCTCGTCGATTGTCACCTGCCGAAATCGGATCGAGCACAGGCCTTTCGCCGGCTCAACCGCAAGTTGCGGACGGTAAATACCCTTCCCAAGCCCATCACGCGATACATAGTAATTCACTCGGCTCCCCGGAATCGGGAGCGCCACCGCACCCCCCGGATCGACCAGCACCACGCGAGTTGTCCACAACCGAGGCAGCCCGCACGCTCGCCTCCAGACCTCCACCTGGAAACTTTCATCCGTCACGTTCAGCAGCGGCCGGCCCGTTTTGGCAGCCATCTCCGCCACGCTTCCGAGCGCGTCCGAAATCAACCTCAACTTCAGGTGCAGCGTTTCGACCAGTCTGCCCCACTTGCCGTGCTGACCCAGAAAGAACCGATCCGGGTCAATCGACTCACCCCCACGTTCGCCCGCCTCGACCGATTGCGAATCGATGTGGATCACGCCGCCGCCATGGCTCACACCCTTCCAGGGTCCGCCACCGAGCACCTCCACAAAATCCGACACCGAAACCGGGCTGTGCCGACGCACCAGCATCAACCCGCCGCCCGCATTGAACGGCACAAGATCGCGATTGATCCCCGACAGGATCTCCGTGAGTTTCATCACGTTCTGACCTGGCGCATCGCGCGTCACCGCAACGATCGGCGACTCGGCCCCCAGCGCTTCCACATATAAATACCGATGCAGAGTCGTGCTGTATGCCGCCAGCCCGCGCTCTCGCAGCAAGGCATCCTCGCGGCAGATCTCGAAGGGCATCCCCGACGCTTCGTGCATTGCGGGCTTGACCTTCCGCCGCGCAGGGTCGAGAAACAGCGCCGGCGCGGGCTCGCGCTCGAACCCCGTCCGAATCAGATCCCGAGGCACCAGTTGCTCGAGAGCCTCGACCGCCTTGATCCATCGCTCCTCCAAAGCCGTGTTCGAGAGCGACGCGCGATAGTGCTCGAGCGAACCCGCTGCCAGATCGACATCCTGCATCCAGATTTGCACCCATTCCTGCACCACGCCAGCCGCATCGGTCACGCACCCCAGCACCGCCCGCGCATCAAGCGAATCGCGCAGCACGACCAGGTGCCCGCCGACCGCGTCGGCCTTGTCGCGACTCAGCACACACAGCCGCAGCGGCGAAATCACGCCCCCAGGCTCAAGATCGACCGCTGAATACCCCTCTGGAATCGTCAGACTCGGATCCATCAAACCTCCGCCGATTGAACCACACCCCAAACGCACCCGATGAAGCGAACACTGCCCGCACCGCTCACCCCCGAAGGCTCCGCAAGCCCGAGTTTACACGGTAGGGCCAATCCACGCCAACCAGAGGCCGCCACACCCGCTTGGCGACCACTCCAGACCGGGCATAGACTGTGCTTCACAAGGGGCGGTAGCTCAGTTGGTAGAGCGCATCGTTCGCAATGATGAGGTCGAGAGTTCGAATCTCTTCCGCTCCACTTCGAGGAAAAGCCCTGTTTTGCGGGGCTTTTTCGTTTTCAGGGGTCGCCCGAAAACCTGACGAAAACGGATCACGGAAAAATGACGGGATTTTCGGCTGGCGGTTTGAGACACCGTCAATTACTAATCAATCGGCGGAGCCGGGACGAGAGTTTGCCAGCGTCTCGGGTCTGGCACTCATCACGGACCAGATCGCGGACTCGACTATCTGATCGATCGGCTTCTTCTCGAGTTCCAGCCAAATTGCCTGCGCAATGGAATCCCACACATCGTAAAGGTACGGCAATTCGCCGCCCCATTTCGCGGACGCTCCGTGTCTCACTCGGAAACGCTCCATGAATTCAGCCGCGTCGGCGATCTGCTTTATGATACCGACATGGCCTCCGCATTCTGCTGTGACACGTGCAAATCGGGCGACGGCCTCTGCATCTTCTGATTCCAAACACGCGAAGGCATCTGCAATTCCGGCAGCATTGATGGCATAGACGGCAAGGTCGATCTGCGACACAGGTGATCCTCCTTTGGGCACTACGCGACAAAAACCTCACGGCGGTGGAACTCCAGCATTTCCGCTGCTGGTCGGAATCGCTCAGGCATCGTGATCGGCGCGCCAGTCCGACTCTCGAACATCTCCGTGTAAACAGGCTGCGGCACTTCCGCCTTGAGCCGTCTGGAGATCTGCAACTCGAATTGCTCTGACAGCGTGATGAGCCCACGATCGAACGCGGCATCATGGAGCGCGTTCAGACAGAGGCCATTACGAGGGTCGAGCCGTAGCACCGGATCGTGCGACCACGGCACGATGTGGCTTGCCCGCAGGAGCGGTTCGCTGGTAATGCCGGTGATACAGCACTTCCCATCGTGCGCCGCGATGACCGACGCCCGAAAGAACGATTGGCCCCGACGTTGCGTCGCTTCACACACGATTTCTGTCGGGCCACTCGGTTGAGTCCGCGACGCTCGCAGAGATTGCGACGCCGCTTTGGGCACGACTATCTGCTCGGATATGACCAAGTTTTTAGCCAGCACATCCCACCTGCCGTAGTACTCACTCCACACGGCGCGATCCGCCGCGGATGTGTTCCCCATTCCTCCCACGCCACGTTCGTGTAACTCTGGGTCGAGACTAGCGAAATTCACCAGTTTCATAGCAACGGCGGAGGGCGTACGACCAATTGCTTCCGCCAGCGCGGTTATCTCCGGATTGCGTGAGTGCATTCGGCCAAAGGGGAGCTGACAGTAAAGGGAGAGAGCCTTTATGAGTTCATCCCGATTCCAGTTCTGGCGGCTCATACGTTGGCTCCACTGGCTCACGAACGCTTCAAAAACGTCCCGCCCGGGTGGCGACTAAGTCGCTAAGACAAAATTATCACCAATTGATATCCAATCATTTCCGTTACGGATCCACCGCAACAATGTCTTGGTCAAGGATGTCGCGCCGCTTCATGTCGCGTTTATCCCCAAACGGCACCTCATCGTACCACGTCTAGTCTCCCCGACGGTAGCAATGACGGCGTCAATCCCAGTCATTGCCGCCAGTGCTGGGAGTGACTTCCCCATTCGCCGGATGGCGTTGCGGACGGCTCGCGGCGTTGCTTCCTCCTCTTCCCTTTCCCCCTCCCATACACTCCCCCTCCCATGGCCAAGAAACGCAATCCCAAAACCTCCAACGAGCCCACGATCGAGAATCGTCGCGCGAGGCATGAGTACAGCATCGCCGAGACGCTCGAGGTCGGGATCGCGCTGGTCGGGACCGAGGTCAAGGCTGTGCGGGCGGGAATCGTCTCGCTCGGCGAAGGGTTCGTGATGGCGCGGGCCGAGCCGCCCGCCCTCGTCCTGCATCAGGTCAGTATTGGGGAATACGCCCCCGCTGGTGGTCAGCAGCACCGCCTCGACCGCACGCGGACCCTGCTCGCCCACAAGCGCGAGATTCGGAAACTTGCCCGGATTCTGGAGACCAAAGGCGTCACCATCGTGCCACTGAAGTTGTACTTCAAGAACGGGCGGGCCAAACTGCTGATCGGCGTGGGCACGGGGCGTGCGGAGCACGATAAACGCCGGGCGATCGGGGAGCGCGAGTCGCAACGCGAGATCCAGCGTGCGATGTCGAAACGGGCGTGATTAAGGGTTTGACCGCATTTATGAGGAATTTATGCACACCGCATTCGGGGGTGTGCCGATGCCATTGTGAGCAAATTGTCGCAAATTGCGAGCACGAGGTCCAAAAAAGAAGAAAGCGTGTGAGAACAGACGATTTGTCTGTGCAGTGGGATTCAGGCCAAGGAAGGCCAGGCGCAGGGAAGGGCGCGAATCCCGGGTTGTGTGTTCGCCAGTAGGTATAGGTCAAGGAACGACTCTCTCTCTCCTCGGTGCCGCTCGGTTCAAACGAATTGGGCGGCCCTTCATCCCGGTTCGTACCCCGAACGCAGGTTGATGAGGCCCGACTGGTGCCAACCCCCCGATGCCAGATGTTGTCTGTCGCGGGTTTTGTCATGCGCCTGAACTGGCCCGGACCATGTCATAGCCGGTGCTTGAGTTGCGAAAAAATTTTCTCTTTCAAGGTCCGCGTGCCTGCAACCAGCCACCGTGCCCATTTGTATAGTATGTGTGACATAGTATGTAGGCCGTGGGTTGTGGCTTCTGGAGGGTCGTCATGCGGATTGAACGTGAACTGATGCGCGGAGCCGGACCGGTTGCGGTGCTCAAATTGCTCGGTCGAGGCGAGAAGTACGGCTACGAGCTCGTTGATGAACTGGCCCAAAAGAGTGATGGCGTGCTGGCGATGGGACAGAGCACGCTGTACCCGATGCTGTACAACCTCGAAGGCAAAGGCCTGATCGAAGGCGTGTGGCGCGAGGCCGACTCGGGGCGAGATCGCAAGTACTACCGCCTGACCGATAAGGGGCGCAAGAAACTCGCGGAGGACATCAAGCAATGGCAGGCGCTGGCCGATGCCATGGTCGGACTTGGTGTGCTCAAGCCCTCGCCACGCGTTGAAGGAGGCCTGGCATGAGCCATACCACCGCCACCGCGAATGGTGCCAAGCGAAACCGCGCCTTGCGAAATCATCGCGGCGCGCGTTCGGTCGATGCGATTGTGCAGCAGGCCGAGTTGCCGGCTGCCTTGAGCGCCATTGTGCGCGAGGTCGTCACTCGCTGCCGGTTATGGCCGCGAGAACGGGCAGATGTCGCGCGTGAACTGTGTGCACATTTTACTGACGGGCTGAGTGCTGGCGCTTCGGCCGAATCGCTGGCAGAGGCGTTCGGCGACCGCCGGCGCGCGACAAGACTCATCACCTCGGCCCGCAAGAACATGCGTCCGTTGTGGTGGCGCTCGGCGCGGGCAACGCGGCGTGCCTTCGGCTCGGCGGTGCTGGTGTGCCTGGCGGTCTACATCATACTCGCAGCCCGCTTTTTTCTGACCGCGCCGCGTATCGATCGCAACATTACCAACGAACTCAACGCACCGACACTGGCGAGCAATCCGCAGGATCGTGCCTGGCCGCTGTATCTCGAAGCCAAGCGTCAGTTCGGGCAGTTGCCGACGTTCTTGACGGATTACACACAGCCGCAGCCTGGACGACCGGGTGATGCGAACTGGGACCAGATGGTTGCGTGGCTCGAAGGGAACGCTGAGGCGCTTGAACTCGTGCGTCAGGCCGCTGCGAAGCCGCTTGTCGGTGTGATCTATGGTTCGCGCATGGATGAGGAATTCGCGAGAATTCAGGCAGAAGTTCAGAATCGGCCATTCAAACCGGAAGATCTCGGGCAGCATATCGAGAACCCGATGGTGATCGGCCTCCTGCTTCCGCACCTGTCTGAAATGCGCCAGTTTTCTCTTCGGCTTCGCTGGCACGCGCTGCATGCAGCCTCACGCGGCGAGAGCGAAGTCTACATCGCCGACATCGAGGCCATGCTTGGCATTGCCGAGCAGACGCTGGGCGAACCTTTCATGATCTCGAATCTGGTCGGCGTCGCGATCGCGCACATGACCTTTCAGAATGTCCTTGAAGAGGCTGCCAAGCCTGACTTCCTTGAAACAGATCAACTCCGCACGCTTGCACACCTCGTGGGCGGGTTTGCTGGAGGACGGATGCGCATCGATCCGTCATTTGAACTCAACTTCATCGAAGACATTCTCCAGCGTTTCTATAGCGATGATGGCAAAGGCGACGGACGCTTCATCGGTGGATTTGATTCTGACGAAATGTATGAGGAATGGGGCGTCGCCAAGTCTCAGGGGTGGTTCCTCTATCGCATGTATCAGCCGGTTCAGAGTGTGGTGCTGCCCTCGCGCAAAGAACTTTCTCAACTCGCCCATCGCTGGATCGGCGAAGCGACAGCTGACGACCTTCTTCCACCCTGGCGTCATGACGAACGCAAGAGTGATGAGTTCTATGAGCAGTTGATGAACTCTGGGATCTTCAATGCCGTGCCATTTCTGGAATCGCTCCAGGGAAATTCGTATGAGGTTATGGGAAGAGCGTCCACTGCCCGCGACTCAGCAGAAACTGTGCGTTCGGCAGCCTTGACAGCGCTTGCGCTCGAGTCCTGGCGTCGTCGCCATGGGCATTATCCAGCCGCGCTGAGCGAACTTGTGCCGACGTATCTGCCGACCATGCCGCGCGATCCGTTCGACGGAAAGCCTTTGCGCTATGTGGCCCCAACCGCGTCGGAAGCAACTCCGCTGCTGTATTCGATCGGTGTCGATGGTGTGGATGACCACGGCAGAGCGCCTGCGACCGAGCGCGGCCGAAGCATGGCACGCCGCTTCGACCACTTTCATGCATTCCACTCAGGCATACCTGCTGCAACCAATGATGAACGCCTGGCCATGGATGCGGCCCGTGGTGACTGGATCCTCTGGCCTGCACTCGAACCAATCATTCAGGTTGATGAGGCTTATTCCGACGACTGATCCGGCCGACGCTGGAGCCAAATGCCCATTCTCAAGCCCCTGTCATGTCACTTAATGAGCCGAGCGAATCTCAAGACGCCAGTCTTCCGCTCGGTTGTCCAGGGCATTGGCTTCGAAGAACCGTTGCGTCCGCGAGGGCATGCGCTCGTAGCGCCAGTCCGGCTGCGGGTCGATCGGGCGGCCGAGCGAGTCCAGGAATGTGAACTTGTAATCGACGCGCATAGTCTGATGCTTCGTCAATGTGCGCACGGGCACCGTCACACGCAATGGTCCGCGGCCGTCTTCGCCGCGCGAAATGATCGGACGATCCACCGCAACCCAACCGGCCAGATCCGGCGAGAGTGCGATCTGCGGATACTGGAACAGATCGGTGGCTGGCTGTGCAGGTGGATCGACCCGCCGTTGCCCGCATCCGCCGGCCGCGAGCACGAACGCGCCAAGAATTGCCACACTCATAGCCGCGCTGGCTCTGAATCTCGATGTCTTCATTACTCGACTCCTCGTTGTGTTTGTACCTTCATGTTTGCCTGAATCTCTCGCGTCAGTGCCGCGACGCGGTCGCTCTTTGGCTGATACGTCCGATGCGGGCGGCACATAAGTCGCACATATCCAAGACTCGTTCGCAGTGGCACCGCCAGCGATCGCCCGCCTTCGAGCAGGTGACGCCCTGGCGGAACGCCCGGTCGAACTTCGCCCGCGAGTTCGATTCCTTCGAGTCTGTATAACTCCATCAGATCCGCCGAAGTCATGCCGAGAAGAAATCCTGATGCCTGATACTTGGCCAGCGCGTCGTGCCCGGGTTCCATGACACATCGTCCGCCCAGAATGTATGGAAGTTCATCGCCCGGCACACGCACATCGAGGCTCGCTGAATACTGCTCACCATGCCAGCGATCAAGCGTGCGACCGACGCCCTGATATGCCTCGTCGGCCGGGATGCGCACCATTCTCACAGCAGGTCCGTGGCCACGATCGAGAGCCAGCGGCACCACCATCGACTCGCCTGATCTGGCACCGATCGCAAACTCGATCGCCTCGGCATCATCAGTACGGATGGGTACAAAGTAATATCGTTGAGGCAGCACGCTGAGCGATCGCGTATCGGCCTGCGATCCGGCCTTGGTCAACAAGCCCCCCAGCAACAACCCAAGCCCCGCCCAGCGCACGCCCTCATCATCGCTCATCAGCATTACCGCGCCCGCGCCGGTCATGAGCGTGCCGGTGCTCGACTTGATCTGCCTTGCCTTTGCCAGATGATCCCACCGATAGGCCTCGGCAAAGCGGTTTACATCGAGTCCCAGAGGAATGGACCACAACTCGCCCGCGCTCGTGCGCACCCGCAACTCGCGTTCATCACTCGGCCAGCGGCGCGTCAACTGCGAAACTGCGCCATCACCGCCCGCTGCTTCCTTGCCAGGCCCAACGCCTATTTCCACGACGATCAGCGCGTCATAGTCGCCCGAACGCAGCGTTGCTGTCACTGGTTCCATGCGAGGCCGCACGCGATCGACGCGATCAAAGTAATCCGAAGCCTCATCCCCTCGCCCAAGAGCAGCATTGGCGACCCCCGCGATCAAGAGCGCCGGCACAAAGTCGCTTTGCGACGTCACATATCCGTTCGCCTCGGATGGCAAACCCCGCGCGATTCCCCTGGCCGCGTCGAACTCGTCGATCATCTCGAGGGCCGAACCCGCAGCTGCCCGCGCGTTTCCCCACGAACCGATCATTGCCTGTTGCATCGCGAAATAGACATACAGCAATGCCTGTTCGTACGGCTCTCCCTTCCAGGTGCGCACGCCCTCATGCAATACCACCGCTGCACCATCGCGCCCGACATTCACGCCTCGCGTGCGCAACGTCTCATAGACACGATTGAACGGCTCCTCGGCCTGCTCGGGCAACCCATCAGCAAGCGTCAGCACACCCAGCGTCGCCTCTCGCAACATGCGGTCGATGGGTTTGATTTTTTCGTCGAGCGCGATCTGCCGGGCGTGACCGAACATGCCGTGCCCGGTCGGCCTGGTGGTGCTCGTGAGCGTGCGTGCTGCGCATGCCGGCAACAGCGCCAGCAGAACGATCAGCATGCATGCAACTCCGAAATGTGAAACCTTGCGTGTCATGCGCAGCACTTTTTGCGATCAATCCCAACTTCGCCCGTAAGCGAGCCGCTTGATTTCATATTGTCCTGACCACACGGTTTCGCCGACAACCAGATCCTTGATCTCGAACTCCCAGCGATACAAATCGGTGCGGCCTCCTTCACCGATGCGCGTCACGGAGCGGATTGTTCCGCCCATGCGATGTGTCGGCATGCGCAGTGCGCCAGCCTCGGCAAACTCCGGCTCGCGCCCGCGCAGTTGCCTGAGCCGCTCGGCTGGTATTACGAATCTCACCGCTCGATCCTGCGAGAGTGACTGCATCGGCAGCGCAGCGCGCACTTTCTCGATCATCAGCCACTGCTCTCCGACCGGGATCACATCGCTTGACAGATTCTCCACGCGGTCGATAGCGATGATCCAGGGCTCATCGCTGGCGTGCCGCGTTGCCAGCCAATCGCTCGAAGCCAGTTGCTGCGCAAGCGAAGTCGACGCGACGAGAACATCGTCAGCCGCTAACCGCGTCGAGCGTGACTGCCTTGCGCCGCACCCCCCGAGCGGGGCGGAACACAACACCAACGCTACTGCGAGAAAGGCAGCGAACCATCGCGATGCAGGCATGCTACCACCGCTTCGTTTCGTAGTCGTTGGTCCAGACGATTTCACCGTCGCTGAAGCGCACAAGTTCGAATGTCATGAGGTAGTAGTTCGTCGACCCGCGCGAGATCCGATACATGGTGCCATTGAGCAGCATCGTGTCGTCCGGGTGCACGCGAGGATTGAGCACCCGTCCCTGTGCGTCTTTGGGGAACATGTCGTCACCGAGTTCAACCGTCTGCAACTCTTCGAGCCTTTGTCGACTCGTCAGGAACCGGAACCGCTCGTTGAATGTCCGGCTTTGCATCAGGCGGTTCTTCATGCGCTCACGCACCACTTCGAAATCGTTGGTGCTCACGATCCCGGTCTTGTTGACGATGTCGCCAAAGAGGATTGTTGTGCGAGGCGTGTAGCGCGGCGCGAGGGTCGGCGTCGCTTCCAGGTCACGCATCAGCCCCTGCGACAACTGATCGCTGTAGGTGATGAAGTCCGAGACCATCGGCCTCGAATCGGCAGCCTCGGGCGGCGTCGTGTGGCTCGGTTCAACCCGGCCCCCACGATTGCCCCGCGGCGGCTGGCTCTGACACCCAAGTTCCGCACCGAGTAACAACGCTCCGAGCATCATCGCACCAGTTGTTCGCATCATGATCGTCCTCCTTGGCGGCAAGCCGCACATTGAGCATCGGAATCGTACCGCGTGCATTGCAGGAATCCTGACGCGAGGCTTTGAACTCGGGTGCTTGAGCGGGCGTATTATTGCAAATGCGTTCGCGATTGCAGCATCTCGGGCGAGCAACCGTAGTCCTGGCGACCATGCTCGCTGCTTTTGTATTGGTGGGCTGTGGCAAGCCTTCGGGTGAACAACCCGAGCCGTTGACGCGCGTTGTCACCACGATCCCTGCACTTGCCGGCTTGGTCGGGCCACTGCTGCCCGAATCCGTCTCGTGTGAATCCCTGCTCTCGCCGGGGCAGTCAATTCACGGCCACCGTATGTCCGCATCACAGATCGCCCGCGCCAGCAGCGCTCAGATCATCTTCGGCATCGGGTTGGGTCTCGAAGAGGGCGCCCTCGAGTACTTTGAACGCACCGCACGCCCGACGCAGCGTGTGCTCGCCTTTGCCACACTCGTCGGTATCGAGTCGAGTCATGCCCACACACACGCCCACAATCACAACCCCGATGATCCTGAAGACGCTTGTATCGACGAGCACGGCCTGAACCCGCACCTCTGGCTCGATGTGCAGCAATGTCTGCTCTTTGTCGAGGCGGCGGGCGAAGCACTTTCGGAGTACGCGGCTGACGAAACTCTCGCTCGCGACATCCGCGCCAGAACGATCACCATGCTTGAACGCATCCGTGCTATCGATGCCGAATATGCCGCTGCGCTCGCTCCTCATCGCGGACGCGCGATTCTGACACAACACGCTGCCTTCGCACCGCTGCTTGATCGCTATGGCCTGCGCGAGATCGCCATTCACCGCACCGGAGGCGAAACAAGCCCGACACCCGGCGAGGTCGCAGCCGCAGTGCGCACCTTGACTGAGAACAAGGTCGCAGCGATCTTCGTTGAGCCTCAAATGTCCGATGCCTTTGCCCGGCGCCTCGCTGCCGACACACGCCTGCCGATCGGCACGCTCGACCCGCTCGGGCGCGGCGACTGGTTCGAACTGATGCGCACGAACCTTGCCCAACTCGTCGAGGCACTCAACCGCTCGCCGGTGCCCGCTCCGGGCGAGGGTGCTCCATGAGCGTGATCGAAATCGCTGACCTTTCATTTCGCTATCCCGGCAGCGATGAAGACGCGCTGAGCAACATCTGCCTTCGCGTCGAACCGGGCGAAAAACTCGGTATTCTCGGGCCCAATGGCGGAGGAAAGAGCACGCTGCTCAAGATCATCCTCGGCTTGTTCCCGTGTCAGCGCGGCACGGTGCTCATCCATGGCCAGTCTCCCGAGCACGCCCGCCGCGCCGGCTTGGTTGGGTATCTGCCACAGCGCATCGAAGCCGCGCTCGACGCGCCGATCTCGGTGCGACAGGTTGTCGAACTCGCAGCGATGCAGGACATTTCGCCGTTCGCACGAATTCCGCCCGAACGCCGGCAGCATGTTGATCGCGTGTTCGAACTGCTCGGAGTCTTCGATCTGGCGTCGCGGCCGGTGCGTGCGCTCTCGGGTGGGCAGTTGCAGCGGATCATGATCGCAAGAGCACTGGCGCGCAAGCCGAAGCTGCTCATTCTCGACGAACCCACCGTCGGGATCGACGTGCGCGGCCAGCAGCAGTTTGCCACACTGCTCTCAACGCTCCATTCGGAACTCGGGCTCACCACGCTCATCGTCAGCCACGAACTGCGCACCGTGGTCGCAGGTTCCGACCGCATCGCCTGCCTGGCGCGCACAATGCACTTCCACGGCACCGCGAGCGGCCTGACGCCGGAAATCCTCGCGCAGGTTTTTCGTCACGACGTGGAAGCCCTCGTCCCCTCAACTGGCGCGAAGGTCGGTGACACCAGCAAACCGCACACACACGACGGAGGGTGCTGTGCACACGATTGAGTTCCTCACCAACCCCGCACTCGCTTCGCTGTTCTGGCCCGGAGTTCTGACCGCCATTCTGATCGCCATCGTCGGTGGCTCACTCAGTTGGCTCGTCGTAGTCAAGAGACTCTCGTTCATCGGGCAAGGGATCAGTCACTCGGCATTCGGAGGCGTCGGGCTCGCACTCGTTCTCGGCCTCGGAGGCGCCACCACCGGCGCGAGCCTGGCTTCATTGCTGGTCGTTCTGGCGTTTGCCATCGCATCGGCCATCGGCATCTCTGCCCTCACCGACAAGCGCTATGCCAACTCTGATGTCGCCATCGGCATCGTCCTGAGCATCACCATGGCGCTTGGATTCCTGCTCCACCACCGGGCGCAACTCATCGCGTCAGCAGCTGGCCGATTTCCTCCACCATCACTCGAACAGGTTCTCTTTGGCTCCATCACCACCATCGGGTGGGCAGATTTTGCCACGGCTGCACTGGCAAGTCTCGCAGTCCTGGGGGTCACATGGTGGTACCGACGTGCCATCATCTTCTGGATGTTTGATGAATCGACCGCACCGGCATTCGGCGTCCCGGCAGATCGCATCCGCGTTCTCGTGCTCATTCTGCTCGCGACGGTCGTTGTCGTCACCATGAAACTCGCGGGTGTTGTCCTCGCGACAGCGGTGCTTGTCCTCCCGGCCGCTGCCGCGATGAAACTCAGTCTCCGACTTGGCATCGTCATCGTCTGGTCCATCACCCTGACACTTGTCGCCGCGATGGTTGGGCTTGTCGCTGCGTTCGAGTTCGACATCCAGCCCGGACCTGCCATCGTGCTGGCCCTTGGGGTTGCCTACGGCCTGGCGCACTTTTTCGGCCCTGCACGCGGCTAGCACCACTATATCATCGCACGCATGCACGACACGGCACCCGATTTTTCCCTTTGCGATTTCGTCACTCCCGCGCACATCGAGCGTGCCGCCGCTCGCCTTGCGGGTGTCGCACGCCGCACTCCGGTGCACACCTCCTCGACCCTCGATGCCCTCACGGGCGCGCGTGTCTGGCTCAAGTGTGAGAACTTTCAGCGTGTCGGCGCGTTCAAGTTTCGCGGAGCATACAACGCCTTGGCCAACCTCGAATCGGGCGGGGTACTGGCCTATTCATCGGGCAATCACGCGCAGGCCATCGCGCTCGCTGCAGCGCTGCTCGGGCGATTGGCGGTCATCGTCATGCCCGACAATGCGCCAGCGATCAAGATGGCAGCCACCCGCGCCTACCTCGACCGTGCGCCTCATGGCAGTCGCATCGTCCTCTATAACCCCAAGACCGAATCGCGCGAAGACCTCGGCCGTCGCATCGCCTCCGATGAAAATCTCACCATCATTCCGCCATACGACCATCCCGATGTCATCGCCGGACAAGGCACTGCTGCCCGCGAACTCTTCGAAGAAACCGGCTCGCTCGATACACTATTGGTCTGCTGTGGCGGAGGCGGTCTCCTGAGCGGGTGCGCCATCGCTGCATCTGCTGCCTCGCCCGACTGTCGAGTCATCGGAGTCGAGCCGGCACTGGCCGACGATGCCACACGCTCCTTCAAGACCCGTATGCTCGCGACCGTCTCGAACCCGCCGACGATTGCCGACGGTGCCCGTACGCCCTCGCTCGGACGCTACACATTTCCGCTGGTTTTGACTCACGTCGCCGACATGATGACCGTCGACGAGGCCGAGATTGCCCGTGCAACCCTCTTCGCCTTTGAACGGCTCAAACTCGTCATCGAACCGACCGGGGCCCTCGCACTGGCCGGTCTCCTGCAACGTGCCCGCGCGGGTCAGACCGAAGGCCAACGCATCGGCATCATCATCAGCGGCGGTAACATCGACCCGAGTTTCCTTTCCACCCTACTGACCCTCGCCCAAACGCCGTCTGCACGATGAAACGCATATCATCGCCCCATGGCATTTGTGCATCCAACAGCCTCAATCGGCAGTGATGTCGAACTCGGCAACAACGTTCATGTCGGCCCCGCGTGCAACCTCGAAGGTCGCGTCCGCCTCGGCGATGACGTACACCTTGTCGGCAACGTTTATCTCCGTGGGCCCCTGACCATCGGCCCCGGCACCACCATCTACCCCTTCGCCTGCATCGGTTTCCCCGGACAGGATGTCAAGTTCAAGATCGGCGACCCGACGCCCGGCGTTGTCATCGGCCGAAACTGCACCCTCCGCGAGCACGTCACGATCCACGCCGCTACGCACGCCACACTCCCCACAACCATCGGCGACCGCGTCTTCATGATGGTCAACAGCCACGCCGGGCATGATGCACAAGTCGGTTCCGATGTCGTCTTCGTCAACAACGCAAGCCTCGGCGGGCACTCGATCATTGCCGATCGCGTTACACTCTCGGGCCACTCCGCCGTGCACCAGTTCGTACGCGTTGGTCGCCTCGCATTCATCTCGGGGTGTCTGGGTGTCAGTTGCGATGTGCCGCCCTTCTGCGTCGCGTACGACACCAATCGCATTGCCTCGATCAATCGCATCGGCATGCGCCGGGCGGGAATGTCGGTCGATGAGATCACCGCGACTCGACGTGCCTTTCGCGCTGTCTTCCGCCGCGTTGTCAGCCGTACCGAAATGCTCGCGACGCTCGACGCACTGGCTGCTTCGAGCCCCGCTGTCGCAGAGATCGCCGAGTTTGTCCGCACCGCCAAGCGCCCGATCTGTGGCGGCCCCGGCAAGCCATCTCGCCGCAACGCCACTGATACACCCCGCGATCAGGCCGAACCTGCGCCCGAACCACAACTCAATCAGGCATGACACAGCCCAACGCGACAGCCGCAGTCCCCCGATCGCTCCCATCACAGGCGCTCGGCGTCTTGTGCGTTCTGGCTAGTGGTTCACGTGGCAACTGCTCTGTCCTCGTCGTCCCTGAAGGCGGGACGCGACGCATCATCCTCATCGACGCAGGACTCAGCCCACGCCGCACCTTCGCCCTCCTCCGCGAGCGACACATCGACCCATGGGAGGTTGACGCCATCCTCTTCACGCACCTCGACAGCGACCATGCCCACCTCGGCTGGTCCAAGGTATCTCGCCTTCGCGCGCCCTTCTATATCCACTCCTCGCATCGCGGCCGCGCCGAACGCATGGGCCTGTGCTCCCGCGCCACCGAAGTCTTTCGCGAATCCTTCACTATCGGCTCAGGCATTCGAGTCGATCCAGAACTGCTCGCGCACGACAGTCTGGGCGTCGTCGCCTTCCGCTTTGACATCACCAGCGACGAGCCAAACCGCTCGGCCCGTGTCGGGTTCGCCACCGATGTCGGCCGCCCCACAGCAGAACTCATCGACCACCTGCGCGATTCGGATGTTCTGGCTCTCGAATCTAACTACTGCCCCGCGCTTCAGCGCGCCAGCAACCGTCCCGCGTTTCTCAAGCAGCGCATCATGGGTGGCTCGGGCCACCTGAGCAACGATCAATGTGTCGAAGTCGTCCACCGCATCGCGCCTCGACGCAGCCTCGTCTGCCTCCACCTTTCGCAGCAATGCAACCGACCGGACATCGTCCGTTCGCTGCATGCTTCAGCCGCATATGACCTGACCATCGCCGACCAGTTCCGCCCCACGCCATGGATTGACATTCAGCCTCGGAGCACACCCCTGGCACCGATTGTCAAGACCGCCCGGCCCCAACTCGCGCTCTGGGCCACCGGAGGCACAACGTGAGTGCGCACCGTGCTATTGACACCACACGCAAGCCCGTTCGCCTGGGCGACGCGCACGCTCGCAAACGCTCGCGCGCCCGCGAGCACGCACGGTCTCACATCGCTGCATTCCTCCGCAAACTCGCCTACCTCGTCGGCATCCGCAAGTCGATCGTCGTTCAAGGCGTTCGCTATCACGAACGTGACCAGACACCCATCCGCCGCGCTCTGGCCCCGCGAGGCCCTGGGCACAAGGAATACAGCGTGCGCTTTGCCGACAACGCTCGCATGCGCATCCGCTGCACTGCAGACCGCATCTATTCCGACCTCATGCACGACCCGCGGCTCGAAGTCTACGAACTGGCCGTCTCGCGCGTTCGTCCCGGCCAGCGCGTGCTCGAGATCAACTGCGGCACCGGCGCAGGATCGCAACGCCTTGCTCGCGCCGTCGGGACCTCCGGAGCTGTCGTCGCCATCGACCGCGATCGAGAATCAATTCGATTCGCACGCCGCCGCTATGCCGCGCCCAATCTCGCATTCGAAATCGGCACCAGCGAATCGCTCCACGGCGAACTCGATGGAGCCTTCGACGCCTGTTTCGTCTGCACACGCTCGGCAGTCGACTTCTCCGAGATCTGGCGATGCCTCGCTCCAGGCGGGACCATGCTTCTCTGGCCCGACCCGGCACTCTTGCCCGATCTTCCGGGCATCGATCGCAGCCTGCGCATCGCGGACGTTACGATTGCAAACTCCGCACGCCTCATCACGCGCGAAGAAGCGCCAGCACACCCACGCCACAAAACCCGAACGGAGGATTCCGACCACGATGGATGATCAGCAACCAGAATCTGTGTTCTTTCCCGATCGAAGCACCGCCGACCCCGAGGTCGCACGCGATTTTGCCATTGAAGCCGCACAACTGCTTCACGACGACAAATGCGAACACGTCATCATTCTTGACGTCCGCCAACTCAGCCGCATCACCGACTTCATCGTCATCGGCTCGGGCACCTCGCAACGGCAGATGGGTTCGGCCCTCGATCACGTCACCGATCTTGCTCGCGACAAGGGATTCGACCGACACCGCACCAACCGCGACGATCAGAGCCTCTGGCTTCTGGCCGACTTTGTCGATGTCGTCGTGCACCTCTTCGAACCCAACACCCGAGCCCACTACGACCTCGAAATGCTCTGGGGCGACGCGCCCCGCATCACATGGGAGCCGCACGCGAGAACGCGCCCTTGAATCGCACCGTCCATGTCGATGTTGCCAGCGAGCCGTACGACGTGCTCATCGGCCATCACCTGCTCAAAGACGCAGGTGCTCTGATCACAGCGTGCCTCAATCTGCCCGCTCGCCGCGCGCTCATCGTCTGCGATGACAAGCTGCCCCGAGCGCTCCCCGCTGCGCTGGCCGGCTCGCTCACCCGCGCTTCGCTCGATGTCTCCACCATCTCGATCCATGCCAGCGAACCCGACAAGTCGCTCCACACCTTTGAACGCATCCTCATCGCAGCAGCCCAGGCTCGCCTCGATCGACACGACCTCATCGTTGCCCTCGGAGGCGGCATCGTCGGCGACATCGCCGGATTCGCCGCCGCCACACACCGCCGTGGCGTGCGCGTCGTTCAATGCCCCACCACGCTCCTCTCGATGGTCGATGCCTCTGTCGGAGGAAAGACCGGCGTCAACCTCAACGTTCATGGCTCACTCCTCAAGAACGCTGTCGGCTCGTTTCATCAGCCCATTCTCGTCCTGGCCTCCATCGACACCCTCGCATCCCTCGACGCGCGCGAGTTTCGATCGGGTCTGGCCGAATGCATCAAGCATGCCATGATCGCTCGCCCCTGGCAGGATCCTGATCTTTGGGACTGGACCGCCCGCTCCATCCCCGCACTCCTGGCTCACGACCCTGCCGCATTGCTTGAACTCATCGAGCGCAACGTCCGCATCAAGGCCCGCATCGTGGCCAGCGACGTGCGAGAAACGGCCCCAGATGGTGGGCGCGCCCTGCTCAACCTCGGCCACACCTTCGCTCACGCCATCGAAACTCTCGAACACCTCAGCCCAACCGAATCACTCGACGATGCCCCACTCCTGCACGGCGAAGCCGTCGCCTTGGGGCTCATCGCTGCCAGCGCGACCGCAGCCGCCCTCGGCCGCGTCGATCAAGATTTCGTCAAGACCGTCATCGACCTCGTCGCCCTTGCCGGCCTGCCTACTCAGGTTGCCGGACTGCCCGACCCGCAAGTCATCCTCCAGCGCATGGGCCACGACAAGAAATCCCTAGGCGGGCGCATGAGGCTCATCTTGCCGCACGCCCCAGGCGTATGTGCTGTGGAGACATCCCCCGACCCGGCTTGTATCTTACAGGGTATATCCACCCTGTCCCTGTAGTAAATTTTCCATTTTCAAGAGTTCGGATGAGCGAATCCGATAACCGAGTGGGTTGTTTGTTCAAACAGCCTCAACCCCGATGTGTGACTTCTCGGGTTCTTCACCGAAAGGGGTACTCGTCTTGAGGATCATTGCGATCATCAACCAAAAGGGCGGCTGTGGTAAGACAACCTCGGCCATCAGTCTCGCGTCCATCTTCGCCAAGCGGAACTTCCGCACGTTGCTTGTGGATCTCGATCCACAGGGGCATTGCGCCGCTGGTCTGGCCGTCCCCGAGTCGCGCATCGACCTCGACATCGGCGACGTCATGATGACCCCGCCCGACCGCCCCATAGACATCACCCGCCTCCTCTGGCGCGTTGCACGGAACCTCGACCTGGCACCAAGCCGCATGAAACTCGCAGGCCTCGAAGCCCCCAAGGGCGGGCTCATGGATGCGCATGACAAGGAATACTTCCTCACTCGTGCCATCGAACGCATCAATGAAGCCGTCGATCATGCCTACGACGTCTGCCTCATCGACTGCCCGCCTTCGATCGGCCTGCTCACCTACAACGCCTTGGCCGCTGCCAAGGAAGTCATTATTCCCGTCGAAACCAGTTACTTCAGCCTCCAGGGTGCCAGCCGGCAACTTGCCACCATCCGCTCGCTCACGCGCCGCCTGGGCATGCGGGTTCGTGCACGCTTGCTGCCCACCCTCCACGAACCCACCAGTACCCTCGCACGCGACCTCCTCGACGAACTCAAGCGCCTCTACCCCGGAAGCATCATTCCGCAGGTCATTCGCTTCGACGTCGCCCTCAAGGAAGCCACTTCATTCGGCCAACCCATCGACGACTACGCCCCAGATTCGCCGGGCGCGCAGGACTACACCGCTCTAGGCGAATGGCTCATCGAGCACGCCTGCATCGACCGCCAACTCGAACCCGATGAGTTCGACTCGGTCACCACCGACCAGCTCCAGTCCGCCATTGACGACATGATCGAACTGCGTCGTCCCACAGCCATCGATCTGACCGAAACCGTCGAACCGGACGCCTTGAGCGCAGAACCTGCGCCCCCGACACCCCAGACAAGGGCAGACGAGATCTATCTTCGGACACAGAACATGACTCGAAGGGCCTGAGAAGGTTGCCAACCCGAGGCGAAGTGGGAACACTGTGTCATGCGTGGGAGCGCTGATACACGCCGCAACCCGGGCTGAGGGCAACATGGAACATAATCCGACTCATCTAAATCGTGCCTTGCTCAACCGATTCGAGATCCCTCGCGATGCCGAGTGCGACGCGTTGGCCGATCTGTTTCTCGGTTCCGCATCTCCCGCGACCCCGCCCCCCGCTGCAAACACCAACACACTAGAACTTGTCGTTGCGCTCCACCTGACCGATGGCCGCGAACGATTCGCTGCCCATTGCCGGCGCCAAGCTGCGATCAATCAACTCCCCATCGGCTGCGTCGAGCATGTCGGTGCCGGGTGGGCTGCCAATCTCGTCGGTCCCGGATCAACCCCCTCACGCGGTCGCCGCGCCACCGTTGGCAAAGCCATCGCCCATATCGCCGCACATGCCGCCCGCGTCTGCGTCCTCCTCCCGGCTCACGACGAGGTCGGTTCGCTCATCGCCGGGCTGTCCGACCTCACACAACCTGCCGACCAGATCACCGTCCTGTGCTCCACCGACGAAGGGGAAATCGTCGCGTCCTACCGACAGATTAAGTCCATTGCCATCCTCTGCCCTAAACACATTTCACGACTGACGCTTGCAGTGATGGGGAAAGATCCCGAACGTTGCCGCTCGACCATCGACCGTATCGAGCGCACCGCCCGCCAGTTCCTCTCGCTCGAACTTCGGTGTACAGTGCTCGTGGAGGAAGAGCCCGTGTACACAGAGCAGCATTTCGACCCGCACGACCCGGCGCAGGTCTCCATCGACGCCTACGCCCCGGTCACGCCGCCACCGCATCAGCCCGCCGCGCCGCCCATCGCGCCACATGTGCCAGCACCGGCCCCTGCGCCTGCGCCGTACCACAATGCGTACAACCGCGGGGCCCCGACCGACCGAGGTCTCGAAGCCCTTGTCGGAGCTGTCACCGCGCTCGCCGTGCGCTGCCCCAGCGCACCCGAGGTCACCATCGCCGTTGACGCTGAAGGCCGCCTCCATGTCATCGCCGCCACCTTCGCAGGTCCAGGCTGGAACCCGAGTACGGACCCCGTAGCCGCATTGACTCTTGCCCGCGCTTTCGCGGCACGCCATCGCGGCGTTCTCTCGGCGCTGGATCCCCGCGTCACGCCAACCGCGGGCGCTCCCGAAGCCCATCTCGTCGTGAACCACTTTGCCGATGCCGCTCCCATTCTCGAGAGCGGCCTGCGACTTCACCTGGCCACCATCATCGAAGTTGACGGCCTGCGCCGCTTCGGTGCCTCGCCTCTGGCCTGAGCCACTCACCCATCGGCACGCTTCAGACGCGCATACTCCAGCACCAGCGTCTTGACGCCAACTTGCCGAAATCGAATCTGCGCCCGCGCGTTGCTCCCGCCCTGCACGCTGAGCACCTCGCCCAGCCCGAACTGCGGGTGCCGCACCAGCATCCCTGCCTTGAACCCCGACGCAGAAACCGTCGGCCTCGGTACCGCAGGCATGTCGCCAACGCTTCCTCCAGTTACTCCTCGCCGCGTCGCGCCCGATGACCACTCCTGTTCGCCAGTCTCATAGCCCCCGCCCATCTGGTCGCTCAGCCGAACCAGATCCTCCCCGATCTCCTCGATAAACCGGCTCGGGATCATGCGCTCGGTCACTCCGCGAATCGTGCGGTACCGCGCGCTGGTCATCAGCAGATGCTGCATCGCGCGCGTGATGCCCACGAACGCCAGCCGCCGCTCTTCTTCCATGTCCGAAGGCGACTCGGCCGCCCGGCTGTGCGGCAACATGCCCGTTTCAAGCCCGATCATCGCGGCGCATGCAAACTCGAGTCCCTTGGCCGCGTGCAGTGTCATCAGCGTCACCGCCCCCTGCTCCGGGTCCACCGCATCGGCATCGGCAACCAGCGCGACCGATTCAAGAAATGCCCGCAGCATCGCAAGCAGAGGCGGAGCGTCAGCCAGCACCGCCTGCGCCCCATCCCCGATCTCGAACTCCGCTGCGGGGTCCGCCGTCGGGTCGAACTCGTCCTCGAACGCCCGCGCCGAGGAGACCAGTTCAGACAGATTGTCCAGCCGCTCTTCGTCCGACGCCAACCCGCTCGCCTTGGCTTGGCCGTCGTAGTGCTTTTCGAGCCCCGACTCCTTGATGACACGTTCGACCAGATCGTGCAGCGTCCCCGCCACACTCGCGCCCATGAATGTTCCAGCGCCAGTCCAGCCGTCAATCAACTCTACAAACCGCCCGACCGCCGCACCAGCACGTTGCGTCAGTCCGGGCGTGTCCTGCACGCCCCGCATGGCTTCGAACAGCGGCACACGCAGCGCCGCACCCCGATCCTCAAGTGCCGCCAGCGTCGTCTTGCCGATCCCGCGGGCCGGAGTGTTGACAATCCGCCCGAGGGCCACATCGTCAGCCGGATTGGCGATCACGCGCAGATACGCCAGGGCGTGACGCACTTCCTCTCGCTCATAAAACGCCGTCCCGCGTGCGATCGTGTACGGGATCGCGCTCGTGCGCAGCGCGTCTTCGATGACACGCGACAGCGCGTTCGTGCGATAGAACACCGCCATCGACTTCCACGCGATCCCGTTCTCCGCGTGCAGGCGCAGAAAGTCCGCCACCACGTCGCCCTCGTGCCGCTCATCGCGACAGAGCACCACCGTCGGCTTCTCGCCCCCGGCGCGCGAGGTGAACAGCGGCTTGTCCTTGCGCTCGACGTTGTGCTTGATGAGCCGATCGGCCGCTGCCAGAATCGGCGCAGTCGATCGAAAGTTCTCGCCCAGCGCAATCGTCCTCGCGTTGGGATACCGCTCCTCGAACTCGAGGATGTTACTGATATCCGCACCGCGCCACGAATAGATCGCCTGATCCGGATCGCCCACGACGCAGATGTTGGGGTTGTTCTCGCCCGCCAGCGCACCCGCGATGAGAAACTGCGCATGGTTCGTGTCCTGATATTCATCGACCATCAGATACGACCAGCGCTGATTGCACGCGCGACGCACCTGGTCATTCTCGCGCAGCATCCTGGCCGTCAGCAGCAGCAGATCGTCGAAGTCGATCGCGCCCGCGCGCCGCATCGCCGTCTCGTAAGCCGTATAGATCTTCGCCACTTGCTTCGACGCAAAGTCCCCAGCCCCGGCCGTGTACGCCGATGCATCCATCAGGTCGTTCTTGGCCCGGCTGATCGCTGCACGCACCGACGCAACCGGCCAGTTCTTGGTCGTCAGTCCCAGATCTCCGATCACGCGCTTGACCACCGCTGTCTGATCGCTGGTGTCATAGATCGCAAAGTCCGACTTGAGCCCCGCGATGCCCGATTCCTCCGCGTGCCTCCGCAGCAATCGGGCGCACAACGCGTGAAACGTCATCACCGTCAGCCCGCGCATACTGCGCTCGCCAGCCCCCGCGAGCAGATGCTCGGCTCGCTCGCGCATCTCCCCGGCCGCCTTGTTCGTGAATGTCAGCGCACAGATCGACCACGGCGGCACGCCGATCCCCACGAGATACGCGATGCGACGGGTGATGACGCGCGTCTTGCCCGAGCCCGCAGCCGCAAGCACCAGCAGCGGCCCTTCGGTCGTGGTCACGGCCTCGCGTTGGGGTTCGGTCAGGTCCGCGAGCAGGTCGCGTTCGGGATTTCGGCTCAAGCTCTGGCTCACGCGCCGCACTGTAGCCGATTCGCGGTACACAAGTTTGCTCCCGGCATTCTTGTTCCAGGTCGGGGCCCAAGGCCCCCGAGCATCGGTGCTTCACGACTTTGCCAAGACCTGCACATACCAACTCACAGGTCCGACACACTTTCCAGATGCATCACCGGCAGCCGATCAAGCCGAGGACGCACGCGCGGCGGCAGTGACACACTCATCACCTCCCCGCGCTCGATCGCGCACACGAGTTGAGGTTGGCCCGCTGCAAGACCGCCTTCGATTGGCAGCACCACATCGCGCACCGGACCGCCTCGCGCGAAATCAAACTGCCGATACACCTGATGCCGTGTCCCCACCCCGCTTGGCGCTAATTCCCCTTCGAGAGTCAGCATCGCCATCATCAGATCAAGAACATCGGCCAAATCATCCAAGTCCAGTTCGAACGATGTCGGCACAAGGTGAATCGCCGGGCTTGTCTCGAACAGCGGCACCCCCGGAGAAGGGACGTGCAGATCCCGCACGATCCCGCTTTCGAGCATCGCCGCAATCAGATCCGCCGGATGCTTCGCGACAAACTCCTCCGACACCACGCTGCACCCCCACCCGATCGTCTCGGCCTGACGAAGAGCGAGCTTCGCTTCATCCACCACCTCCAAAGCCTGCGGCGGCATCGGTTCGCCTGCCCAGATTTCGGATATCTCGATGCTTGCATCCTCAATGCTCTTGCCTGCGCGCACAAGTGCCGCAGGAATCTCCGCTGGTTCAATCTGCGATAACTCGCTCAGTGCGTGCAGATTCGCCTGGAGAGTGATAATCCCCGGCACCGCCCGACGCCAGCGCCCGCCCTCCCCCAAAGTTGGAAGTGCGACCGCGGACTGAGCAAACTCCGTCCACTTCCCGAGCAGCGCCGACCATGTCGCCATTCGACTCATGCCATGAGAATAGGTCACGGAACTCACCCGCTCGATTGGGGGAAAGGCGAGCGATTGTAGTGACAAATCAGAATTATTTTGTACTTGAACGTGAGCACACGTTGTGCCTGTCGCTTGTGAACTCGACATTCTGCCTTTTGGCCGCGATCGGGGAAGAGGAGAGCCCCCGTTCGCGGCAAGTGCCTGTGCTCCGGGAAACCGAAGTTTCAGGCGGGCAGCCACGCCCTCGCAGTGGGGTTTGGACCCGGTTTTTCGTGATCGCTTCGGCTGATCTGACTGACCCCGGCCCGGACACTCAAAGCGAGGTTACCCCAGCGGGCCGAGCGACCTTCCCCGTCGCTCGGCCTTTTTATGCGCTGTTTATGACCGATCCTGCGGCGTGTCCTGCTCAGCAACTAGCGTGTCATCGAGCGGAGGAAGTTGCATCTTCCTGCGCAACTCGGCACGCAACCTCACCGACTCGTCGCGTAGCCGAAGCATGGCTGCTTCCTGACCGTTTTGCATCAAATCATCATGTTCGATCGGCTCAGCGAACATGACCCAGACGCGAGAGCGAAACAAACGTGGCTTGCTTTGCCCGCGAGGCCAGGCGTCGTACGCGCCTTCGATCGCGAATGGCACGATCGGGCAGTGTGTGCGTTTAATAAGCAGGGCTGCGCCGCGCTTGAACTCCCCCACCCGGCCGGTTTCGGTGCGCGATCCTTCCGGAAAAATCAGGACCGCCTGATCCTTTTCGAGCAGTTCGATGACCGTTCGCATCGCAACCAGATCGCTGCCTTCTTCACTGACAGGCACCGAGTTGAGAAACGAGATGAGACGCCCGAAGAGCGTTGATTCGAACAGTCCCGCACGAGCAAGGAAGCAGATGCGACGTTTGGTGATGGCCGTGGCGACCATTGGCGGATCGAGATAGGACTGATGATTCCCCGCCAGCAGCACCGCGCCCCGACGCGGGATGCGATCAACATGAAGCCACCGCGCGCGAAAGAGCACACGCAGGGTCAGCCGTGCTGAAAAGAGCACGATCCAGTATCCCAGCGCACGCCACCAGGTGTCTTTGGGAACCTTTGGAACCGTGGGCACTGTGGATCGCGAAGTGTCGGCCATGAACGGCTTAGCCCTGCCTCAACGCGACAACCCGCTCGCGCACGGTGCTCTCGAGTCTCGCGATCACGCCCGGGATTTCCAGCGTCGATGTGTCGATGACGATCGCGTCCTCTGGGCAGATCAACGGTCCATCGTGCCGCGTCGAATCAATACGGTCTCGCTCGATGATCTCTTCGAGCAGCTGCGATTCATCGACCTCGCGACCATCGGCTCGCATCTGCTCGGCCCGACGGCGCGTACGAATCTCGGGCGAAGCGTCGAGATAGAACTTGATTGCTGCATCCGGGAAGACGATCGACCCCTGATCGCGGCCTTCGGTCACCAGACGCGGATGCTGCTCGGCGATGATGCGCTGCTTGCGGACCATGTGCTCACGCAGTTTGCCGATGGCGGCCACGACAGAGACCAGTGCCGTCACGTCCGCATCCCTGATTCGGGCGTCCATCGGCTGAAGCCACGCGAGCATGGTCGGCGGATCGGCAGTCCAGTCAAAGTGCAGATCGGCATCGACCACCACGCGGCAAAGCGTGTCGATGTCGGCTGGATCGATGCCGCGGTCGATCGCGATGGCGGTTGCTGCGCGGTACATCGCGCCGGTATCGAGAAAATCAAGCCCCAGGCGGTGGGCGAGTAATCGGGCGACAGTCGATTTCCCGGTTCCGGCCGGGCCGTCGATGGTGATGATGATCTGTTGATCGTCAGGCACACGCCACTCCGGTCGTAAGCGAGCCAGTTCAAGGATTGCTGTGGTCATGGTGCGTCACTCGCTCAAGCAGGTCCCGGGCTCTGTCAAGTGTACCAGATTTGTGCGCCGAGTGTCAGTCTTTCTCGAGCGCCCGCTCGACCGCATCCTCGATCGCGGTTCTGCTCGACAGCAACCCCTCAACAGGGTCTCCCGAACCCCGGTAGTCCAACCCCAGCGTGATGTCGAACCCGACCGAAATCACAGCCCCGATCAGCGGGTTCAGGTCAAACGCCTTGTGCACCGGCACGGATTCACTCAGCAAGTCATCAATACTCATCGGCTGATCGTCCGGACCCTCGATCGCTTCTTCAAAGTCCGAGGTAGAGGCGATCACGACTGCGGCGTACGGCGTGAGGCGGCGAAGATACGTCACCGCATCCCCCGAGTCGACGGCGCTGAGAAAGTCGGGAAGCGTTCCGACACGAAACCCCCCGACCCGCTTGATGAGGTCCGTCACACGGTCGGCCTTCTGCGTCAGACCCTTGTAGGGCGCGATCAGGAGATTGACTTCAAGTCTCTCGGCGTATTCCACAGCCTCGCGCAAGCGGTCAATCGCCCGTTCGAGGTTATCTTCAGTGTCATTGGCCTTGACGTGAATGGCTGCGCTGTTGCAACCCAGGACCTGGGCCGCTCGCAGCACTTGATGGGCGCGATTGACCGCTGCGGTGCCGAGGTCAAAGTCTTCGGTCGCAAACGGCAGAGGGTCGGGCTCGGCGAGCATGAGGCATGAACATGCGGCCTTGTCGGCGCGATCACGGAGCAGTTCCAGATCCGTTCTCGTCGAACCCTTGAGCAGGTCGGTCGACAGCGTCAGGCCGTTGAGCCCAAGAACATCGCGGGTAAACGCCGGAACATCCGGCAGTTTGAGTTTGGGAGACCTGCCGGTCAGGAGCGGGCGGATGGATTGGAGGCATAGGGAGAGCAGCATGGAGGGCGGCACTCTACACGCCCAATCGCCCGTTGGCCATCGGGAATGAACTTTTCAGTCCCAAAACCGTCGATGCTGCATCGGCCAGGCGGACGCCAGCGACATCAAAAAGTAGACGGTCGGGCCTGTACAGCGCCGACCGTCCGGAGGGGAGAAAGCAAAGGAGTCGAGTCCGACGCGCCAGAATACCAGAACCACCCCACTCTCGTCAAGCATCTATTTTGGACATTGCGCCCCTTGGCTTGATAGCATCATGCCTGTATTGATACTTTCCACTCCTTACAGGAATCCCCGCACCATGGCAACACCGGACGACCGACGTTACAGTTCTTCCCACGAATGGCACCGCGTCGAGGGCGATCTGGTCGCCATCGGGCTCACCCGCTATGCCGTCGACGCCCTGACCGACGTGACCTACGTCGAACTCAAGAAAGCCGGAACCCGAGTGGCATCAGGAGATTCCGTCGGGGAGGTCGAGTCGGTCAAGACGACCAGCGACGTGTATTCGGCCTTGGACGGCGAGATTGTGGCGGTCAATGGAGCGCTCGAATCGAGCCCGGGCCTGCTGAATGAAGATCCCTACGAACATTGGTTGGTGCGCATCAAGCCCGGCGATCTGGGCGGTCTGGCCGATCTCATGGATGCAGCAACATATGACCGTCAACACGCGGGCTAAAACCAGTCGGCGAATGGCGGCCCGAGCATGATCGCGTGCCAGGATGTCCACAAGTCGTACAGGCTGGGGGACCGTGATGTCACAGCGCTGTGCGGCGTGACGCTCACGATTGCCGAACCTGGGTTCTATGCCATCATGGGCCAATCGGGCAGCGGCAAGAGCACGCTGTTGTATCTGCTCGGGGCGCTCGACCGCCCGACTTCGGGCACCATTTCCATTGCCGGGAGGGCGATCCACAGCCTCAGCGACCGCGAGGCGACCGAGTTCCGTCGCACGTCGGTCGGCATGGTCTTTCAGCAGTTCAACCTCATCGCCACGCTCAGTGCCCGCGAGAATGTCGAACTGCCCGGCTTGCTCGCGGGCCAGAAGCGGGCGTGGCTGAGCGAGCGCAGCGGCATGCTGCTCGAACGTCTGGGTCTTTCGGACCGGGCCGACCATCGACCCGATGCGATGTCGGGCGGGGAGCAGCAGCGTGTCGCGATTGCGCGGGCTCTGCTGTATCGTCCGCCGCTGCTGCTGGCTGATGAACCCACGGGCAATCTTGATTCGGCCAGCAGCGAGCGGCTCTGGTCGCTTCTGGCCGAGATCGCGCGGGAACAGGAGACCACGGTCGTGATGGTGACGCACGAGCCGGCTGCTGCGACGCATTGCCGGCGTGTGTTTGTCATTCGCGACGGAGCGGTGCTCGGTGAAATGGAGACGGAGGGACTCGATGCGGGCCGTGTGGCATCTGGCTATACGCACCTTGTCGGCTCGCCGCTGGCGTAGTGCGATGCTGGTGGCGGCGGTGGGTCTTTCGGCCGCACTGATCGCGGCGGTGTCGTGTGCGCTGGCGTCGGCCCATGCGGCGGTCAATGCGCAGATCAATCAATCGGTCGGCGATGCCGATGTGCGGCTCACCGCGTCGAGTTCGGGCACCAACTTTCCCTCGCGCTATCTCGACCAGGTGCGGGCGTGGCCGGAGGTGGCCGAAGCACGGGCTGAACTGACTTCGACGCTCTCGCTGGCGGTCGAGAAGGACGGGCTTGCGGAGGGCGAATCGGGCGATTGGGTGCGTACGACGCGGCTGCTGCGCGCGACGGTGCTGGTCCATGGCGTGTGGTTCAGCCAAGGCGGGGCGAGGGTGGATCTCATCGCGGGTCGCATGCCCACTGATCGCGGCGAGGTCGTGCTCGATGCTCTGACCGCCGAGCGGCTCTCGTGGCTCGGGCACGGCACGGGCGTGTTTTCATCCAACCGCAAGACACTCAGCGGCAACGCAACACATCTGACGATGCCCGAGCCGGTGGTGCCCGAACTGGCAAACCCATCGCGGGCCGAGACGATCAACGCGGCCATCGGCGTGCGTCCGGGCGACACGATCCGCGTGGTGCGGTTGTTCCGCGCGCCCGAGGAACTGCGCGTCGTGGGCATCGCGGCGGCCCCGCCGCTGGGCGGTCGGCCGCAGGCGTGGTTCTCGATGCCCGATCTGGCTGCCCTGTCGGGCGCGGGCGAGCGGCTTTCGCAGATCGAGATGGTGCTGCGCCCGGGCGTCGATGCCGATGCCTTTGTCGCCGAGCGTCAAGCCGAGCTGGGCGAGCGTTTCCTCCTCCAGACCACGGCCCGAGTGCGCGCGGGCGTCGAGAAGAACGTCGCTTCGAGCCAACTGGCCTTTGCGCTGGCGACGGTGATGTGCTTTCTCTCGGCGTCGTTCATCATCATGACGGGGCTCAACACCGGCCTGGCCGAGCAGCAGCGCTCGCTGGCGGTGCTCCGCTGCATCGGTGCGCGGCCGCGGCAACTGGCGATGGTGCAGATCCTCACCGGGTTGCTCGTCGGCGTGCTGGGCGCGCTGGTCGGCGTGCCGCTTGGTGTGGGCATCGCCTGGGGGCTCATCGAGATCTTCAAGGACACGGTGCAGACCGGGCTGGTGCTCTCGCCGATGACGCTGTCGGTCGCGGCGCTGGGCGCGGTCGCGTCGGGCATTCTTGGGGCCTTGTGGCCGGCGTGGCAGGCGACGCGGGCCAGTCCACTGGCGGCACTGGCGCTCCGCGCGATGCCGGTGCGGGCGCGGCATGTGCAGGCGACGTTGGCAGTGGCGCTGGCGTGCATCGGGCTGCAACTGCTCATCGTCGGCGTGCCCGATGACGGGCAGTTCATCTTCTGGATGTACGCCACCTTCGGGCTGCCGGTGATGTTCATCGGCTACTTCCTGCTCGGTGTGCCGCTGGTGGTGCTGATCGCGCGCGGGCTTTCGCCGCTGCTCTCGCGGCTGCTGGGCCTGCCGGCGTCTCTGCTGGGACGCACGATCGCTGCGACGCCCTATCGCTATGGCCTGACGGCGGGCGCTCTCATGGCGGGCATCGCCCTGATGGTCGGCCTCTACACCAACGCGGGCGGCTTCCTGAACGACTGGATCAACCGCATCCGCTTCCCCGACGCCTTTGTCTCGGGCGTGGCGCTCTCGCCCGAGAGCCAGCGGCTGCTCAATGAACTGCCCTTCGTCACCGACACCTGCGCGATCAGTCTGGTCCCGGTGGCGACCGAGGCCTTCGGCGTGCGGGCGCTGCAATCGTACAAGACGACCTTCGTGGCCTTCGAGCCCGAGCCGTTCTTCCGCATGACCGAGCTCGAGTGGGTCGAGGGCGAAGCGGCGAGTGCCAAGCGGCGGCTGGCTGAGGGCGGGGCGGTGATGGTCGCGCGCGAGTTTCGCGTGGCCAAGGGGCTGGGGGTGGGCGATACCTTCCGCTGCACGCTCAACGACATCGAGCACGAGTTCGAGATTGTCGGCGTTGTCACCAGCCCGGGCCTCGAAATGGTCAGCAAGTTCTTCAACGTCGGCGACGAGTATGTCGATCAGACGCTTCACGCCGTCTTCGGCTCGCGGGCCGACATGATCGAGAAGTTCGGCACCGATGCAATCGGGCTGATCCAGATGAGTTTCGCACCCGGCACCGACGACGAGGCGGCCCTGAGCCAGATCCGCGAGCGGCTCTTTGGCGCGGGGATCATCGACGCGGGCAGCGGCCGCCAGATCCGCGAGGCGATGGTCGAGATTGTGCGCAACGCTGTGCGTGTCTTTACCGTGGTGGCGGGGCTGAGCATGTTCATCGCGTCGTTCGGCGTGGCCAGCGTGATCGCGGCGGGCGTACACGCGCGGCGGTTTGAACTGGGGGTGCTGCGAGCGGTCGGCGCGCAGCGCGCGCTGCTGGCAAGGCTGATCGTGGGCGAGGCGATCATCATCGCGCTGTCGGCGTGGGTGCTGGGCTCGGTGCTGGGGCTGCAGGGCGCGTGGGCGGGTCGGCGGCTCGATGCGCTGCTGCTGGGGATCAGGATCTCGGGCGAAGCGCCGTGGGGCGCGCTGGCCGGGGCACTGGGCGCGGCGCTGCTGTTCACGCTGGGAGCCTCGCTGCCAACGGTGGTGCGCCTGACGGCAACAAGCCCGCGCGCGCTGCTGGCCGCGCGGTTGGGGTGAGCGGCGATGTTGGTGGCAGTGATCCTGATCGCGCGATCAGACGTCTCAACCCTCGGCGATGAGATTGAGCTCCTTGACTAGACGAAGGAACTCATCGATCTGTCGGCCAAACAACATCGCTTCTTCGCCATCATCTCCGATGAGCATGCCCCGCGTGAGCGCGAGTTGAGTACACAGTTGCTTAAGCGCCGTTGAACGCTGCTTCTCTCGTGTCTCGGACGAAGTCTTCTCGGTGCGTGCGATGGATTCCAACCTCTTGGCGTAGATTTCGCTGATCTCGGCTTCGATCTTCTCTACTTCGACCCCTTCCTTGCGGAGTTTATTGCGAGCGAATTCAAGCATGCCGCTGGTGAATCTTTTGGCCTCTTCGCGGATGGTAGTGCCTTCATCGTAGTCGATGGTGGTGTCAAGAAACTTATTCATCATCTCAATCAGTTGCGGTATCTTCGTGTTGATGAACTCGGCGCGTTTGGCGGCCCAGAGCGATGGCGACTTGCCTCGCACATCGACGCGGACAAAGTCATGGCCCTCATTGGCAGGCTTGTCATTCGGATGATCTGTCATCAGCAGATCTCCTCGGGAACCGCCGAATAGTTCATGACGCAGACATCGTCAATGATCAGTTCGTCGCCTCCGATCTCCCTGTAGAGTTCCGAAAGCCCGCTGATGATCAGTGCGATGGTTTCGCTATCAAACTCACTGGCATCGAAGTACAGCGAGAGAGCGGGAGCATCAGCGGGCGGGTCTACCCGTTCAATGGGCGGGTCTACCCGTTCAACTTTGAGATGTAGCTTTTTCTTCAGCCACCCTTCCGGCTCGCCGTCGGGCCAGAGCGGGCCGAAGAACGCGGGCGGGACAGGGGTGTCGTCGGTCCACTGCTCGGCCTTGGCTGCGGTCTTGAGCAGTTCGTAGTCGCGGCGAACTGCAGAACGAAAGGCCGAGCCAAACGATTCTCGCATCGGCATGTTCAAATCACCACCGCCATCCGCCTGATGCAATACGCTTCTTCGTGATTCTTGCGCGGCAGCTTCCGCAGCACTGATCGCGCTGTAGACCTCTGCGGCGTTCTCGAATGTTGCCGCACTGACGGCGCGTGCTACCGCGTAGGTGACGGACTCGACGTTATTGTTTTGTGCATTCGCATTGGACGCGAGCGTGAAGGTCGTCTCTGACGCTGCGCGAAGCGTGCCTTGGTCTCGAGACGCAGGCATCGCCGCCGCATCTTCCGCCAATGTGAGCATCTGGCCCAATTCAGCTTCCAACCCCTTTGGCGCATCCGGCCAGAATTCCCCGTGAAGGGGCAAAACGCGACGGGCACATCGCACTGCGAGCGCGACACTCGCCCAGAGTGGCAATGCGGCGAGCTCTGACGCTGAAGGAATATCACTGTTCAACTGTAATGTCTCAACTTCCTGCCCAGGCCATCCGCTCGGTTCGCCATCGGGCCAGAGCGGGCCGAAGAACGCGGGCGGGACAGGGGTGTCGTCGGACCACTGCTCGGCCTTGGCTGCGGCCTTGAGCTGTTCATAATCCCGGCGGATGGCGCGGGAGGCGTGGGCGAAGACGTAGGGGGCGGTGTCGGCGGAGTGGGCGGCGGAGTGGGCGGCGTCGGCGGCGGCCGCGGCGCGGGTGGCGGCCGCGTAAACAGCGACGGCGGCGGAGTAGGCGGCGACGGCGGCGCGGGCGGCGGCGTCGGCGGCGGAGTAGGCGGCGACGGCGTGGGCGGCGGCTGCGTCGGAGGCGGCTGCGTCGGCGGCGTGGGCGTGGGCGGAGTAGGTGGCGGCGGCGGCGTGGGCGGCCGCGTGGACGGCGCGAAGTTCCGCCTCACTCGTGCTGGCGGGGTCTGCCGCCGAAGCCTGCGCGAGTGTAATCACCTTGTCAAGAGCCTCGACATGCTTGGCAGGTGCATCAGGCCAGAAGTGCTTGTACAGCGGCTGCACGCGCCGGGCGCAGCGGGCGGCGAAGGCAACGCAGGCCCAGCGCGGCAATGTCGCGAGTTCCTCTTCGGTCGGAATTCTGGGATCGTCTGCGGGCTCGGGGCCTGATGGGCTCATCGCTGTTCTCCGGACTGGATGCGGGGCCGCTGGATCGGCGGGGCCGCGGGCGGCTGGGTTGGTCTTTTTATTCTAACGGAAACCGGCGGTTGGTGTTGCGGTTTTCGGACTGCGCTCGCGCACAAACCGCCTGCGGCGCCCCGGCACGTTGTGGCGGCGGGGCCGCTGGGCAAGGCATACTCGGCGGTTCATGTGGACGGGGTATGCAACGGCCATCCCCTCACTGGCGTTCGGGGCTATTTGGGTTGGCCATGGCTCTGGTCACTCGGAACTGTGCGGGAATCGCCGCTCGATGTGACTCGGTCCGCAATAAATGGCTCTGGCGTGGCGGGAGGCGGGATTGCGGCTGTTGCCACCGTCTGTTCGGGGGCCAGATGTGCTCCGGATCTAGCCAGAAAAACTCCGCATCTAGCCAGAAAAACTCCGCATCTGGCTCGATCCGCTCTGCATCTGGCTCGATCTGCTCCGCATCTGGCTCTATGTGCTCTGGATCTGGCCAGAAAAACTCTGCATTTGGCTCTATGCGCTCCACAGCTGGCTCGATCCGCTCCGCATCTGGCCGGATGTGCTCCGCAGGACACCAGCACACGCGCATCATCTGCCGATCACCCCAAAGTGTGCAGATGATCGCATCCTTTCGATGCCTCATCGCGCTGAACGGGTGACACGACACGCGCGTCGGGTGCCGCGACGCGCGAGCGACCAGATCGCCCGATTTTCCGTGCGCTGCGCTGGAAGCATGGATCGTGGTCAATGGTCGTGGCTCTTGAACGCGGCCCTTGATCGTGGCCATGCAGAGCCATGACCACGGCACCCGCCTGTTTTCATGCCCAATGCCTCGTGCCCAGTGCCTCGTGCCCAATACCTCGTGCCTTCCAGCCTCACACCTGCAACACGCCCGTGCGCAGCGGGCGCGCGTAATCCCACCCCTGCTCAGCCGCGGACAGCGCTTCGATCAGTTCGGCCCGCGTCGCCAGCGGGTCGATGATGCGATCGAGCCAGCCTCGGGCCGCGCCGTGGCGGATGTCGGCCTGCTCGTTGTACCCGGCCCGCACCGCGTCGAGAATGGCCTTGTGCGTCTCGGGGTCGATCGTCTCGCCCTTGCGCTGGCGGCTCTTTTCTTCGATCATCGCCAGCGTGCCCGAGGCCTGCGCCGCGCCCATCACCGCGCAGCGCGCCCCCGGCCAAGCGAAGGTCAGGAACGGCTCGAACGCGCGGCCGCACATCGCGTAGTTGCCCGCGCCGTAACTGCCGCCCATGATGAGCACGATCTTGGGCACGATGCTGTTGCTCATCGCGTTGACCATCTTCGCGCCCGAGCGGATGATGCCCGCCTGCTCGCTGTCGCGCCCGACCATGAAGCCGGTCGTGTCGTGCAGGAAGATCAGCGGGATCCTGCGCTGGTTGCAGTCCATGATGAAGCGCGCAGCCTTGTCGGCGCTTTCGTCGTAGATCACGCGCGGCATGTTGGTCGAGACGCCGGGCCCCGCCTTGCCGCCCGCTTCGGCCTGCCGGGTCAGGCAGCCCTGGTTGGCCACGATGCCGCACGCAAAGCCGCCCAGACGCGCATAGCCGCACACGAGCGAAGCGCCATACTCGGCCTTGTACTCGTCAAAGTCGGCCGCGAGCGATTCGTGCCCGTCGGCGTTGGGCTCGCAGCGGGCATCGACCAGGCACGCGATGATGTGCCGGACGTCGTACTGCTCGCCGGGCTTGTCGGTGAAGATGGCCGCGATGCGCGAGGCCTCCGACACAGGCGGGACAACGCGCCGGCTTTCGCTCGAAAACGAGCCACCCAGCGACTCGAACAACTTTCGGAGCCGCTCGGGATCACGCAGATCGGCTTCGTCTTCGATGGCACCGATGGGGATATTCAACTCTTCTTCGAGATAGGTGCGGATCACTTCTTGTGACCGGGCATCACGGACATGCGCAGGCGCCCCCTTGTGTGCCAGAAGCGAGCGAGCGGCATCATCGAAGAACAACTGCTGCCTGTCGCTCGTGTCGCGAAAGGCATACTTGAGCAATCGCGACACCGCAAGCACATTGCGTTGATCGGCATCACGAGTCAGCCTCTTTCCCACCACCTCGCGGAGGCGAGCCAGGCACGAATCATCATCAGGCTCCTTGAAGTCGATCGTGCCGCTGATCGCCGCGTGCATGCTCGCGCCGCCGAGTTCTTCATCGCTCACCGACTGGCCGATCGCGGCCTTGACCAGCGCCGGCCCGGCCAGATACAGCCCGCTGCCCTCGGTCATCAGCAGCGTGTCACACAGCACCGGCAGATAGCCGCCGCCCGCGACACAGAAACCCATGATCGCAGCCGTCTGCGCGATGCCCTCGGCACTGAGCACGCTGTTGAGATAGAAGATGCGGCCGAAGTCGTCGGTGTCGGGGAAGACATCTTCCTGCAGCGGCAGATACACGCCCGCCGAATCGACCAGATACACCAGCGGCAGGCGAGCCATGCGCGCGATGTGCTGGGCGCGGATGATCTTCTTGCACGTCATCGGGAAGAACGCCCCGGCCTTGACGGTCGCGTCGTTGGCGATGATCATGTGCCGCCGGCCATGGATCACGCCGATGCCCGTCACCACGCCCGCCCCGGGCGCGCCGCCGTGCTCGGCGTACATGCCATACGCCGCCCACAGGCCCAGTTCCTGAAAGTTGGGAATCTCGGAGGCGTGCGGATCGAAGGCGGCAGTTTGGCCCTCGCGCCGCATCGGGGCATCGACCAGCCGCGCGACGCGCTCGCGCGCCGTTAGCCGTCCCTTCTCGTGCTGACGCTCGATCGCCTTGGACCCGCCGCCCTGACGGATGGCAGCGGCAATGGCAGCGAACTCGGTGGACATGGTTTCAAGATTCGACGGCATGCGGCCTCCGCGTTGGTGGGAAGAAAGCGTAGACCGCGAGGACGACAAACAAGTATACTGGGCGCGACAGCGCTCGCTGCTTGACTCCGGCCGCACACGGCAGAAGGTCCACACCATGAAGATCCTGCTCTCGACCCAGATCGACGCCCCGCCCGAACTCGTCTTCGCCCGCGCGACCGATTTCGCAAACGCCGCCGACACCATCAGCGGTATCACGCGCATCGAAATGCTCACGCCCGGCCCCACCGCCGTCGGCACACGCTTCCGCGAAACCCGCGTCATGTTCGGCAAGGAACACTCTGAGACGCTCGAAGTCACAGCGCTCGACCCCGGCCGCAGCGTCACGCTCGGGTGCATGTCGTGCGGGGCCGAGTATGTCTCCGAGTTTCGCTTCGAGCCCAGCGCCGGCGGCACGCACGCCACGCTCGAAGTCAACTCGAAGCCCGTGACCTTCATGGCCAAGCTCATGGTGCCTGTGTGCGCCATGATGAAAAAGAGCATGAGCGCGATGATGGCCAAGGACCTTGACGACCTCAAGACCGCCGCCGAACGCGACACCGCCGCCGCAAGCCAGGCCTAACGCGCCCGCCGCACGTGGTACACCCATTCGCGGTCCGTCTGGCTCACATCAAGCAACTGCCAGCCCGCGCGATCGAGCAGATCGAGCGCGTACAGCCGCGAGCGCGTCGGCGAAGCCGAAATATCGCGCGGAGCGACGAACTTCTGCACCTCGCTCGCCGTCGAAAACTCGAGATCGACGATCGTCTTGGCCGCGCGAAACTCGCCGTGCTCCCACTCGATGCGGTTCTGGCCCGACCAGGCCGCCAACCCTGCCAGCACTGCCGCCCCGGCCACCAGCCCGACCCCACACCGCTGCCAATGTTGCCAATCTCGCTTGGGATTCATCGCGCACCGTCCTTTCTCTACAGGCTCGACCGCCCCGCGCGGGCCGCCCCTGACAGAAAACGCGCAACTGAACAACAAAGAGTTCACGAGCAATCACCACCCGCCCCCGCCGCCACCACCTCCACCGCCACCCCCTCCCGACGATCCGCCGCTGAACCCGCTCGATGAGCCGGGCGCGCTCGATGATGTCGAAAGTGCCGACGTGATTGATGACCCGATCGACGAAGCAAACATACCGGGCCGATAGGTTCCCAGGTACCACGGGTACAGACGCATCGCCTGCTGATCGTCCTCGCCGCGATCTCGCGTGCCCGCGTCTTGCGCGACCTTCGCAAGCCACTCCTGCCATTCGCCCTCGAGCCCGAGCGCCACGGCATAGGGCAGCAGCAGTTCAAGACGGTGTTCGTCGAGTCGCGGGGCGCGGTGCTCGTCGCTCTTGAGGTACGCTTCGAGCGCGCTGATCCGGTCGAGTGCTTCGCGCCCCTCGAGCGACGGAGCCTTGAGCAAGTGGGCATACACAAAGATCAGCAGGCCGATCCCGACCAGCAGCGGCACCATCAGCGCGCTGCTCAAGGTCGAAATCATGTAGATCGCAATGCACTCGGCCGCAATGAACGGAACCGCAAACGCGGATATCGCGATCGCGCCCGGAATCGCCGCAATGCTCGTGCGCGCCCTGCTCCACGCCTGCACCGCACCCCAGACCAGCACAACCACCCCGACCGTCCAGATCGAAAGCCACGCACTGAGAAACAACGCCACCGGGATAGTGTGAGGCGGCAGAAACACCAGCGATGAACCGCCCGCCACCAGCGCGACCAGCAGCCCTGCAGCCCACTCCTTGCGATGGTGATTGAACATGCGCCCATAAAAGGCGTCGCGCAACGACTGCTCGTGTCGTTTTATGATCGATGAAACGCGAGTGTGATTCTTGCTCTCGAGTTTGAGCGACTCGTGCCTGGTCAGTTCCTGCTCGATCTCGCGTTCATCAGCAAAGGTGCCGCGCAGGCGATTGCGCGCCCCGCCCCCGATTGCGCCCGATGGCTGCGTGCGATGAATCGTGAACTTCTTGTCGATTTCTTCCACCGTCACCACGCTTTCGACCGCGAGGTTGAACACCGCAGCCGCGAAGCACTTTGGGTCGTACTTCATGCGTTTGATATAACGACACGCCGCAGGCGAGAGGTCCGTTGGCGGTTCGCTGCTCGGCGCGATGAGCCCCGGCTTCGGGTCGCGCCCCACACGCATCCACTGCACGTGGTAATACACCCACAACAGCACCAGCCCGCACAGCCCCACCACACCTGCAAGATTCGCCTGCACCAGCTGCCCCGCACGCTCGGCAAACGCTTTGGGCGCAACGACGCCCTTGGGCCAGCCCACGACAATGCTCATATTCCCACCCACAGGCTGCGCACGAGTCGTCTCGAAGACCGCGCGCCCCTCATCGTCGACCGATGCAACAAAGTCCTTCTTCGTCTCGCCCTTGAGCCCGGTGAATGCATCGAGCCGGATCGCATCGCGCTCCACACCAGCCGGCAGCGTCACGCGCGCCACGATCGATTCGATCGCAAACCCCCACTCGTTGCCCGTCACATGCCAGTACAACTCGTCGTGCGACTCGAAGAAGCCAAGTTGCTCCGCCGTCTCATACGTGATCGTGTATGTATGCTCGCCATGGCTCAGCATGCGCGACGCATCGCCGATGCGGACGCGCAGTCCCCGCCCGAGAAGCTCGATCGCGAACGGCTCGCTCTGTCCGTTGCGCGTCACACTCACCACCTCGAAGGGCACCTGCACACGCAACAGCATCGGACCCGTGTACAACGTCGGAAGATCGCGGTATATCCCGCGCTGAATCCTCTTCCCCTCGGCCCGAACCACGATCTTCTCAGTCACACGCATGCGACGATCGGCAAAGACCTCGATGTCGGACTCGAACCGAAGGATGCGCTCGCCCTGGGCGCACGCGAGACTGACCGACAGCATCAGAACGAACAAGGCCAAACATCGATGTGCAAGCATGTGGTCTCCGAAGCGATCAGGTTGAGAACCGCGAACCGAGTTACCCACAATTGTATCAAAGTTGAGCGCCTCGATTTGACAGACTGTTTGGGGTTTGATATTGTGGCTCCTGTCAGGCTCGCACCCGGCGTTGCCCCTGATCTGGTGGTTAGTCGCTGTTGACCTACACCAGTTTGTACGTCGAGGTCCGCACGCCCACAAGGCTGAGTCGGTGCCATCCGCGAAATGGTTGGCAAACCCGGCAAGAGTGCCCGAGGCCCCGTGCGGCAGAAAGGATGGTTCGTCATGGCCAAGGCCACCGCTCCCGCTGCAACTCTCGAAGCCAAGCCCGAAAACGACAAGCAGAAGGCACAAGCACTTCAGCGGGCCGTCGGGCAGATCGAAAAGGCATTCGGCAAAGGCTCGATCATGCGTCTGGACGAAGACGCATATCTGGCCATCCCCGGCATCTCGACCGGAGCAATCTCACTCGATCTGGCTCTCGGCGGACGCGGCATTCCCCGCGGCCGCATCGTCGAAATCTTCGGCCCTGAATCTTCCGGCAAAACCACACTCGCCCTCACCGTCGTCGCCAACGCCCAGAAAAACGGCGGCGTCGCGGCCTTCATCGACGCCGAGCACGCCCTCGACCCCACCTGGGCCCGCAAGATCGGTGTCAACATCGACGACCTGCTCGTCAGCCAGCCCGACACCGGCGAACAGGCGCTCGACATCTGCGAACTGCTCGTCCGGTCCAACGCTGTCGACATCATCGTCGTCGACTCTGTCGCCGCCCTCATTCCCAAAGCCGAAATCGAAGGCGACATGGGCGACACGCACGTCGGGCTTCAGGCTCGCCTCATGAGCCAGGCCATGCGCAAACTCACCGGCGTCATCGCACGATCGAGCGCGACCGTCATCTTCATCAACCAGATTCGCGAAAAGATCGGCGTCATGTTCGGCAGCCCCGAGACCACCCCCGGCGGCCGCGCGCTCAAGTTCTACTCCTCCATCCGCATCGATATCCGCCGCACAGGATCCATTAAGGAAGGCGAAGAAACCGTCGGCAACCGCACCCGCGCCCGCGTCGTCAAGAACAAGGTCGCACCCCCATTCCGCCAGGCCGAGTTTGACATCATGTTCAACGAAGGCATCAGCCTGACAGGCGACATGATCGACCTCGCGGTCGAGTGCGAGATCTGCCAGAAATCCGGCGCGTGGTTCAGCTATGGCGATGTCCGCCTCGGCCAGGGACGCGAGAACTCCAAGAAGTTCCTCGCCGAAAACCCGGAACTTATGGCCGAGATCCGCCGCGCAGTCCTCGAACTCAAAGCACCACGCCCAACCAAAATTTCCCCCGTCGATCTTGACACCGGCGAAGTGCTCGAAGACGACGAATAATTCCCCCTCAAACACATGAGGCAGGGTGGTTCAGGCCTGAGTATCATCTGATCGCCACTGAATCGCTTTGACAAACCACAAGTTCACAAAAAACGCAGGCGTAAGCCTGCGTTTTCAATTGCGCCCCACGGTCACTCAAACTCAACTCGAAGTACGATCAACAATCCGGTACGACTCACGCTCGCCCCGGCCACGCAGCGGGTAGTCCTTGCGCAACGGATGCCCCGGGAATGCCTCCCACGTCAGAATCCGACGCAGGTCCGGGTGATTCCGAAATCGGATGCCGTACATGTCAAAGACCTCTCGCTCGGTCCACTCGGCACCGGCCCAGAGCGGGCACATGCTGTCGAGCCACAACGCCGGATCTTCTTCGATTCCGTCCGTCGGAAGAGACGGGTTCAGGAAGGTCTTCACATAGAACCGATCCGTGCGCTCATACGAGCACAAGTTGTACACCACCGCAAACCGCCCCATCATCGGCGATGGGTAGTCCAGATAGTCGATCCCAATCACATCCGAAAGAAAATTGTACTTGCACGCCTCATCATCGCGCAGGAACTTCATCACCTCGAACAGATGCTCAGGCTTGACGACCAGCGTCGACTGCCCGCGAAACTCCGTCGCTGAAAACGGATGGTCGCGAAACGCTGCCTTCACACGGGCAAAGGTCGGATGGTCCAGATGTGGAGTTGTCATTTCGTGCATTCTCCGATGAACAGCAAGTGTAGAACCTTGGCGATGCAAAGGCGGTGCACCCGTCTGGCCGATTGCCCAGCCTCTTTCAACTCAGTATGGCACGCAATGCCTCAGCCTCGGCCTGCGATCTCGCAAAAAGCCTCGCCCCCTCCGCTGCTGCCTTGCGCGTCAATCGCACCACAACCTCCCGCGGCAGCAAGCCCGAACCAAAGGCTACGGGCACGCACCACGCATCACCATCCTGCTCAGCCATCTGCACATCAGAAATCACAACCACCTCGGCTGCCAATGCCAAGGCCCCGAACATCCGTTCCAAGTGATCCTCCGCCGCTGCGAACATCACAGGCTCGAAGAGCAACGCGGGCTCAAACGCGAGTCTGAATCGAGGCTCGCTGCGAAGCAGACCCAGGCACCCCGGCACATCGCTCACCAGATGCCGCGCGTGAGGCCGAACCATCGGCACCGGATCCAATCCCCGCAGCCTTTCCATCGCGGCCTCCCTGGCCCGCGCAGACGACG
This sequence comes from Phycisphaeraceae bacterium, assembly GCA_019636795.1. NCBI lineage: Bacteria > Pseudomonadati > Planctomycetota > Phycisphaerae > Phycisphaerales > Phycisphaeraceae > Phycisphaeraceae bacterium. The sequence continues at coordinate 318,546 of JAHBWW010000003.1, forward strand.
GCAGAAAATGCCCCGGCACACGCTCGAACCAATCCCCCGAACGCTCCCCAAGCCACCCAGACCAGCACACTGCCCCCGGCTCAATCACTGCCCCGGCCTCGCACGGGTTCTCCTCACAATTCCGAATCCGCGCAGCAGGCTCTTTCTCATCGATCGCAAACAACCATCCCACAAACACCCCCACTTCAAGTGATCCTGCGGATTCCTGCGTCCGCCTCAGTTACACGTTCGAGCGAAGCGCAGGAATCGCCCGATACCACTTCCCGCGGCCCGATCCAGAATCGAGTCCCGCCGAGCCGTGGAGAATCGAACATGCGACTATACGACAACGAACTCCCCCTCTTCGATCGTCGCGAAGCGGCAGCGGAGCGCAGCCCTGAGCGCGAAGACAAGGCCTTGGAAACCCCCAAAGAGCGTCACCCGCCGCTCGCGTGGGAATCCACTGAAGGCCTGAGCCGCTCTGCGATCGTCGAGCAGATTCTGGAGATCAATATCACGGCGTCGCTCGAGTTTCTGAGCGAATTCTCGGATCAGGATCTGTCCAACTACTTGAACCACCTGTTGTGGTTACAGCAACCCAGAACCGGGCAGGCGCGCTGGATCAGGCCGGGCGATTCGCCCGCGGTCATGGCTCGCTCGCGCGATTATTAGTCTTGGCCATCGCTGCGTGGAGGCGATGAAGAGGGGCGTCCGTGGTGGGGCGCCCCTTTTCGCGCGCTCTTGGCATGCAAGTTGCGAATCCAGATTCCGGACGATTGCCCCACCGCTGGCCGGAGTGAACTCTCGCTCTGAACCGGTCGATGCGTCTGGTGCGGGCAAAGTGGCCAGGGAAGGCAAGCCGTGCCCTTTGCACCGCACGTCAAGGAGTTTGGATTCATGCAAAACCGTCGCACCAATTCGATTCGCGTTGTCGTCAGCCTTTGCGGGCTTGCCCTCGGTCTTGGGGCCTGTCAATCAACCTCGCCCTGGGCTGCACAACGTGGCCCCGCGCCCGTGGCGGTCGCACAGCAGACCCCGCCCAGTACCACTCCCGCTTTTGTAAGTGAGCCGTACCAGTCGATTCCGATCTCAGCCCCGCCCGCAGCCGCGCCGGATTGGAACACTGTTGACTCGGGCTGGTCCTTCACCCAGTCTGCCGCGAGTGCAGAAAGGTCAACGACATCAACAAACTCCTCATGGAACAACAACACTGGTACCGACATGTCGTCGCGGATCTATAGCGGGCTGCTTTCGCTCGATCTCCCGGCAGAATCTGCGCCTGGCCAGCAGTCGGCGCACACGGTCAACATCCACCAGATCAGTTTCGCGCACGACGGTGCGAACTTCGACCCGAAGGTCAGCCGCGACGGGCAGACGCTGGTGTTCTCCAGCACCCAGCATCGCGCAACATCCGACATTTACATGCAGCGTGTCGGAAGCCGCGTTGTTTCACGCCTCACCGACGACCCGGCCCACGATGTGATGCCAGCCATCAGCCCGGATGGTTCGCGTATCGCGTTTTCCAGCAATCGCTCGGGAAGTTGGGACATCTTCGTCATGCCCATCACCGGCGGAAAAGCAGTCCAGATCACCAGCGAAGCCGCCAACGATCTGCATCCGAGCTGGAGCCCGGACGGACAGAAACTGGTCTTTTCCCGCCTCGGAACCACCAGCGGACGTTGGGAACTCTGGGTCGTGGATGTTTTCAATGCAGCTCAGACCGAGTTCATCGGCTACGGCCTGTTCCCCGAATGGAGCCCCCTGCCCGCGACTGGCTTTGCCGGCGCCGATCAGATTCTGTTCCAGCGCAGCCGCGAGCGTGGCAAGCGGACATTCAGCATCTGGACCCTCGATTACAACCGATCGACACATCAGGCCAGCAACGAGACTGAGGTTGTCTCCAACCCTGCGTACGCACTGATCAATCCGACGTGGAGCCCCGACGCAGCGCGCATTGTCTACGCGGCCGTTCCAAACCCCGAGGAATGGAGTGGTCGTGCCGATATTGCGCCGACCAGCGCGTCGCTGTGGATGGTCGGAGTCGATGGCCGAGGACAGGTCAACCTCACGAGCGGCTCGTCGGTCGATCTCATGCCCGCCTGGGGCGGCAACGGGCGTGTCTTCTTCGTCTCGAATCGAGGAGGTGTCGAAAACCTCTGGTCGCTCGAGATCGCTCCGGCAATTCTTGCTGCCACCGGTGAACTTCCCAAGGGGGGCGAAACATTCACTTCGGCCCCGGCCGACAGAGAATGAGCAAAGGCAATCAGCAGTTCCGGCATGGACGCCATTTCCCGACCAAGGAGGGTCAGGCATGAAAAGTTTTGCAATCCTGTCGTCCGTCGTTGCGCTCTCGCTCCTGGCGGGCTGCGAAGCACCCAAGTCGACATTCATGCCACCGAACATGATTACGTCGCCCTACGACGCGACGGTTGGCGATGTGCTGTGGGCGGTGGTCCCGCCTCGAAACGAATCGGGAACATCACTGGTGGACCCGAACGCCTTTGGCGACAAGATCGTCGCAGCCGTGACTGAAATTCGGGGCGTGACCGCTCTTCCAGTCAACCGGACACTGGCTGCCATGCGCGCGCTTCAAATGGAGAGCGTGAACTCGCCACAAGATGTGCGCAAACTGGCGGAGACGATGGGAGTCGACGCAGTGCTGATCGGATCGATCACCGCCTGGGATCCATACAACCCCCCTGTTATAGGGATATCACTTGCACTTTACGCGCGAACTGGGAGGCTGCAGCCGCAGGGTCCGGAGCTGAATCCAAAAGCACTCTCGAGTGCTGCAACAGACGCGAAGTTTCTTGCGCACAGTAACTTCGGGAGTTCCCCTGTTTCGGTTGCGTCCGAGCATCTGGATGCCCGCAACCACCAGGTCAAGTTGTTTGTGAAGGAGTTTGCCCAAGGGCGGAGCGAGACCGGAACGGCGCTCGATTGGCATATCTACTTTGCCAGCATGGATTTATACACGACTTTTGCGGCGTACCACACGGTTCGCCAGGTTATGGAGAATGAGTGGCTGCGAACCAGCCGAGCCGCGGCCGAGTAGTTTCCAGAGAGAGGTTCTCTGGAGCGCGGTGGCCGTGTCGATTGCGCATGCCGAACCGTCAGTTTGGGACAAGATTCAGACTCAAAAGACACGAGCACAAAGATACTGATCCGGACCCGATTTCGACCGATAGGTAGGTGCCAGAGGAGTACACGATGAACACACTGCCGATCACCGACGCCTTTGCCAGTTATCTGACCGACGAACGCCGATTCAGCCCGTATACAGCCCGTTGCTACGGGGCGGATCTGCGACAGTTTGTCGAGTTTCTGAGCGAAGAGTTCGGCATCGAGCCTGATTCTGTCAGCGAAGGGAAGGCCCTCGAAGCCGCCCGCGCGGTGTATGGCCAACCTCTGCCCAAGCCCGAGACCGTGGCCGGATCGATCACCCCCAAAACGGTGACCGAACTGGTCTGCGAGGGGTCAGCCGAGACTGTGCGCACATTCCTGGCGTTCCTTGGTGAGCAGAAGTACTCGGCTGCGACGATGGCGCGCAAGATTGCGACGCTGCGGTCGTTCTACAAGTGGGCCGACCGGCAGCGACTTGTGGCGACGAACCCGATGGCGCTGATTCGCACGCCTCGGCAGTCCAAGCGTCTGCCCAAGGCCATCACGATCGATCAGGTTGAGCGTCTGCTTTCGGCTCCCGATGACAACGACGTGCTCGGGCGGCGCGATCGGGCGATGCTCGAGACGCTGTACTCGACGGGAGTGCGCGTGAGCGAACTTGTGGGCCTGAATCTCGCGGACCTTGATCTGGCGGGCGAAGGGCTGCATGTGCGCGGCAAGGGAAAGAAGGAACGCGCAGTGCCTCTGGGCTCTCATGCGCTCAATGCCATTCGCAGGTATATCGAACTGGTTGAGAAGGATCAGCGGTATGCGTCGATCTGGTCGCAGTCGATCGCCGGCGGAGGCAAGGGCCCACTGTTTCTCAATAAGCATGGCAAGAGGTTGAGTTCGCGGTCCGTTCGCCGCAAGCTGGACAAGTACCTGCGTTCGGTGGGGCTCGACCCGACGATCAGCCCGCACACGCTGAGGCACAGTTTCGCAACTCATCTGCTCGACAACGGGGCGGACCTTCGCAGCGTGCAGGAACTGCTCGGGCATCAGTCGCTGAGCACGACGCAGGTGTACACACACCTGACCAGCCAGCGTATCACTGAGGCCTACAAGGGCGCACACCCGCGTGCCGAAGCCAGTTGAGACGATCAGTCACTCTCGGGTAGTTTGTGATCGAGCGATGTCGGATTGAGCACCCGCGAGAGCGCGTGCTGCCAGGAGTCTGTGCCTGCTTCGATCGGGATCGCGGCGACAAGGCGTGTCGTGGCATCGACGACCACGACGACGGTTGAGGCTCCGGGTGCGAAAAGGTCGATCGTCTCGCGTGGTGGGTGCGTGATGAGCATGCGAGGCACAGAGGCTTCGAGGCCGGGCAACAGAGGATCCGCAGCGACTCGCTCGGCGATTTTCGCAATCTCATCAAGGCGAGCGGGCGCATAGTCGGGAACGTCAAACACGGCAGCGATGCGGACGAGAGCGTGCTGCCGCGGCTGAGCGTGGAGGGCGGATTCAAGCGCGTGTTCCTGACGCAGTTGATCGATGCAGGCGATAAGGCGGTCAAGGGGAACAAGCGGTACGGTGCTGCCTTCGCGCGTGCTTACGGCGTGAAGGACGAGCACGAGGAGATCGGCTGAGCGTGGCAGGCTGGCGGTAGGCTCGGGTCGAAACGCCGAGCCGATGGTCCAGACAGTGCCAATCGCGTCAATGAGTCGAAGGCTTGCGACAGATCGACCCACATCGATCGGGGGTGTCCTTGGCGCGAGGGCTGAGACAGACGGAACGAGCGTGCGATTGGCAATCTCGATGCCCCACGCAGCAGATGATGAGGCTGGGGACCATTCGTAGGTCAGCTCGAGCGTGAATTCGGCCTGCGGTTCGGAGGAACGAATTGTTTCGCGTACAAGGCGGCTGCTCTCTCTATCGAACTGACGTTCGACGGTGAGACGACTCGTGATGAGTGATCGATTGTGGGCGTCTATCTCGCGAACTGCTGGCGGCTGCGACCAGGCATGACCGACGAGCGGGTTTGCGTCATCATGCTGAGACAGAAACTGCGCCAGAGGCGAGGACCACAATGGCGGAAGATGTTGGCGAAGGAGCCCGGCAAGGTCTGGACCTCGGGCAATGAATGCTGACTGCGGGTCGCGTGTGTGCCAGGCGATGAGTGAGGCAGAGGCATCCTCACGTCGGCCGAGCACACACACACTACCCAAATCGAGGCGAAAGAGATCGGCGGCAATCATGAGGCGATACGTGGCGACACGTCTGGTGGTGCTGCCGTGGCGCGTCGTGTCGAGGATGACGTTGACGGTTGCCTGCCATGGCTGTGCGATCGGCTGCATGACAGGAGGCGAGGCGCACGGGCGGCTGGTGAACACCACACACACGATGAGGCCGAGAAGCGGGCGCATCATGGCGAGGCTCCGGGAGAACACTCCATCGCCCCTCGGAGGTTATTGAGTAACTCGCGAACGGTCCGGTCAAGACCCGGCACAAGTTGGTCGGGCGCGATTTCGGCCAGTGGTTCGAGCACGAAAGCCCTTTCGGCCAGGTGCGGGTGCGGGATTGTCAGGTTGGGGTCGTGGAGTTGAACCGACCCCACGATGAGCAGATCGAGATCTATTGTGCGAGGCCCCCACCGCAAACTATTGCTTCGGTCTCGGCCCAGGCTGCGTTCGACCGCGAGGAGTGCTTCGAGCAAGGCGTGCGGGGATAGCGTGGTCCGCAGCACGGCAGCGGCATTGACGTATCGCCCCTGTGGCACGGGGCCGACGGGGTCAGTCTCGTGCAGGCTGGACACGGCTTGAACCTGAATGCCGGGCAGGTGACGGAGGGCTTCGATCGCGGCGAGAATGCGCTCGTGCCGAGGCTCGATATTCGAACCCAGACCGATGCAGGCGATTGACTCAGGGTGCAGCATGCGCAGGAATCCAAGCGCGGCTCGGTTGAGCGGACAAGGCCAGAAAGAAAATGCCCCTCGCGATGGAGGGGCATGAATCGGCAGAAATCGAGGAGGCGTGTCAGCGGACTGGTTCGAGTTCGCGTGCCCGGAACTGCATGAGGGCCTTGAGCCTCTGGAGGATCGAACTGTGCATCTGGCTGACGCGCGATTCGGACAGGTCGAGCGTGGCGCCGATTTCCTTCATGGTCATGCCTTCGTAGTAGTAGAGGATGACGATGAGTCGTTCGGCCCGGGTGAGGCCTTTGGTCAGCAGTTCCTTGAGGTCGCGCTGCTGGAGTTCAGAGATCGGGTCGCACTGGCCGTCGTCCTTGATGATGTCGAGTTCGCGCATGTCGCGGACGCTGTCGGAGGGCATCGAGCGGCGGGTGATGCTGGACATGCCGACGGCGCGCGAGTCGCGGAGATACTTTTCGAACTCGTCGCGGCTCAGGCCCAGACGTTGCGAGATCTCTTCGTTGGTGGCCTTGTCGCCAGTTTCCATCTCGATGCGCATGCGGGTCTGGTCGAAACGTGCGGTGCGCTGGCGAACCAGACGCGGCACCCAGTCCATCGAACGCAACTCATCGAGGATCGCTCCCCGGATGCGCTGGGCGGAGTAGGTCTCGAACTTGACGGCCCGATCGATGTCGTAGGCGTCGATGGCGTTCATCAGCCCGAAGATGCCCACGCTCATCAGGTCGTCGACTTCGACCTCGTCGGGCAGGCGTGCGTGAATTCGCTCGGCGACGAAGGGGACAAGGTGCAGGTATCGCTGAAGGAGGTAGTTGCGGATCTCGCGCCGCCTGGGCTCGTTGTCCTGCGAGTCGCGATACTCGACCCAGATTTCTTCGATGGGGCGCTGGTCGAACGGCGTACCAGTGTTGGTCTGTTCGAAACGGCGTGCTACGTGACGACCCAAAGTGCGGGTGCTTGACCTCGTCGAGGTTTCGGTCGCTGGCATTGGTCCTCTCCTTGACCCTTGTGTGTGCCCCCTGCAACGCCCTGGGGCTCATCCGTGAAAATCAGGCCTTCCTGGCTTGACAATCCAGTATAGAGAAACTTCTCGCACGGTGACAGAATCTTTTTTGCTAAATCTGGGGCATAGAGGCCGAACAGATCCCCCGAACTAACTCGCAGAGTCCGCAAAAACTCTATCGAGTTCACGATGGAGATCAAGTGCTTCCTGTTGGCGGACGGGCCTCTGGTCTCGATAATCTTCGAGAAATTCGATGATCGCGATATTCGCGCTCCACCCGATCGCCATGCCGACGGCGTAGCAGAATGCCATTGCGAGCAGTCCACGTTGGAGCACAATGATCCCCGAATTGTCCACAGCCAATCCACCGAGTATCGCCACAACGAAACCCGCCAAGGCGATCATGGCTGCAATTGGTTGGACGATCGGCTCGGAGTGCATCGGCGATAGTCTCCCCGCGCGGTTGAGCGCCCCCCGACATCATCGGTCGAATGGACACGCAAGTTCAGTGCCATGGCAAAATGCGTGGGGAATACTCGAACTCAATCCGCACATAGTTTCAGGCTGCCGAAGCGGAAGTCGCGGCACCAACGAGTTCGACGGATTCAATCTCGACGCCGCTGAGGATTTCGTTGTAGCCCAGGACTGAGACAGTCGGGAGCGAGCCTTCGATGATCTGGCGCACAACAGCTCGCACGCGAGGCGATGCGATGATCACGGGGGAAGCGCCGGTTCTGGTCAGGCCCTTTTCTATCGCGTCGGACAAGCGTTGCGCGATCTGGTTGGCGACGCGGGAAGGCATGTTGACCGTGGTGACGCCGCCGGTGCGATCAACAAACCCTTCGATCTGATCTTCGAGTTCGGGGTCGATGGTGACGCAGACGATGCGTGGCTTGCCGGTTTCTGAGGTGACCGCATGGGCTTGACAGATCGAGCGTTTGAGCCCATTGCGAACGTACTCGGTCAGGACATCTGTATCGCGGGTTTTTGTGCCCCAGTCGGCGAGGACCTCGAGCACGGTTTCAAGGTCACGAATCGGGACACGCTCGCGAAGGAGGTTCTGGAGGACCTTCTGGAGTTCGCCGATTTTGACGATCGCAGGAACGGCCTCCTCGACCAGTTTGGGCGACTTGGACTTGAGGCCTTCGAGAAGGTTGTTGACTTCTTCGCGAGTCAGAAGTTCGTCGGCATGCGTGCGAACGACTTCGGTCATGTGCGTGGCTAGTACGCTGGTCGGATCGACAACGGTGTAGTTGAGCGATTCGGCGCGGGGTTGCTGTTCGGGCTGGATCCAACGCGCTTCGAGGCCGAAGGCAGGCTCGCGAGTGGGAATGCCGTCGATCGTGCCCATCGCGATACCCGAATCCATGGCCATGAGCAATTCGGGGTGCAGCGATCCCGAGGCGATCGTGCTGCCCCGGATCTTGATGCGATATTCGCCGGATTGCAACTGCATGTTGTCGCGGATGCGCACGGGAGGCATGACCAGACCCAGTTCGGCCGCCAGTTGCCGGCGAACAGCGCTGATGCGATCGAGCAGCGTGCCCCCCTGGTTGACGTCGATCAGCGGCACGAGGCCGTAGCCGACTTCGAGTTCAAGCACATCGACCTTGAGAAGGGTCTCGACGGGCGGGGGTTCATGCGATGTGGATGCAGCGTCGGCTTGCATCGCGGCTTCAGTGGCGGCGTCGGCCCGACGGAAACGCCGCATCATGAACGCGATTCCACCGAGAACCATCGCTGTCGCGAGCAATGGCACAGTGGGCAGAGGCGTCAGACTGAGCAGCGCCAGGAAGGCAGCCGTAATGACAATGCCGCGCGGCTGGCTGATGAGCTGGCTTGTGAGTTCTTCGCCGAGATCCTTCTTTGAACCGGAACGGGTGACAATCAGGGCTGAGGCAATGGCGATAACGAACGAAGGCATCTGACTTGTCAAGCCGTCGCCGATGGTCAGTTTCGTGAACACCTGTGCGGTTTGACCGGCGGGCCACCCTCGTTCAATCGCTCCGACGGCGAATCCGCCGAGGATATTGATCGCGGTGATGATGATGCCGGCAATCGCGTCGCCCTTGACGAACTTGCTGGCACCGTCCATCGCACCAAAAAAGTCGGCCTCGCGGGAAACCTCATCGCGGCGCGTGCGTGCTTCGGCCTCGTCGATGAGCCCGGCGCTCAGGTCCGAATCGATGGCCATCTGCTTGCCTGGCATCGCATCGAGCGTGAAGCGGGCTGCGACTTCGCTGATGCGGCCGGCACCCTTCGTGACGACCATGAACTGCACGATCATCAGAATCAGAAAGATGATGACCCCAACGAACAGCGAATCACCGGCGACGAACGAGCCGAACGCGCTGATGACCTGTCCGGCTACGCCGATCGCTTCGGCCGGGCTGGCTGCATCGGCGGTCAGAATGAGGCGCGTCGATGCGATATTGAGGACGAGGCGAAACAATGTCACGCCCAGAAGAAGAGACGGAAACACCGAGAATTCAAGGGCTCGATTCAGGTAGATCGTGGTCAGAAGGACGATCACTGCGAGCGAAATGTTGATCGCGATGAGAATATCCAGCAGCACCGGCGGCAAAGGGACAAGCAGGACCATCAAAAGCAGCACAAACGCGACGGGAACGATCAGCCCTCGGTGCGCACTCAGGCGGCGGATCAAACCGTCAAAACTGTTTGGCGAACTCGGTGACACGATCGTCAATCTCCGTTATGCGGTGGCTGCTGCATGCGCTGCTGTGGGTGTCTGCTTCGATTCAAGGCGGTACACATACGCGAGGATTTCAGCAACTGCTTCGTAATGCTCGGGCGCGACCTGCTGCCCCACTTCGACTCCCCAATACAGGGCGCGTGCGAGCGGAGGTCGGGCTATGACAGGAATGCCCGCGAGACGAGCAAGCTGCCGAATGCGAAGGGCGAGAAAATCTGCACCTTTGGCCACGACCACGGGAGCATCCATCGTCGCATCGTCGTAGCGGATCGCGACACTGAAGTGCGTAGGGTTTGCGATGATAACATCGGCTTTGGGTACCGCCTGAGCGATGCGCTGCATAGCAATCTCTCTCGCCATGCGGATGCGTTTGCCCTTCATTTGTGGATCACCTTCCATCGAGCGGCGCTCGTCCTTTACTTCCTGTTTTGTCATCTTCAAGTCGCGCTTGTGCTGCCAGCGCTGATAGACAAGGTCGATCAGTGCCAGAACCAGGAGCAGGACGATGAGCCAGACAGCCAGCTCGAATGCGGTTTGACCAATGACTCCAGCCGCCACGAAAAGGCCCATGCGGGGCAGGGCAATGAGCTCGGGAAGGTGCCTTGAGACGATCAGCCAAGCGACGCCGATCACAACGATCAGCTTGAGGATATTGACGCCAGACTTGACGAGGCTGCGCATACCAAAGATGCGCTTGATACCGGCCACTGGGCTGAGTTGCGAAATCTTGGGTTTGAGAGGTTTGAGTGTCAGAAGAAAGCCCACCTGCGTGAGCTGTGTGATGTAGGCCCCTAGAAAGACGAGGGCAAAGACTGGAGCAACGAGCAGGCCGGCCGTGAACGCGACATGTACGACACTCGCGGTCAGCGTATCAACGGCAAGAGGCGTGCCGAATCGATCGAGCAACAGTGTTTCACGCATGAGTCGTGCAAGACCCATACCGATATCAGAGCCAAACACAAGCATCAGAATCAGCGCGACCGCAAGTCCCACAGCGGCGTTGATGTCCTGGCTTTTGGCGACTTGACCTCGGCCGCGCGCATCAGCCAGTCGCTTTGGCGTTGCATCTTCAGTTTTTTCGCCCATGTCATTGGCCACACCAACCCGCCTTTCTCATCATCACGGAGTCAGCCCATCGGACCAGAGCACGAGTTCGTGCAGCATTGCAAGGGATTCATCACGAAGTACCGAGTCGATCGTGCCCAGTGCGATCGCGAATATTGAAAGTCCAGTCAGAATCTTGGCGGCAAAACCAACTGAGAGAATGTTGATCTGTGGCATGGTCTTCATGACGAAACCCATCGATATGAGAGAGAGCATGATCGCGCCAATCACCGGGGCTGCCAGTCGGAGCGAAAGTTCGAATCCGGAACCGATGAGGCTGACCAACAGTTCAAGCGGGACGTGATCGGCTGCGAAACCACCGACCGGAATGCGCTCGAATGTGGTGATCAGTGAGATGAAGACGAGATCGATTCCTCCTGCTGCGACATATGCCGTGATTCCGAGGATGAACATCATCTGGCTGACGACGTCGCTGCTTCCCTCCATTTCGGGGTTGAAGGCTTGCGCGAGGCCCAGACCCATCTGATATCCCATGAGGTATCCGGCCATCTGCATGACGAAAACTGGCATGATTGCGATCAGTCCGATACTCAGACCGATCAGTAGTTCGCTGAACATGACAAACGCCAGTGAGCCGAGATCGAGCGGGATTGGTGTCGCAAAGTATGAAGGCGGCGCCGAAGGAAAGATTGCGAGCGCGAGAAAGAACACGAACAGGGCCATGGCAGTGCGTGGAACGGCCACACTCGTCAGCAGCGGAGTGAATAGAAATATACCAACAACACGCGAAAGCGTGAACATGAAGGGGACGATCAGGGGCTCAAGAAACTGAATGAAGGGCATGAATCCGCTCAAAACAGCAGCAAACGTTCAGTGGTGAACTCGATGAGTTGCATCGCTACCCAAGGCAAGAGCATCGCGGCAACAAGAATCATGATCGTGATTTTGGGAACGAATGTCAGGGTCTGATCCTGGATGCTCGTCACTGATTGAATAAGGCTGATAATCAGCCCGACCGACATGCCAGCCAGAAGTATTGGCGCGGCGATCTTGAGCACAATCAACAGCGTGTCTCGCACGAGATATACGCTCGCTTCGTCATACATCATGCTTCGACTCCTTAAGCAGCGGATGCGGATTCCTGCCTGGTCGAGGTCTGCGGATGTAGCACACAAGGAGAATGGCCGGGATCATTGCCGTCTGCGCCGACGCCCGCCCGCTCATGCCCTCCTGCACAAAAGTTTCCATCAGACTACCGACGACCAGTGTCCAACCATCGACGAGCACAAAGAGCAGCAACTTGAATGGAAGCGAGATCAACACCGGTGGGAGCATCATCATGCTCATCGAAATCAGCAGACTCGCAATCACCATGTCGATCACGAGAAACGGCAGATATATGCGAAATCCGAGAAGAAACGCGACTTTGAGCTCGCTGAGCATGTACGCGGGAATCAACGTCACCATGTCAACATCGGCTCGTGTCATTTCTGACGGGCGAGTGGTATCGTGTCCGCGATAGTTCATCACGGTGTATACGCTCGACCAGTTGCCGGTTGCCTCGATCTGGTCAAACATGTAATCGCGGAGCGGCTGCTTTGCTGCGCTCCAGAGTGTGTCATAATCGCGAATTTCGCCCTCACGGTACGGCACTATCGCTTCGTTCCAAATTCGGTCGATCGTCGGCGACATCACGAGCAATGTCATAAACAGTGCCAGCCCCGTGACAACCTGAGGCGGGGGGAGTGACTGGGTGCCCATCGCCTGCTTGAGCAGCGCAAGGACAATCAGAATCCGCACGAAGCATGTCGTCATGAGCAGAATTGACGGGACCAGCGAGATCACCGTCAACATCAACATGACATTGACTGCAACAGACAGCCCGGGGCGCTCTTCGAAGGATTCGCCATCGCCGCGTGAGGGCTCAATCAGGCCTGACGCATCAGCCAGCACACGCACGGGATTGATGCGCGAGGCAGAAGTTGGGAGTTCAACACGGCTTGACTCGCGCGAGGGCAATGCAGCGGGCGAAGGATCGGCAGGCGGGCCGAAATCTTGCGCGACTGCGAATGCGCAGAAGCATGCCAGAATGAGGGCGATGAGTCGTATCAAGCGAGGGTTCCCTTCTCCCGCATTGCCGCGAGTCGAGCGCGGAGTCTTCCGATTGCCGGGTCTGGCTCGACATCTTCTGATGCAGATCGCGTGGGAATCTGAATGCGTTCATCGCGCCACTCGACCGAATCGCCCTCGGCGGTGGTGAATCTTAATTCAGACTCTGCTGGTTGAACCGGTGCTTGCTGGTCGAGTTCGACCATTGCAGCCTTGAAAGCAGAAACGCTCGATTCACCATCAGACTGGCGTACAGCACGCAGAATCGTTGCGACCTCATCCGGATCGCTGATCTCGGCAAGTGTAACCATCGCACCGGAACCTGATCTCACGCTGCTCGATTGGCAGACAAGCAACACACGCCTCCCGACACGCAGCAGCACAAGCCGCTGTGTGCGTGCGACTGGATAGCGAGCGAGAATTTCGAGTACGCCTGATGGTGCACGACCTGCAGCGCCCAACGCCGCCATGAGCCCGCCGCGGCGTGTGGCAATCCGCTTCCAGACGAGTGCCCCAATGTATGCCAGGCCCACGACGACCACAAGTGATGCCAGCGTGCGGCTCAGCCCGAGCCCACTCCTGGCGGAGTCCTGTGCGGCTAGCGAGCGAGACTCACGCTCCGCGCTGTGCAACGATCGCTCAGATCTGGGGCCCAGCGGGAGAGATTCTGCTGGCACCGATTGGGCCGGCTCATGCGAAGATTCGGCCAATGGCTCTTGTGCCTGTGCCCGCACTGGCGCAGCAGCGCCGCTTGCAATTCCCACGATGCAACACAGGGCAACAACTTTGAACATGTCGCGGATCCTCCGCATCTTCAATCACGCCCTCCTGGCGTTGAACATTTACGCTCTTTTCGCGACGACCTTCTCATCGAGGCTCAGAATTTCGCTGATTCGTACACAGAAACTCTCGTTGAGAACCAGCACTTCGCCGCGGGCAACGTGCCGATCATTGATGTACACGTCAACCGGATCTCCTGCGAGCTTGTCCAGTTCCACAACCGCGCCCTCGCCGAGCCTAAGGACATCCTCAACAAGCATGCGTGTGCGACCGAGTTCGATCTTGACATTCAGATTCACATCGCTGAGCAGTTGCAGTTCATCGGGCGTCTGACGAAACCCAGCGTCCGCAAAAGTCGGAACTGCAAAGGCTTCGAGGACTGAACCCGGTACAAATGGTGTGCTCCCACCGACTGCGCGAGCAGCTTCACCTTGGGCTTCGCGGGCGGTCGCGCGAGCGGCAGCGAGTGCCTGCTCGGCCTCTGCACCACCCACAGCAGGCGATGAGTGCGATTCCTGTGCTACCTTGTCGACCGACAACTGCGCTGCACGCAGGGCTGCCTCGGTATTCGAAGCCGCCGATTCCGGTGTTACGTCTGCCGGATTCGCCCCTTGATCGCTTCGAATTTCATCGTTCTCAGACATGCACGCTCCATCCAGTACACGAACCGATTCTGGCTCGATAGCGGGAGCATCGGATGCACCGTCAGCTTTGGATTGACTTTGCCGGGGGCGGTGCAATGCCGCGCAAAAATGGCCGGTTCGTGCGCAGTTTTAGCTGGCACTCAGCCCGCAGTGTTGATCCCCGTGCATTTGGGGATGATGACCCGTTCGATCAGTGGCAGGTCGTCGCGGTCAGTGCCAAACACCTCGTTCAGATAGGCCGTCAACTGACGTGTGAGCGTATCGAGCCCCGGCTCGTTGCGTAGATGCGTGTCCTGGGCACGGCGAAAGATCTGCGAGACACCCTCCTTGATCTCGGCTTCGCGACGCGACATAACGTCGCCCACCCTCGACACGTTCTTGTTGCGAACCTTGAGAAAGATCGCCGTGTCCCACAACCAAATGGTTCCCGAACTGACATTCGGGAATCGATCCTCTATGAGCACGATCTCGCGAGTCTGCTCACGCTCGGCCTCGGCCTCCCCATGCAGCGTCTTGGCGCTTGAATGCGAACTGGCGGTCATTGACACAAGGAAGTACACCGCTGCTCCCTCAGCCAGCATGATGCCCGCGATAATGCCCAGCATCTTGACGCTCAACTTTCCAGACTTGGTCGGAGAACTCTGTGCTTCGGGTTCGGCCATTGTGCGTGCTCCTGATGGGCTGAACTACGGATTGCGCCCTGTGAAGGACGGATCCGGATGAATCTGATCAACGGTCTGGCCGGTCTGATACAACTGAACCCTGCGATTTGACGCCGATGCGTCTCCGACATCGAGGGTTCCGCTGCGCGGCTCCTGATCGCCGGACGCGACAATGCGCAGAATCTGCGGACTGACTTCGCAATCCTGCACCAGGTACTGCGCAACGGCCTCGGCCCTGCGAAAGGACAACTCGGCATGCGATAGTCCGGAAAGTCGATCGGGCGAACCCCAAGAGTGTCCTGTGACCTGAACCACATAACGCTGATCGCGGATTAATGGTGCGATCTCGAACTTGAGCGTGCGCTGCACCGCCAGGGACAGTTCATACGACCCGGGATCGAACGGCAACACTCCGCCGATCGCTGCTCGCTCGGATTGATGAATCACTGTTGCACGAGGTGCCTGACCGGAGACGTTCGGCGTTGTTGTCTCGTCGGTGTTCTTGCGCTGGGCGGCACGCTTTGCACGTTCAGGATCATTCGAGATGATTGAGTTCGTGATTTCCGCCTTCAGGTCGGCAAGCCCGATGCCACCGGTCGAGCCGAGCGCTTCTTTGATAGCATCGAGCACGCGGCGATACTCGCGCGGTTGCTTGAGTTCACTGAATGCAGCCAGCAGGATAAAGAAGCAGAGCAACAGCGACATCAAGTCCCCGTAGGTCAAGACCCACTCAGGAACACCGGGCTGACTGATTGGACGCCGCTTGCCCATGACCACATCGCTGCGCTAGGCAGCGTCCTTCCTCTCGAGTTCAGCCCGCTTACCTGGAGGAAGATACGTCAGGAGTTTGCTTTCGACGACGCGCGGGTTATCGCCAGACTGAATCGCCATCACGCCTGCAATCACGATCGTCTTGACCATGATTTCCTCGGTGTCGCGGGCTGAGAGTTTTTCAGCCAATGGACCGGTTACCACGTTTGCGATAATCGCTCCGTACAGCGTCGTTATGAGGGCCACCGCCATGCCAGGGCCAATCTTCGACGGATCATCCATGTTGCTGAGCATAAAGATCAGACCCATGAGAGTGCCGATCATTCCGAAAGCCGGCGCGTATCGCCCGGTTGTATCGAGAATCTGCTTTCCCTGAGCATGGCGATCAATCAAGGCTTCGAGTTCTGTCTCCATAATGGAGTTGATCAATTCCGGGTCTGTGCCGTCCACCGCCATCTTCACGCCTCGAATGATGAACTCGTCTTTCATCTGAGGCACAAGATTCTCGAGCGCGAGTATCCCCTCACGACGCGCGACTTCCGCATACCCAACAATGTCCTTGATTGTCGAGACGGGATCCACAGGCTTGCTGAAGATGCTCTTGAGAACGATCGAGTGCACTTTGGACACTCGCGCGATCGGAAATGACACGATAATGGCTCCGGCCGTTCCGCCGAACACCACTGCAATCGACGGCGCATCAATCAGCGCGAGTGGATTCCCACCACCCAGGACAATGCCCGTACCGATGGCGATGAGAGCGATTGCAAGACCGGCCACGGTTCCGATATCCACGCACAGTCCTCCGTGACGCCAAACAAGGGTCCAACGCAGACCCCGTCACCTAGGAATCGGCTTGTCTTGGGCCCGACTTGATCGCCGATCGTCGGTTCACGTCCGCGGAATGAGCACCCGCAGATGACGGCCGTACTCGATGACCTTGGCAACCACGTCCTTGAGCGTCTCGCGTACCACGAAATGGTCCCCGTTGACCATCGTGATGACCGTATCCGGGTTTTCTTCGACCGTACGGATCTGTTCGGCGTTGACGACGAACCGCTTTCCGTTGAGCCTGGTCACCTCGATCATGCGAAAACCTCGTGTTATCGGCCGAGAACGAGCAACTGTTGCATCAGTTCATCGGTTGTTCGAATGACTCTCGATGACGCCGAATATCCGGTTGACGTCGTGATCAGATTGATGAACTCCTGCCCGAGATCAACGTTCGACATCTCGAGCGCTCCAGAGACGATCCACCCCGATCCAACTGCCCCGGGGCTGACAACGCTCGCCGGTCCGCTGTTGGGCCCGATTGCCCAGGCGTTGCCCCCCACATCGACCATTCCTGCATCGTTTGGAACTTTGGCAAGCACGACACGGCCTAGGGTGCGAATCGCGCCGTTATCGAAGGCGCCGAGCACATCGCCGTTGTCCGCTACCACAAAGTTTGCGAGCACACCAGCGGGCAACCCGTCGCGCCAGACTCCAGCCACTTCGCTCGGCCGATCGGCAAGCGCGGTAAGCCTGCCCGCTGCTCCGGTGAACGAAACATCAAACGTCAGAGGCGTGACAGCACCGGTCCCATTGCGCGAGAGTGAAACGGTCACCGGCGTATCCGTCACAAGCCTCCCGAACGGATCAAAACTGATGATGCCCGTACCCAGATCGAGCTGCTCGCCGAGGCTGTCGTTGCCCTCGATGAAGTATCGCCAGTGCGTCCCCGCCGTGGTTTTGCTGTCGAGAACAAACGAGACATCCAGGCTCGTCACACTCCCGAGCGAGTCGTAGACGACCATTGTTGTGCGCACCGCTTCGCCATCGGCAGCCGCGGACTTGCTGGTGACAAAGGGTACTCGCACAAACGCGCCGCTGGCGTCGAGTACACGCAAATCCGCAGATTCAATATCGAGGTCGTTGATCGTGCCGGTGTTGCCGACAATGGAGATGACCCCGGTCTGCGAATCGAGCGTGACGCCCGGTGTCTGGCCATTCGGATTCGGGCTTCCAGTATCGTGCAAACCCAGCGCGACGCGCAGGAAGTCCATCAAGTCGGCCACTGTTGTTGTTTCGGTAATCTCCAGCGATCGCTCGGGAATGGACGACAGTCCCTTCTGCGCCCCGCTCATGCTCAGCGTCTGCCCAACTTCAAAGAGCGGACTCTCGGTCAGTGTTATGCCCGGATCGCGAATCTGCGTCAAGCGCGTGGTGAGTTCAATCCTGTTGCCCGCAGATGGCGCAGGTGTAGAGGTCGAAAGGGCAATCAACCCCGCAGTCGCTGTTCCGAGAAGGTTGACGGTCGATCCACGCGAAGGCACCACGCCATCGGTATTCAGGTTGCCCGCGACCGTCGCATTTGTCGTGGCCTCGGCCAGCCTCAACTTGCCCAGCGGCACATTGACCGGAACCAACGCCCCCTCCTGCACAGCGAAATCGGCATTCACGCCATAGCCCATCAGCCACTCGCCCGTTGGAGTCACGAGATTATCGTTGAGATCCTGCCTGAAGTTTCCTGCCCGCGTGTACATGGTCGTGCCCGCTCGCTGGACGATGAAGAACCCCGAGCCGTCGATGGCCAGATCACGCGGGTCGCCAGTGTTGTCGAGGGCTCCGGTGCGAAAATCGCGCTGCACGCCCGCGATGCTCACTCCGAGCCCGATCTGATGCGGATTGGTACCTCCGGTCGTGTCGGCCGGTGCGGAGCCGATCTTCACATCGCGTGATGACGCATTCTCAAACATCATGCGGCTCGACTTGAACGCTGTCGTGTTGACATTGGCTATGTTGTTGCCAATCACATCCAACCGACGGGCGTGAACATTCAACCCCTGCAGACCGGTAAAGAGTGCTGTAAGCGAAGCCATGAATTCTCCGATAGTTTGACCAACTCAATCGACAGTGCGACGCGACAAACCAAGATTCTGAAGAAGCTCTTGCCCACGGAGCACTGAGGTACGGGAGTCTGCCTCTGATCCCATCGACTCGGACTGCTCACTTGCAAGATCGACAACTGCATCAATCCCCGCGACAAGACCCCGGCCCGAAGCCGGCATTTGCTCGACGATCACACGACGCTCGACATCGAGAATGTACTGCTGAGCCCCATCGCGCACCAATACCCGCTGCACGCCGCGGTCCTGCGCCTGGTCGGCTATACGCGAAAGCACCTCGATCTTCTCGCGGTCAAGATTCAGATCGAGAGATGGCTCGACCGTAACAATCAACCCGGAGTTCACTTCTCCCTTTGCTGCACGCCCGAGCAACGCTGCGAAGTCATCAATGCGAACACTACCCCCGCCAGGCAGCCGCTCCGTTGGCGTTAAGCCCGATCCAAGTTTCTTGAGCAGCGAAACGCCATTGACTTCAGACATCGCTCTCTCCTGAAGAATCGCGTGAAATCGCGTGCGTAACCTCGAGCACGCGATCCATCCGCACGCGAGCTCCGCCATAAAGATTGAGAATCGGTCCCTCAGCCGTCTGGCTGACGGAGAAGACTCGATCGATGATCTGCTCGCCATTGATCGATGTGCCACTAATGATCGAGCCAATCAAGCCCGATGCACTCGCAAATTCGTTGCGTGCCACAAGTTGATCAAGTTTCCCTGAGAGCGTCATGTCTGATTCGATCGAGCGCAGACTCGACAACTGATTCAGCATCGCTTGTGAGTCGTTGGGCTCAAATGGATCCTGATTGGCAAGTTCTGCAAACATGATCTTGACAAACTGCTCGCTCGTGAGTTCCGAGAACCCGTTGGTCTGAGATGCCTGCGTCGCTGTGCGCGTACCGATCACGTCAATCTCGCTCATCGCGTGCCCTTTCTTGCTCATCAGGCCAAGGCTTCAAGCCTCAACGTGCCCTCTGCACGCACTTCAACGTGCAAAGTCGGTGTCCAATCCCCACTTGCCGGCTCCGCCCGCACTTGGGTCACTGCGTTCTCGTTCGTATCCGCGAACGAACCATTCCGGGTCGGTGGACTCCATTCCTGCCGCCCGCGACTGCTCGTTTCATCCTCCGAAGACTCGTTCTTGCCTCCGTGCAAAGGGCCTTCGGCTTCACTGACGCGGGCAGTCCCCGCGTCCCTGACTTCCAATCGCTCAACGACGACTCCGCGCCGCTCGAGCGCACTGCGTAAATGATCAATTTCTGATTTGAGCAAATCGCGTGCCGACTGGTTTTCTGCGTCGAAGATTGCAGTCGCCGCTCCCCGCTGAATACTGATCTCAACACGAACATCACCGAGCGATTGCGGATTGAGGCGCAACGTCATCGATCCGCCTCCCGTGCTCATCACTCGCGCGAGCGCTCGCGCAACCTGCGACGGCAACTGCTGCTGATCGACGCGCAACATCGGCCGTTGCATCGACTGACTCGGCTGTCTTGTCGCTGTCGCCCGTTCAGAGCGGAGGCCATCGACCCCCACTAGTGCGCGACCTGTGGTCGGATGTGAAGCTGACCTTGCCTCGCTCGTGAGACCACTCCCCTGGGGAGTAGCAACCGCCGAGGGAGCCTTTGATGCAACAGTCTTAGAGTCATTCACCTGCATAGGCGAAGACTGCCTGAAACCGTTTCCACGATCAGGCTCGGCTGCCGCAACTCTCTCATGCTTGCTCGAAGGCGTGGCCTGCGAACTCACCCCCGGCAAATCCTTCGAGACCTGCGACTCATTGCGTGACTGGTCTGGGCTTCGCGCCGGCTGTGACGCTTGCTCCGGCGCAGGGGACCGCTGCATCAGCGCATCCCGACGCGCATCGCGCGACCCATCCGATCCCGATGCCTTGGGCGTCTGCAACTCCGCAGTTGCCAACTCGTGAATTTCTACCATGGCCGGGTTCGCAGTCTCATGGCGGATCTGATTGCTCAGCCCCGCGCCCCGCTTCTTCGCGGGCGCAGAATCTGCGCCAAAAACGGCAAGAACCGCCGCAAATTTGGGGGCTCCTGCGCCTCGCGCTGATACTTTGGATTTGTTTTCCGAAGGTTGGCTTGTCGTTCGCACTTCGGCAACCTGATCACTCATTCAATGTCTCTCCGACCGCAGCGGCTTCGAGGCCACGGGTACGAAGAGACTCCAGCAACTGGGCTGCCAAGTCAGGCTGCCCGCCCTTGACAAACTCCGCGAGTACGCGCGACCGCACGCGCTCGTCCATCGCATTCAGATAGGACACTACCTGCTCGACTGCGCCCTCGTTCAGGAGCTCGCTAAGAATCTCGCGAGCATCCGATGCCTTTTGTGTCTCCAACGCCACAACGGCTTTGCGGAACTGCTCATTTCCCTCGATCTCACGAATCCTCGCCCGCATCGCCTCAAACTGCTGCCGATCTTGCATGAACTGCGCGCCCTGCACATCCATGACCTGCTGG
Source organism: Phycisphaeraceae bacterium (assembly GCA_019636795.1). Classification (NCBI taxonomy): domain Bacteria; kingdom Pseudomonadati; phylum Planctomycetota; class Phycisphaerae; order Phycisphaerales; family Phycisphaeraceae; species Phycisphaeraceae bacterium. Next base: position 339,656 of record JAHBWW010000003.1, read on the forward strand.
TCGCGCGCCAACTTGCGTTGAAGGTCCTCAATTTCACGCCTGAGTCGCTCGATTCTTAGGACGTCGATCTCTGTCGCCTGGAGTCGCATCGCGACCAACTCCGATGCTGATCGCGCTGGCCCCGTCGGGCCTTCGTCGGCCTGGGCTTCAAGAAGAGTTTGGCGGTCCTTCTCCGCCTTCTCACGTGCCGCTTGTTCAGCAGCGGTCTCAGTCAGCATCGCTCGGATGGTCCTCGCGCGGTCCATATTCAGCCGATCTGATGACACGAGCCATCCCACGAATCCTGCGATGGCAAGAACATTGGACAGTGCGAGAATTGCCAGCGTGTTCCACATAGCTTTCATGTGTGATGCTCCGCATGCAGCGTCGCATTGGATCGATGCCGCATGACAACCATTTCGTCGTTCTCCGCCTCTTCGCGCCGGCGCTGATCGCTTCGCCACGCTGCCAACTGCCTATCACGAAGTCCCTCAATCGCCTTGCGCCTCCGCATCGCATCCGCCAAGGCCTCTCTCGCTGTGTCCCGCCTCCTGCACACACCGGCAAGCACCAGTACAACCGCGTCCGCCTTCCGCGCCAGTCCCAGCGAGGCATTGGCCTGAAGCCTTGCAGCCGCGAGATTTCCCACGCCCACCCCAATCGCCTCACGCAGATCGGCACGCTCCTGCTCGATCATGTGCTGAAACCCTCGAAGTTGCGACTCGAGTACGACGCGTTCTCGTTCGAATGCTGCAAGTTTGCGCTGAGCTTCCTGCTCCGCACGCTCGCGTTGGCGCAGCACGGACTCAAGTCGAAAGTGAAACTTCACCATGATTCAGTTCCTCTGCCCGCGGCCACCCTGCGCCTGCTGCTGGAACAGGTCGCCAGCCCTCATCGCCAAAGCGATCAACTCAGCCCGCCTGCTCTCGAACGGAGTGCGATCTGAATCCCGCTGACGAATCAAAGCACAAATCGAATCGTGCAATGCAATCGCGACGTCGGCATCAGGGTCCGACCCCTTTGCGTATGCGCCTATCTGCACCAATTCCTCTATGTCCCTGTACTTGGCCTCCAGTCTGATCAACTGCTGGCGCGCAGAACGGTGAGCCTGATCGCTGACAACTTCAGCAACGCGGCTGACTGAATCGAGTACATCAATCGCTGGAAACTGCCCACGATGCGCAAGTTTGCGACTGAGAATCAAGTGCCCGTCCAGAACACCGCGCGCAGCGTCGGCAATCGGTTCGGTCATGTCGTCGCCTTCAACGAGAATCGTGTACAGCCCCGTTATCGATCCGCCGCTCGTTTCGCACCCGCCTGCGCGCTCGAGCAGCATCGGGAGATTCGCAAACACGCTCGGTGTATATCCGCGCGTCGCGGGCGGCTCCCCCACAGCAAGCCCAACTTGACGCTGGGCATGAGCAAATCGCGTGATTGAGTCCATCATCAGCATCACATCAAGCCCATCGTCTCGAAAGTACTCCGCAATACTGCACGCCAGTCTCGCAGCACGCAACCTGAGCAATGGTGATTCGTCACTCGTCGAAACAACCACCACCGACCGCGAAAGGCCATCCTGCCCCAGGGCATCCTCGATGAATTCCCTTACTTCGCGCCCTCGCTCACCGATCAGCGCGATCACATTGATCTGCGCATCGGTCCCGCGTGCAATCTGTGAAAGTAATGTTGACTTGCCAACCCCCGGACCAGCGAAAATCCCAACACGCTGCCCTTTTCCCATCGGCGTCATCAGATCAATGGCTGCAACGCCCGTGCGAATCGGCTGCGTCACACGCATGCGCGCCATCGCGCGCTGCGGTTCCGGGTTGAGCAGCCGAGGCAACCCGCCACTCAGTGCCAACCCACCATCAACTGGCTGCCCAAACCCATTAAGAACGCGCCCCAACAGTGTTCTCGAAACTCGTACCGACTGCTCTCGCTCTACGACGGTGACACGGTCACCCACACGTATCCCGCTCGCTTGCGACAGCGGCATCACAATCGCTCGATGACCACTGAATCCAACCACTTCCGCGGGCACCCGTCGCGAACCCTCGGACCGAATGCTCACAAGCGCCCCTACCGGCGCAGGCAACTCGTCAACATAAATGCTCAGGCCTCGCAATTCGCTCACGCAGCCTTCAACGCGCAACGCTTGCGCACGCCGCACCACCTCGATTTCGTGCTCAAGAGTGCTCATGGCTCGGAATCCGTGAGGGGCAGAATGGAGCCAATCAGGCGAGAGAGCTTCGTCTCGATTGATGCATCGATCACGCCGTTGCGCTCCGTCATTGCAACACACGATCCGCGGTGCACCGCTGGGTCCACGATCAGTTCTACATGAGCTTCTTTCTCCAGGCGTGCAAGCAAGCCGGGCAGAGCCTCATTCAGCAGTATCTCGTCATCACCACACACTCGCACGCGAAGACGAGTCCTTGCGGACACGAGTTCGAGAATCTCAGCCATCTGGTCGCAGACAGTCGATGGATCGATTTCGATGATTCTTCCAGTCGCCCGCGCAGCAATCTCGCACGCAAGCCGGACGACATCCTGCCTCGCATCCAGAAGCATGCGCTCGCGGCGTTCCATAAAGACCGAGAGCGCCTCCGCCCAGGCCTCGATAAGCGCACCGATTGCAGCACTGGCGTCCGCAATTCCCTCTGCGCGACCCGCCTCATGCCCCTCTTTTCTGCCAACCTCGAATCCCGCAGCCCTACCACTGACATGCCCCTCTGCCGATGCTGAAGAGATGAGCCGTGCACGTTCATCAAATGCTTCGTTTACGATCCGCTCTGCCTGCGCCTTGGCGTGCGCAACCATCGCCTCACCAACCTGCTCGAGCCGACCAAGGTCGAGCGTCACCGCGTCTCTTGCCATGTGGTGGGCGTCAGCCCGCCGAATCAGTGCCACGACTCCCCCAATCACTACATAATCAGGTCATTGTCTCCGCCGCGACCCTGAATCATCACGTCGCCCGCTTCTTCGAGTCGGCGCACTGTGTCCACAATGCGTTGCTGAGCTGCCTCAACATCACTCACGCGAACCGGCCCCATGAACTCCATGTCTTCCTTGATCAGCGCCGACGCACGCTCAGACATATTCCCCAGTATCTTCTCCTGCAGTTCCGGGCTGGCTGTCTTGAGCGCGAGCGCCAGTTCGTCATTCTCGACTTCCTTGAGCACCGCCTGGATGCCCTTGTCGTTGACCAGCATGATGTCTTCGAACACGAACATCAGCCTGCGAATCTGCTCAACCAGATCCGGATCTTCGCCTTCGAGACCTTCCATGATCGACTTCTCTGTAGCCCGATCCGCAAGATTCAGAATCTCGGCCACGGTCGACACGCCACCCGCCTTTTCCATGCTCTGAAGAAGCATGTTCGACAACCTCGACTCGAGCCCGCGTTCCACCTCCTTGATGACCTCCGGATTCGTCTGCTCCATCGTCGCGATGCGCTTGATCACCTCGATCTGCTTCTGCATCGGCAAACCCACCAGGATTTCCGCCGCCTTGTGATGCGCAAGATGACAGGTAATCAACGCAATCGTCTGCGGGTGTTCATCCTGAATGAACGTCAAAAGGTTGTCGCTCTCGGCCCGCTGTAGAAAACTGAACGGCGTCTTCTGCACCTGCGTCTGAATCTGCCCAAGCACACGCTCAGCCAACTTCGGATCCATCGAGTTCTGCAGCAGGATCTTCGCGTAATCGAGGTTCCCCTCCTGCGCCATCCCCGTCGCAATAACCGTGTGATAAAATTCTTCGATCACCGCAGCCTTGAGCGCCTGATCCACACGCCCAAGACTGGCCAGTTCTCTTGTGACCTCCTCCACCGCCTCGGCAGGAAGCGTCTTGAGCACCTTCGCCGCCGCATCGGTCCCCAACATGAGCAGGATGATCGCAGCTTTCGAAAGCGAGTTCAGCGAAGACGGATCCGACGGAAGTTTTTCAAACGGCTTGCGTGCCATAGTCTCAATCACTCCTCAACCTGAATCCACCGCTGAAGCAGATTCGCTGCGCCCTCAGGGTTCGCCTCGACAAGCTCGCTGACCTGCTCAAGCATCTTCTGCACCTTCACGTCATCTTCCCCGATCTCGATCCCGGCCATCGGCGCGTCGCGCTCCTCCGCCTCCCCAATCACGTCCGCATCAAGTGCCAGCGCCGGAGGCACACCAACCAGCTCCTGTGCCGTTGGCAACTCTGTCTGCTTTCCTGTGCGTTTGACCATCATCAGCATCATCACCACTGCAACCATCGCAAGTGCCCCAAGCACGACTTTTTCGATCACCCCGCCACCCATCGCAAGTTGACCATTCGAAAGCACCCCCAGGAATCCGGCTTCACTCACGCCGCTCTGCAAGGTCCCAATCGGAATAGGCACCATCGATACAAAAACTTCGCCCGCATTGGTCGATCCGCCATCCAGCCTCGTCTTCAGATGAGGCTGAACCGAATTGACAATCTGCTTCTCAATCTCTGCGAACTTCGCATCAAGATCGGCCCTGGCTACCTGCGTTGCTTCGCCGCCCTCGCCGCGCGACCGACGCACCAGCAACTCGACAAAGTCTTCCGGCACGTTGATCGATGCTGCCAGCGCCGTCGGCATCCCGCGCGGGTCGAGCCTCTGCGTCGTTTCAACACCGATCGCGTTCTGCATCTCCTCGACCGTATCTTCCGTATCCAGCTTCGTCCCCGTCGATCCACTCGCCTGATTGATATCCATTTGCGTATTGGACCTGATGCCGGGCTCCGCAGCACGCGATGCCTCAGATTGCGAAGTCGACGATGCTTCGGTCCGCCTGACCAGCGACACTGTGCCTTCGCCCTTTGGCAAGTGCTTTTGAATCTGCGAGTTCACCTTCGTGACATCGACTTGCGCCGTCACAGCCACCATGACGCCCGGAATGTACGACAACAGCGACTCGAGCTTCTCGCGTGTCTCACGCTCCACGACCGTCTGATGTTCCAGGTAACTCGATGACACCATGTCGCCATCATCAGTGACTTTTCGCGAGCGTCCCGTCGATCCGTCAATGACGCTCACGTTGCGCACCATCAGCCCCGAGCGTGCTCCCGCCACCAGCCGCGCCGCTGCGTCGATCGTCGCCTGTGCAGGCGGTGCGCCACTCGACGTGAAAATTGTCACCGATGCTGTCGGTTCACGCGACGCACGCCCCAGCCCCGCCACTTCGGGCGCGTGGATAATCACGCTCGCCGAGCGCACATCGCGAAACTGACCGATCACCCGCCCAAGTTCATTCTGGAGTGCGAAGATGAACTGCTGCCTGTCCTTCTCCGCGCTGTTGCGCCAGTCCTGCACACCGATCAGATTTCCGAAGAGCAGCGTCGAGTCCGATGGCAGTTTTCCTGCCTCGCTCAACTGCGCAATAGCTGCAGCCCGATCGCTGGCCGGCACCATGATTTTGCCTTCTCGCGTCTCGACCTTGAACCCCGCCGACCGAAGCGTCGCAAGCACGGGCTGCTGCGGATCCTCCGCCATCAACTCCACAAGCTTGCCTCGTCCCGCATATTGCGTGACCAGGAACATCGTCATTCCTACGATCACGCACAAGCTCGCGACCAGCAGCTTCTGCGTCGGTCCCAGATCCTTGAGGTACGTTCGCACCTGACCGAGCACGTTGTTGAGTCTTCCCATCGGGGCCTCCCTGCCCTTGCAGCCTCGTCGCTTTTCCTCAGCGATGTCGGACTGTTGGTCGGAGACTCACGTGCTTTTTCTACAAGACTCGAGCCATGTGCGCACATCGCGCCGTTTCGCGCAGATCATGCCGAGCCAAAACCGCGCGTTACACCCGGATCTGCTTGATCTCCTCATACGCCCCGAGCACCTTGTTGCGAACCGACTGAAGCATCTTGAACGCCATGTCCGCCTTCTCGGTCGCAAGGATCACGCCCTCGACATCATGCCGATTGCCCGTCACCAGATCCTCCACCGCACGGTCAGCCTCCTGCTGAGCCGCATTGACCTGCTCAAGGCTCTTCATGAGGGCCTGCTTGAACGAATCACCACCCTCGGGCGCTCGCCCCGCGTGTGCCGGGCCGGTCCCGCGAACAGGACCCGATCCACTGGCACCGATCAATCCGATCGGATCGCTCATCATTCAACTCCACTCGCTCAATCAACCATCAGCATCGATCCGCTCCGCGCATCCTTTCTCCGTCGGCATCCGTGCCGACCACGTCTGTTACGCAAGCAACCGCAAAGCCTGTGCCATCATCTGCTTTGAAGTCTCCGCAGCCACCACATTCGCCTCATACGAACGCGCCGCCTGCATCGCATTGATCTGCTCCAGCGACGGATTGATGTCCGGATAAGGCACATAGCCCTGCTCATCCGCATAGGGACTGCCAGGGATATATCGTGGTCGAATCGCATCCGCGTCGGCCTTAATCTCTGCCACATGCACGCCCATCGCGCGCCCGCTGCGACTCATTGCCGAAGGATTCCCGCTTGAAAAATGAACCAGTCGCTTGCGAAACGGGTTCAGATTCCCCGACGAATCGAGGATCGTCTCAGAGTTCGCGATATTCGCCGCGATCGCGCCCATCCGAATGCGCTGCGCGATCATCCCGCTCGTCGAAATATCCAGGCTTCCATACATCGCTATCCCTCACGATCATGCAACACGTTCAGCAATCGCATTCTTGACTACACCCGCCCTGGTTCGAAACAGGTCCGCAGCCACGCGAAATGCCGCTGCATTTTCAACCATCGCCTGCATCGTCCGCTCAAGGTCGCTCGAGTTCCGATCGTGCGCCAGCACGCCCCCGACACTCGTTCGAGGCCTCAGGATCAGCCCTCCATCGCGCGACTGCTCGATCTCCGACGACCGCCCGATTGAAAGTTCGCCGTGCATCCCTCCCGTCGCACGCCGCCGATCCTTCACCGCACCCGCAAGTGCTTCCTGAAACCGCTTGGGCGAAACATCCACCGGCTGAAAGTTCGGCGTCTCAAAGTTCGCAATGTTGTGCGCAATCAGCTTCTGCCGCTGACTCGCGAATCGCAACGCAGCCTCAACGACCGGCAGCGAACCCGCGTTGGAAAGTTGATCGATAAACACGCCAAATCCCCCCGCAAATAGCGGGCCACACCTACAACGAGTGCGACACCAGATTATCGTCCTTCCACTTCCTCAGCTTCAAGCCCAGCGTCCGCACGCCGATGCCCAGCGCGTCAGCCGTCTTCTGGCGATGCCCGTTGAACCTCTCGAGTGTCTGGATGATCGCATCGCGCTCAATGTCCTCCAGCCGCCGCCCGGGAACCCTCGACGACTTCGACTCCATGAAACTCTCAGCCCCGAACGAAGGCTCATCGCGCCCCATGAACTGCGCACGCACCCGAGGCTGCACCGGTACCGGAACCAGCCAGGGCTCGATCAGTTCCTTGCTGATCACCTTGCTCGGAGCGCCCGCGCTTCGCCGCACCCCGCACAACACAACCGCACGCTCCGCAATGTTTTGCAACTCGCGCACGTTGCCGGGCCAGTTGTAACTCATGAGCAGTTTGATCGCTTCGGGCTCGATCTCCACCGGCTCAAGACCCTCACGCTCCGATATCTTCGTCACGAAGTGCTTGGCAATCGCAGGCACATCCTCAAGTCGATCTCGCAACGGCGGAAGGTGAATCGGAAGCACATTGAGCCTGAAAAACAAATCCTGCCTGAAGTCCCCACGCGCGGCCGCCCGCGGCAGGTCGCGATTGCTCGTCGCGATCACCCGAACATCGACGCCAATCGTTACACTCGAACCCACCCGCTCAAACGCCCGCTCCTGCAGGACACGCAGCAATTTGGCCTGAATCTGAGGAGAAACTTCCGACACTTCGTCGAGCAGCAGCGTTCCGCCATCGGCCAGCTCGAACCGACCCTTGCGAAGTCGCTCCGCCCCAGTAAACGCGCCCCGCTCATGCCCGAACAACTCGCTCTCCAGCAACGACTCGGTCAGCGCTGCACAGTTCACCGCCAGAAATGAGCCCTTGCGCCGGCTGCTCAGGTCATGTACCGCCTGCGCCACCACTTCCTTGCCAGATCCGGATTCCCCCGTAATGAGTACCGTCCCTTGCGAATCCGCAACCGCTTCGATCTGCGCCTTGACTCGACGCATCGCAGGAGAATCACCAATGATGCGGCTCAAACCCTGCAGTGCCTCCGCCGAGCGAACCGGTGCCGCAGCCGAACGCAGCAGCGCATTCTCGCGAACCAACTTCCCATGCGCCAGCGCACGCTTGATCGTGATAATCAGTTCGTCACCCTCAAAGGGCTTGGTCAGGTAGTCGAACGCACCGTGCTTCATGGCATTCACCGCGGTGTCGATCGACCCGAACGCGGTCATCAGCACCACCGGAAGATCCTCATCCACCCCCCGGATCCGCTCAAGCAACTCGATTCCCGTCATGCCAGGCATCTTCAGGTCGCTCACCACCGCATCCGGGCGCTTGGACCGAATCGACTCCAGCGCCGATGGCCCGTCCTGGGCCACCTGCACCTCGAATCCTGCGCGACTCAACGTCGCAGCAACGCTGTCACGCAACATTTCCTTGTCGTCCACAACCAGGATCACGCTCATCTTGCTCGCTCCATGACTTGAACGTCGTGCCGCACCGCAACACGACCCGCTCCACACCCTGTCGGTTCCCACACACGCCTCCCGGGGAACACACCCGGGATGTGAATTTCAATCGTCGCCCCTTGACCCCCATCACCGCATCCGCTGTGCTGATGAACCACCACGCGCCCGCCATGCGCCTCCGCGATTCGATGCACGATCGGAAGCCCAAGGCCCGTCCCGGTCGCTCGCGTTGTGAAGAAGGGGTTGAACATCCGTTCCAAAACCTCGTCGCTGATTCCCGGCCCACTGTCCTCTGTACGAAACACCACCATCGGCACTCCGCCACCAGAACCCGCAAGATCCGCGCTCATGCGCACATCCAGCGCGACAACATTTCCTCCCCCGGCCTCGAGCGTCGCCTCCGCCGCGTTGCGAATCACATTCGCAAGTGCTTGCACCATCAGGCCTCGATCACATTCGACCGTTGCTGCACACCCAACAAGTCCCGGGCGCCGCACCACCTGTATCCCCCGATCAAGGAGATCCGCACACCTGTTCAGGGCATCCTCGACGAGTTCTTCTGCCGCAACCGCCGAAGGATCGATCCGCGATTCCCTCGAAAAGGTCAGGACGTCATTGACGATGGCATCAAGCCCGCGCACCGCTGCGCTGATGCGGCTTGCAATCGCACGCTCCGCCGGGCGATCGCCCAGGTCCTGCTCCAGCATCCGGGCGTACAGATTGATCGACCCGAGCGGGTTGCGTACCTCATGGGCGATGCCCGCTGCCATTTCGCCCAATGCCGAGAGACGCCGCGAGCGTTCAAGCTCGGCGTTCGCGGCGCTGAGTTCGCTCCGCAACCGCTCCACCTCATCCTGAAGGCGAATGTGCGTCGACTCGAGCCGCGAACTGAGCGTGTTGAACGCACTC